>JAFXPU010000003.1 GCA_017527675.1 Bacilli bacterium
AACATTTCTGAAGTTATATTTTTAATATTTAATAATTCATAAGCTTCATCAGCAAATTCTGGAACATCATATATAACAGCAAAGCAAAAAGATGGTAATTCTTCTTTTAATTTAGGAAGAAATCCATTTATAATTTCTATTTTATTTGCTGCTTTTCTGACATTTTCAATTAAATGTTTATAATCATATGGTGTGCAACTAAAAACAAAATCAACTTTACCATCTTTCAAATACTCTAATGTATTAAAAGCCATATAATCCTCCTTTTTTATGTGCTATTATAACATAAAAAAAAAATAATTACTATCTTCTTTGTTACTGGAAAAATAAATTTTCAAAACATCGCAATATTACTATATTCCGATTATTTTAAATTATAAAAAAAAAGAGGATACCATCAAGGTATCCATTCAAGGGGTCAATTAAAACTAGTCTTCTTGCTTTTTAAAATTTGTTAAACCTTTTTATTTATTGACGTTCCCTGTTACTTTGTTTTATTATTTTTTACTCATATTCAGATATTTTAGAGCCTAAATAGAGCCTAAAAGAGATTATATAAAAACCTATAAAACTAAACTATAATGCTAAATCTCATTTTTTATTAATTCTATATTTGTAATATTATTCTCATCATCAAAAGAAAGTTTAAATAATTCTAGAAATTTAATATTATCATTAATTACATCCTTTCCTTTATAAGTTAAATGTCTAATTTTTGTTTCTAATTCTACATTAACTAATTCACACCAATTCATTAATAAAAAAGTAATTGCCGTTCCATGAGATACTAATACTATTCTTTTACCCTTATACTGTTCTAGTGTTTTATTAATGAACGTAATAAATCTTTCGCTAACTTCTTTTCTACTTTCGCCATTCGGTGCTTTTGCATTTTGATCTTCAAATTGAGTTATCCAAAATGACTTTGGATATTCTTTTGCATTTCCTATCTTTCTTTCATTTATACTTTTCGATATTATAAGTTTTAAATTATTATTAATTGCTATATATTTTGCTGTTGAAATTGCTCTTTCATATTCAGAGCAAAAAACTACATCAATATTTTTTAATTCGTTATTATTTGAAAGAATTCTTGCCTTTTCTTCACCTTCTGGACTCAAAGGTAATTTTTCGTTTATTAACTGATCATTATTCTCATCATTAATAATTAAATTATTTAGTCCTATACTTTCAGAATGTCTTAATAAATAAATTGTTGTCATATATACACTTCCTTTTATTAATTCTATTATAAGCAATAGATTAATGCAAGTAATTCGATTGAAACACAATAATATCTAAATCATTTAGAGTCTAAATTAGAGCCTAAATCATATTCAAAACTAACACTTCCTTTATTTACAACAAAAAATGGAGCCTAATGGCTCCTTCAGGGGGTTTTGGTTGTGTACTCTATAGACTAGAGTACTTGGCATAGAGTATCATGCCATATTTAATATAACATATTTTGGGAAATAAGTAAATATTTTCCGGGAAATAAATTAATTTTAATTTAGATTCATGGAGTTTTCTATTATTTCCCAAAGAAATTTATAGTCATTTCTACTACTTTCATCATTAATGAATCGAGCAGCATCTTCATTAGCTCTAAGTAAGATATTAAAGTCTCTTGTCTCATCAGCTAAGTTAAAACCAATTTGACCACTTTGACGAAGACCAAAAATATCACCAGCACCTCTTAATCGAAAGTCTTCTTCACTAATTTTAAAACCATCATCGGTTTCTGTTAAAATCTTTAATCTTTCAGTTTCTTTATCACTAATTAAAATACAATAATTATTTAATTCGTTTCTGCCTATACGTCCTCTTAACTGGTGTAGTTGAGAAAGTCCAAAACGATATGCATCAAAGATAACCATGGTAGTTGCATTAGCAACATCTACACCTACTTCAATAACAGTTGTACTAATTAAAATATCTATTTTATGTTCTTTAAATTCACGCATTACTTTATCTTTTTCCTCCGTTGTCATTTTACCATGTAAGATATCTATTTTAGCTACTTTTGAAAAGGCTTTTTCAAATTTATCTTTTAGATTAATAACACTATCGGAAGTATCATCTTCATCATCAATTAATGGAGCTACTATATATACTTGGTGTTTATCTTTTAATTCTTGATAAATAGTATCTAAAACAACTTTTATATTCTTGGAATTTGTTAAAGTAGTTTCAATTTTTCTTTTAGCACGAGGCATTACTCTAATACTAGATATATCCATATCACCATATAGAATAATAGCATAAGTACGTGGTATTGGAGTTGCTGATAAATATAAAATATCTGGATTAATACCTTTATTATTTAAACTAGATCTTTGATTAACACCAAAACGATGTTGTTCATCAGTTATTACAAGACCTAAGTTATTATAAGTAACATCTTTAGAAAATAAAGCATGTGTACCAATTAAAATATCGATTTTATTATTTTCCAGATCAGTTAGCATTTCTTTTCTTTCTTTGGCTTTTAAAGAACCCGTTAATAAAGCAACTTTAATACCAAGACCATCCAAGAATTTTAAAACACTATCATAATGTTGAGAAGCAAGTATTTCTGTTGGCGCCATAAATACACCTTGATATCCAGATAAATAATTAATATATAGGGAAATAATTGCTACTATGGTCTTACCTGATGATACATCACCTTGTAATAATCTATTCATTCTACGTTCACAAGTTAAATCATTATAAATATCTTCTATGCATTCTAATTGGCTATCTGTAAGAACAAAAGGTAATTTTTTTATAAAATCATCTATCTTTTTTCTGTCTATTGTACGCTTAATACCAACATTTTTATCCTTATTATTTTTTAAATAATTCATCTTTAACATAAATAGAAACATTTCTTCATACTTTAAATAATTCATAGCTTGTTTTAAAGTATTAACATTATGTGGATTATGAATTTCTTTTAATGCTATATCTTTATTAATCAAATGATACTTCTCTTTTAAATAAGCTGGAACATATTCAATATTATTGGCATCTTCTAAAGCTAAATTAATATAATTATGAATCTTTGTCGAAGTTAAATCACCTATTGGATGATACAAGGGTTTAATTATTCCATTTGGTGGTAATATTTGAAACATAATATCAGATGCTACAAAGTTGTTAGTTTTAGTATCATATTTACCAACTATAGTTATTTCATTACCTACTTTAATATTGTTTTTTAAGAATGCTCGATTAAAGATAGATACATTCATTAATCTATTTAAAGCACTTACTTTAAATGTCATTTTATTTAATCTTTTCTTAAAATAATTAACCATAGGTATAGACTCTACTAAGGCTTTAATAATAACCTTATCTTCATCTAATGAAGTACTATACTTAAACTCCTTAAAGGTATAAGGATAGTACTCTACTAGGTTATCAATTGTATTTATATTATTATTTTCTAAGGTCTTTAATGTTTTAGGTCCTATACCTTTAATATCTGCAAGTATCATTTTATCACCTATCTAAATTATATCATATTAATAAGAAAAAAATTAGGTAAAACCTAATTTCTATTTATAAACCAAACACCTGATACATCACATGAAGATGATGATGGACGAGGATCCGGCATATCCATTTTAATTAATGTTGGTAATTTAAAGGCTATACCAAAAGCCATACAGTTACCTGGTTGTAATGACTTAATACGTTTTAAGATTTCATCAGTTACACTTGGTAACATATCATGAATAAATTGAATATCTAATGGGTGCATCATCTTAAATATTAAGAAATTGTTACATTGAGAAATTGATGTTTCTGATAATTCAGATGGTCTTTGGGAAATAAGTCCTAAAATAACTCCGTATTTACGACCCTCTTTAGTGATACGGTCAAATATATTGTAACCAATTACATCAATATCTGAGTCATTTTGAACATAACGGTGAGCTTCCTCCAAAACTATATGGAATGGCATTGAAGCACGATTATTTAAGTTCTTAGCATAATCAAATAGTATTCTTGAATATATTTTAGTTATTGTTTTGGCAAATCTATCATCAACGTGGTTAATATTAAAGTTAATTATTTGAGCTTTTCTACCATCTTCAGTAGTAATTAATTTTTTAATATAATCAGCACGTGTCATGAATTCATTACAATTAAAGAATTCAGCATATTCACCATCTAATAAAGCATGAAGTCTAACTTTTAATGGATTAGCTTCTTCGTATGCTTTTTCACTTTTTAAACCACCTTCATCAATTAAAGCAAAATCGAAGGCATCACATAAATCTTTTAAAGTATATTTAAATGTTCCATCAGGCATTTCCAAAGTAAATCCATCTGATAGGAATGATTCTAAGAAATTAGTTAATAATTCAATTTCTCTTATTTTACCTGAAGCATCTATTAATAAACATTGTTTTAAAGGTCTTGTATAACCTGGTTGATATACAGGGCTATCAAGATTTAATTCTTTAGTATGGTATGTTGTTAAAATACCAATAACTTGGTCTCTTATTTGGGTAGATGGTCTACCACTTAGAATTATTTCTAGCAATGCACGAGCTATAATATCATTTTTATGTTTTAATACTTCAGATTCATCACGGCCAAATATTGTTACATATTTCATAGCTTTTTCAATAATTGGTATTTGAGTATTAGAAGTAGCTCCTAAAAGTATTGCTATATCATCAATACCTAGTAACCAAAGTGGAATAAATAATTTTGGATCATCACTTCTAGTATTAGTTGTATATGATTTGAAACTTACTTCTGGACATTTTGATCTAATATCTTTAAATGCATCATGATATTCACCATAAGCATCAAATACAAAAATATTTGCTTTATAGGCAACTGTTGTTTTTTTCTCAAATAAATTTTGAATTAAACGGGCAAAACCACATGATTTACCAGAACCAGTAGAACCAAAAATTGCAAAATGGTTAGAGAAGAATTTATTAATATTACATCCTATTTGAATAGTTGGGTAAATGGGACTCATACCAATATATAAGTCTTTATTATCCTGATAATCATCCATACCAACTATAAATCCAACTTTATCACGAGCTATTAACTTAACAGTTGAACCAAATGATGGCTTTTGGATAATACCAGAAACAAACTTATTACCAACTATCTCTCCAACAAGCATTATTTCAGCGATTAATTCTTTTATATTTGTAATTTCACCAACTATTTTTTTGTCACGACTTTCCATAACAACATATAAGTTGATTAAACTATCTACTTCTTCTATTTTTATATTTAATTTTACGTATATAAGGTTTTCTTCAATTCCTATAATGTTTCCTATCATATAACACCTCTTTATTCTAAAACAATTATATAATATTTAGAAAAAAAAATAAAGATATAAATCTTTATTCTTTTTCATATGTCTCTAAATTAATTACATATTCACCTTTAATTTTTTTGTTACCGCCATCAACCTTAATTTTTCCATCTTCATTTTGAGTTATAGTTTTAACATCTTCGCCATCACAACTAATTTTAGTATCTGTAGTAAATTCACACATATATTCTCCACCACCATAGAAACCATTTTCAACTATAACAGTAGTAACAAATACTGAATCTTTTAATGGAGTTATAGCAATGGCTTTGTAATCTCCGTTTGAATAATAACCTTTCATATTTTCTTTAGTTTCTTCCTGTTCATATTTACCAGATAAAGATATAGCTTCGCTAGCATCACCCATAATTAAATCTACTTCATAAGCATTATCAACTTTCTTAATTGTTCCTTTTAAGCCTAAGAATTCATCATCTATTTTTGCTTGATTATCTTTAAACTCATCTACATTAAAGGAAACATATTGGCCACCATCCATACTAACATGAACTGTTCCATCTTCATCTAATGATGCATCTGAAGTACCAGGAATAGTAAATTCAAAAGTTAAATTATTACTATTAGCACTTACATAAACATTTAATGTATAACCATATTCATTATCTTTAAAACTTCCAACATAGTTAAATAAAGATGGATCAATCTCTAATGGATCAGCTATTTCTACTGGATTTTCCTTCTTTTCTTTTTTCTTAGTTTCTTCTTTATCTTCAGAACCAAAACTACATCCTGTTAAACCTAAGATGATAATTAAAACAAAAAGTATTTTTTTCAAATTTTTCATTTATCTTACCTCCAATTTAATTGTATCAAAAAAAAGATGTTTTTTCAAACATCTTTTAATTTGTAATAATACTTTGATCTAATTCTAATTCTTCATTTTCCGTATCAAGTTCACTACCAACACGCTTAATTAAATCATAAACAATAATATTATTAGACATACCAATTACTTGAGCTGCGTAGTTGTTATAATATTCTATATAGTCTTCTGGAATATCATAAGCACCAATTACATCATTAGTATTTTCTGAAACAATTGGTTCTTCTTCATCATTAGGTACTAATTTCTTATCAAGATTTAATTGTCTAAATGAACCTTTGGCACTATTATAATAAATTTTATTTGTCATCCAGTTTGATGTTGGGAAAACAACAACATTTTCTTCAACACTAAATATATCATGACCTAAAGCATATTTAGATTCAAATCCTAACATATTTCCTAATGTTGGCAAACAATCTATCATACCCATAACCATTGTAACTTCACCAGCAAGTGCATGTGTTGGACTTTCTGGATTAGCTAAATCCTTAGACCAAATAATAAATGGAACACTACGATTTATTTCATAGAAATAACTATCAACATTTATATAATTTGGATCATCAGAATCTCTTACTTCTTCTTCTTCATAATCATAGTTGTAATAACGGTTATATTCTGATTTTTTAAGTTTATTATCATGATCACCATAAATAACAATAATAGTATTTTCTAGTAATCCAGCCTCATCCATTTCTTTAATTAAATCACCAAGTGCCTCATCAGCATAATGAGCAGATTTAATATAATTACCAAGTTTAGTACCATCCATATATGGAGCAGATTTTTCTTCAACTTCACCATCATCATTAGTTACTTCGTATTTGTAATCTACATCAAAGTAATTACCTGATTCCTCTTCGTAATTATTAATATCACTAAATGGTGTATGGTTAGTTAACATGATTAGTAAACCATACCATTTTTCATTTTCTTTATCAATATCTTTAATAATTTCTACGGATTGTTTAAAGAATGATTTATCAGATAAACCTAAACCAATTTCCTCATCAATTTCATAAGCATTGTTGCGGTTATAGAATTTATCATATCCAAGTGATGGATGCATTCTATCTCTATTCCATGCACTACCTTTATTACCATGCATTGAGAATGTATAATATCCTAATTCTTTTAATAATTTAGGAGTTGTTACATACTCACGATTAAAGTAATTAATAAATACTGTACCACTAGTTGCTGGCATTAAAGATGTATTGAATGTAAATTCTGTATCTGATGAAGTACCAGCACTTTCTTGAGCATAGAAGTTAGAGAAGTAAATTCCCTCATGAGCTAATCTATTTAAATTAGGCGTTACTTCTTCACCATTAAATACAGCTGGTTTTCCACCTCTAAAGTCATCACTAATTAAGAAATTTTGAATACTTTCAGCATGAATAACTAAAACATTTTTACCAGCAAATACATTAGTATAAGCATTAGGTAGATGTTCATCTGGTTTATCAGCATAATATTCTCTAAATTCCTTAGCAGCTTCATCATAACCAAACATACTATTTAATTTAGTTTTAACAGCACTATAAACATCATTTATTTGATATGTATAAATACCAAATTCCATAACAACATATTCACGATACCACTGTTTCTTTAAACGAGATATATCTTTAGTTGATAACATTGAAATAAAGAAACCTAAAATAATTAAATTAACAATAATAGTATTTAAGAATCTAATTTTTGATACTTCATTTTTCTCAACACTAGCAAAGTGTCCTACTCTTTTTAAACCAAAATGCATTACTATTAAAACAAATAAGTTCCATAAATATACAAAGTCTTTAGCCTCCAATATATTTTCAGTAACAGCATCTGTATAACCACCTAGTTCACCAAGTGTACCAAGTAATGATATAGATGAGAATGAATAATAGTTTTTAAAATATATTGCATTTATAATACATAT
This sequence comes from Bacilli bacterium, assembly GCA_017527675.1. Lineage (GTDB taxonomy): Bacteria > Bacillota_I > Bacilli_A > RF39 > UBA660 > RGIG6635. Next base: position 8,122 of record JAFXPU010000003.1, read on the forward strand.
CGCATCTAATACTATTGCAAAAAATAAGAAATATAGAATACGATACTTAGGTTTAATAAAGTAAGCAAATGAAGCAATAAATAATACCACCGCTAAATCAGCTATTAATGGTTTAATATAAAAAGTATTATGTACTGTTATACTTCTTAGAATAACCGCATTAACAACTGATGTTAAAACAAAAGTTAAAAGTAGTACATTACTTTCTATATAAGCTCCTATTTTAGTAAATATATTTTTTATTACTTTACGATCTATTATTATTTTTTTCAAACAAATCACCAATCCAAAATCAATTATAACATTATTTATTTATTTTATCAAATCAAATCCACTAAAATACTATTAGAAATATAGATATATTTAGGGTTTATAAATAAACGATTATTCTCTATTTTTAACTTATCTAATTCAAGTAATTCTTTAATATTTTTATAATTTTTAATATCCATTTTATATTTATCTTTAAATGTAGTTATATCAATACCATCAATTAAACGAAGTCCTAACATAAATTCATTAGACATAGTCTCTTTTTTATCTAATTTGTGTTTATCTAAAATATAATTACCCTTAAAATAATTGTTAATACTACGCGTATTTGTATAACGAATATTATCAATATAACCAGCTGCTCCTAAACCAAAGCCATAATAATTCTCATTATGCCAATATACTAAATTATGTTTTGATTCAAAACCAGTTTTAGCAAAGTTAGATATTTCATAGTGATGATATTTACTTAATTTATTAGTAATTAATTCATACATTTTATAGTCTAAATCCTCATCAATATTTTCTGTGTTTTTATTATATAAAACTGTATTTGGTTCAATAATTAAAGAATATGTTGATATATGATTAATATTTAAATCCAAAAAGGCATCTATATCTTCTTCTAATTCTTTTATCGTTTGATTAGGAAAAGCATACATTAAATCAACATTGATATTAGAAAAGTATTTTTTAATTAATTCTATTTTAGGTTTAATGTCTTTTTTAGTGTAATTTCTATTTAGGAATTTTAAATACTTATCATTAAATGTTTCAATACCAATACTTATTCTATTAATACCATATTTTTTCATTAACTTTAATTTATCTTTGTCAATACTTTCTATATTAACTTCCATAGTATATTCTAAATTACGAGTTTTAAAAACAGTTAAGATATCTAATAAATATTTTAAATCAGTAAGACTCAAAGAAGATGGCGTGCCACCTCCTATATATATTGTTTCAATTATCTCATTTCGATAATTAGTTTCTATTTCCTTTTTTAAAGAATTTAAATATTCTTTTTGATAATTAGTTTCAGAAAGTATTTTAGGAAAATCGCAATAAGAACAAATATGATCACAAAAAGGAATATGAATATAAACAGCTTTTATCATTTTTTTGTTGATCCAGTAAAATGACCTAATTCATCTTTAGTATACTGATTGTTTAAACTATAATTTTTTCCACCACGTGATAAACCATCTATTTTATTATTAGATAATTTTTCTTTAATTTTTTTAATTTTTTCTTTAGCATTTGAAGGAAAACATTCACAGATATATTCAACATTATTTAAATATCTTTGAATAGATGAAGTTGGTACACCTGTTTTTTTAGAAACTTCAGCAATAGTATAATCACCTAATAGAAATACTTCAACTACTTTTGCAACTTTCTGTTTTCTAATTGCTTCTTGATAATCATTTTCCATTAATCTTCCTCCATTTTCAAAACTGATAAAAATGCCTCTTGAGGTATTTCTACGCTTCCAACCATTTTCATACGTTTCTTTCCTTCTTTTTGTTTTTCTAATAATTTTCTTTTACGTGTAATATCTCCACCATAACATTTAGCAAGAACATTTTTTCTTACTGCTTTAATATCAGATCTTGCTATTGCTTTAGTTCCGATAACAGCTTGAACAGGTATTTCAAATTGTTGACGAGGTATTAATTTCTTTAAATTTTCTACTATTACTTTACCCCTATTATAAGCAAAATCTTTATGGACAATTAATGATAAAGCATCAACTATACTACCATTTAATAATATATCCATTTTAACTAAATCAGATTTCTTATATCCAATTAATTCATAATCAAAAGAAGCATATCCTTTTGTATAACTTTTTAATTTATCAAAGAAATCGTAAACAATTTCCGAAAGAGGTATTTCATAATGAATATTAACACGAGTTGTATCAATATATTCCATAGATACATAATTACCTCTTTTTTCTTGGCATAATTCCATAATTGAACCAATATATTCACTTGGAACAAAAATATTAGTTTTAATATATGGTTCTTTTATTTCTTTAATTCTTTGTCTATCAGGCATTTTTGATGGACTATCTATATTAACAGTTGAACCATCAGTTAACAACACTTCATATATAACAGATGGAGAAGTTGCAATTAAATCTATATTAAATTCTCTTTCAATTCTTTCTTCGATTATTTCCATATGAAGTAGTCCTAAAAAACCACAACGAAAACCAAAACCTAAGGCCTCTGATGTTTCAGGTTCAAATTCTAGTGATGCATCATTTAATTTTAGTTTTTCTAAAGCTTCCCTTAAATCTGGAAATTTATTAGTTTCAGTTGGATAAATACCACAGAAAACCATTGGTTTCATAGGTTTATAACCAGGTAATGGTTTGGTTGTTGGATTATCTAAAGTAGTAATAGTATCACCAACTTTAATATCCTCAATCTTTTTAATACTAGCACATAAATATCCAACCTCACCAGTTGTTAAAGAATCTTTTTTAACATCATGAGGATTATGAACTCCAAGTTCAGTAACATCATAGATATTGTTAGTTGCAAACATTTTTATTTTATCGCCTACTTTAATAGAACCATTAACAACTCTAATTAAAGTAACAATACCTTTATATGAATCAAAATAACTATCAAATATTAAAGCCTCAAGTGGATTATTTTTATTTCCTTTTGGAGCTGGTATACGCTCAATTACAGCTTCTACAAGTTCTTTAATACCTATACCATTTTTAGCACTACATAATAATATTTCATCTTCTTTAAAACCTAAAGAATCAACTAATTCCTTTTTAACTTTTTCAACATTAGCATTAGGCAAATCAATCTTATTAATAACCGGAATGATAGTTAAATCATTTTCCATAGCTAAATATAAGTTAGCAAGTGTTTGAGCTTCAATACCTTGAGCAGCATCCACAACTAAAATAGCTCCTTCACAAGCCGCTAATGAACGTGATACTTCATAAGTAAAGTCAACATGACCTGGAGTATCAATTAAATGAAGAATATATTCTTCATTATTATATTTATATTTTAATTGCACTGTATTTAGTTTAATAGTAATACCGCGTTCACGCTCAATATCCATACTATCTAGTAGTTGAGCTTTTTGTTCTCTTTCAGTTATAGCACCAGTAACATCTAAGATACGATCAGCAAGTGTTGATTTACCATGATCAATATGAGCTATAATAGAAAAATTACGGATATTTTCTTGCTTCATAATTAACTCCTTTATAAAATTTCTTTAATAATTATACCATAAAATAATAAAAATTAAAAAGCTATATTAGTTAATATAGCTTTTAATTAATAAGTTATAACATCTAAATTATTTGGATTAGAAACATACTCTTTATATTCTGATGGAATAACTATTGTTTTTTGATTTCCATCTGATATATAGCGGTTATCTTCTAGTAATTTAAAGTTATATTCAATATCAAAATCATTACCATTATTATCATAAGCTCTAATACGTTTAATAAATTCTTTATCAAATTTTTGGGAAAATGGTGAATAATCAGCCTCCCAACCTACTCGCAAACAAGCATCTGTATGATATGTTTTACCATTATAGGTTCCAGTTAAAATATATGGATATGTTTGATGAGTTTTAACACCAGGTGAACCATATGGTAAAGCAACAATATTAACATATTTTCCCGGAATATATTTTTCTAATAGTTCATAAACAGAACCAACTTCTTTTTGAGTAGTTTCTATAGAAGCATTTTTAAAATTAACATGTGTCCAAGTATGATTACCAACATCATAGCCATTATTTACTAACCATTTTAAAATCTTTTCATTATATTCTTCTTGATTAAAGATATCACCAGTTACAAAGAAAGTTGCTGTAACATTAGCATCAGGATGTTTTTTCTTAAATTCTTCTAAAACTCCAATGGCTGAATTTGGATCAATAATGATATTACCATCTTTATCTAATCCCGTTACTTTAATATTATTTTCAAGTCCATCATCAAAAGTAATAATAATTGGACTATAACCAAGTTCAACATCAATTTTACCATTAATATAATCTTCAAGTCTTATCATGCGATATCCAGATTCATAGTAAAACTCTAAATCTTTTCTAAAAGCTTCAGCAGTTCTTTGATAACCATCTTTATCAACATTACCACCTGTATACGCTGTTTCACTACTTTTTTTATTATGAATACCATGATACATCATAACTGGTACACGACCAAGTTCATTTACTTCTTTTTTCTTGTATTCTTCATCTGTTAATCTACCTAAAGAAATTTCAATAATTAATTCATCATTTTTACTTATTTTAGTTCCTTCTTTAATGCTTTGAGAAACAACACTACCCTTTTCCCTAGTGCTATAAACATCTTTATAAGTAACACTTAAATTATTTTCTTTGGCATAAGCATCTATTTCACTTTTATTTAATAATGATAAATCTTTCATCTTAGTAGCTGATTTACCACATCCAACTAAAAAAAGAACAAGTAATAATATTAGATACTTTTTCATGTTTCACCTCTTAATTACTATAACCATTTTATCAAATTTTAGTAAAAAATAAAACTCTAAACAAATTCATAAGTTCTTGCCATTATTCTATCATCAGATGAATATTCCATAATAAATTTATTATCTTTTTTTACTAAAATGATACCTATTGTCTTATCTTGATTTATCTTTTTTAAATTACAGTCTATATAATTCATATAGATATGTATTTGT
>JAFXPU010000018.1 GCA_017527675.1 Bacilli bacterium
TTGGATATTATTTTATAACACAACTAGATTAAAGTCAAAAGTCAAGAAAAAGAGAAAAACTTACACAAAAAGAGAAAAATAATTTTCTCTTTTTAATCTACTGTCTTTTTTTATTATGTCTCCTATTTGGGGTTCACATCACATTGAATATCTTTTTTATTGTCATTAAAGGTATAATAATGGTATAATATATATAGTTGAGGTGAATATATGGCAATAGGTGTTGATAATATTAATGATGTAGAATATGAGGTTATATGGGAAGATAGACCAGCTGGTCTTTGGCAACGTTTTTTAACTTTAATACATCTAAATTTTACAAAATATCAAATAACTAAAGATGAATTAATAATTCAAAAGGGATTTTTTAATCGTCGTACTAATTCAATTGAATTATATTTATTAAAAGATCCAGATGTTAAAGAAAGCATCTATCAAAGATTACTAAAAATTGGTACTTTATCAGTAAAAGTTGATACAAGATCTGGTGTTGAAGGTCAAACAAGAATATTTGTTTTAAGAAATGTTCGTAATTGTGAAGCAGTTCGTAAGTTACTTCGTGATAACATTGAAAGAGATGTAATGGAAAGAAAGATAACATACTTTGATCATATTTAGAAGGTGATAATATGGAAAGAAAGGAAGAAGCAGTTTTCTTAATTAGAAAAAAACTTAATAAAGAAACCTTATTAACTTATAAGGAAATTGCGGCCTTAACAGACTACCACCCTAAATATATTTTAAAATTAAAAAAAGAAATTCTTGAAGGCAAGATTTCTTTAGTACATGGTAATAAAAACAGAAAACCAGTTAACACAATAAGTGATACAGAAAAACAATATATAATTAACCTATATAAAAGAAGTAATGCTAGTATTCGTAAATTTTGTAAGTTCTATGATCGTAGAAGTTATTCATGTATCTATAATATTTTAAAAGAAGCAAATTTATTAGATGAAAAAGAAATGTAATCATTTCTTTTTTTTGTCGATTTTTTTATTACATATTTATAATAAAAGCCAATATATTTTCTTAGGAGGATTTTTTATGAGAGAATATAGTGGTTTAACTGATGCAGAAGTAATTGAAAATCGAAAAATGTATGGATCTAATGAAATAGTTAAAGGAAAAAATAATAGTTTATTTAAAATCGTTATATCTTCTTTAGGGGATCCTATTATTAGAATACTATTAATTGCTTTGGCAGTTAAAACATTTTTCTTTTTACAACATTTTGATTGGTTTGAAACAATAGGTATTTTAATAACAATAATCATGGCATCGTTTATTTCGAGTATATCGGAATATGGTAGTGAAAAAGCTTTTAATATTTTATTTGAAGAAGCATCTAAGTTAAAATGCTTATGCATGCGTAATAAACAAAAAATAGAAATATATGAAAGTGAATTAGTAAAAGATGATATTGTTTTTTTAGAAAGTGGAAATAAAGTGCCTGCTGATGGAGTGGTAGTTGAGGGAATTATAGGTGTTGATGAATCAAGTTTAAATGGTGAGACAAAAGAAAAAAGAATAGGTTATAATGAAATGATTTTAAAAGGCTCAATTGTTCTATCAGGCAAAGGTGTTATGAAAGTTACTAACGTTGGTGTTAATACTTTTTATGGTAAATTAGCTGAAGAATTAAAAGAAAAAAGTCCCAATAGTCCTTTAAAATTAAGATTATTAGGCTTAGCTAAAATGATAAGTGTTTTTGGATATATAGGTGCATTTATTATTTTTATATCTTATATACTTTTGAATGGATTAAATATTGAAAATATTATTTATGCTTTAACTTTAGCTGTTACAATTATAATTGTATGTGTTCCAGAAGGATTACCAATGATGGTAACACTTGTTTTATCTTCTAATATGAAAAAAATGTTAAAAGATAATGTCCTAGTTAGAAAATTAATGGGTATTGAAACAGCTGGTTCATTAAATATATTGTTTACTGATAAAACTGGAACATTAACTAAAGGTCAATTAGAAGTAACTAATTTTGTAAGTGCTAATTTAAGAAAATATGATTATAGTGAGTTAATAAAAAGTCCACTATCTAAAATAGTTAAAATATCTTGTACAGTGAATAATTCTAGTTCTTTTTCAGATAATAAGGTTGTTGGTGGTAATATAACAGATCAAGCTATTTTAAGATTTATAAAGAAGAATAATATAAATATAACAAAGATAAAAGAATTACCTTTTGATTCTAAAAATAAGTATATGGTTACTCAAATAGAAGATAAAGAACGTATAAATCTTGTTAAGGGAGCACCAGAAGTATTATTGCAACATTGTCGTAGTTTTTATAATGAAACAGCAAAAAAAGAAAAATTAGATTTAAAAAATATGTTAAATATTAGTAAGTATATTAAAAAAGAATGTGAAAAAGGTAATCGTGTTATTGCCTTAATTACTAATACTAATATGGATATTAATAATTTTAATAATTCTTGTTTAGTAGGCTTTTTATTAATTAAAGATGATATTAGAATGCATGTTAAAGAAAGTTTAAATAGTATGAAAGATGCAGGTATTGATGTTGTTATGCTAACTGGTGATAATAGGGAAACAGCAATTTCAATAGCAAATGATTTAAATATGCTTAATATGGATTCAATGGTTTTAACTAGTCAAGAATTAAACTTAATGTCAGATGATGAATTAAAGAAAAATATTAAAAAAATTAAAGTAATTGCTAGAATGCTTCCTAGTGATAAAAGCCGTTTAATTAGAATTTGTCAGGAATTAGATATGGTTGTGGGTATGACTGGTGATGGTGTAAATGATGCACCGGCTTTAAAAAAAGCTGATGTTGGTTTTAGTATGGGTAGTGGAAATGAAGTTGCTAAAGAAGCCAGTGATATTGTTATACTAGATAATAATTTTTTATCAATAACTAAGGCAATATTATATGGAAGGACAATCTTTAAAAGTATTCGTAAATTTGTCATGCTTCAATTAACTATTAATTTTTGCGCTTTATCCTTAAGTATTATTGGCCCATTTATTAATATTAATACTCCTATAACAGTAATGCAAATGTTATGGATTAATATGGTTATGGATACTTTAGCAGGATTAGCTTATGCTTTTGAACCGCCTTTGGATCGCTATTTAAAAGAAAAACCAAAATTAAAAAATGAACCAATATTAAATAAGTATATGTTTATTCAAATATTTACTATGGGTATTTTTTCATCAATTTTATGTTTATTATTTCTAAAATTACCTTTAATAAATAATTTATATCGTAATTCAAAAACCTTAATGGCTGCATTTTTTGGTTTATTTATTTTTATTGATATTTTTAATAGTTTTAATGCACGAACATCGCGTATAAATATTTTTAGTAATATTTTATATAATAAAGTATTTGTACTTATAATGATTATAGTTTTGATAATTCAATTAATAATGATTTATTATGGTGGTTCTTTATTTCGTACAACAGCTTTAAATATAAAAGAGTTGTTTGTAATGATTTTTATTTCATCTTTAATAATACCTTTTTCAACATTATTAAAAATATATTTAAAAAATAAAAATGTTAATAATGATGTATAAATAAAGAAATATTAATCACAATAATAAGGGAGGGAAAAAATGAAAAAAGTATTAACCTTATTATTGTTATTACCAATTTTTATAACAGGATGTGGGAAAGATAAAAAAATGGAAACACCATCAGATAAAGTTAAAAATTATCTAGATAGTTATATAAATTTAGATGATAATGTTTTAACAGATTTAGATGATATGATTGATAATATGACAGATTATAATGATAATCAAAAAGAAAGATATAAAAAAATAATGAAAAAACATTATGAAAATATATCTTATGAAATTAAGTCTGAACGTGTAGATGATGATGTTGCAACTGTTGCTGTGGAAATTGAAGTATTTGATTATAGCCCAATAATCAATAATGAATATGATGAGGAAGATTTCACTTTAGAAGACGGTAGTTACGATGTTGAAAAATTTAATGATTTTGAATTAGATTTATTTGAAAAGGTGGATAAAAAAACAAGATATACTATAACATTTAATTTATCAAAACAAGATGATGTTTGGGTTATAGATGAACCAGATGATATAGTTATTCAAAAAATTCATGGAATATATGCTTATTAGCATATATTTTTTTTGCTATTTTCATATTATTAATAGGTGATAAAATGAAAAAAATATTTTATTTAATTATTGGTGTAATGTGTTTATTACCTATTAAAATATTTGCTGTAAATATAACTGCTTCAAGTGCTATTCTTATGGATATGGATTCGAATCGCATACTTTATTCTAAAGATATACATAATATTAGGAGTGTTGCTTCTATTTCTAAAATTATGACAGCAGTTATAGCTATTGAAAGTGGAAAATTAGATGAAGTTGTAACAATTGGCGATGAAATAGATAAAGCCTATGGGTCAGGTATATATATAAAAAAAGGTGAGCAGTTATCACTTAGAGATTTAGTATATGGTCTTATGCTTCGTAGCGGAAATGATGCAGCATTTGCTATTGCCAAGTATGTTGGTGGTAGTGAATTTATTGAAATGATGAATAATAAAGCAACTGAAATAGGAATGATTAATACAACATTTAATAATCCTTGCGGTTTGGATGAAGAAAGTGGTAATTACTCTACTGCCTACGACATGGCTATATTAACCTCATATGCTATGAAATTGGATGAATATAAAAAAATAATTGGCACAAAAACCTATAAACTTAAAACTAATAAAAATAACTATATATGGCATAATAAACACAAATTATTAGGTAAATATGAATATGTAACAGGTGGTAAAACTGGTTATACTAAAAAAGCATTACGTACACTTGTAACTACAGCTTCAAAAGATAATTTAAATTTAGTCGCGGTAACTTTAAATGATGGAAATGACTTTAAAGATCATATATCATTATTTAAATATGGTTTTGCTAATTATAAAAAAGAAGATATTTTAACTAAAGGTAAAATAAATATATATGATGATATTTACTATGGTATTTATGATTTATCTATTGATAAAAATATAAGTTATCCTATAAATAATCAAGATAATGTTTATTTAAAGTATCGACTTGATCAAAAGCCACATGAGGGAAGTGTTGGAACCGTTACATTATATGTTAATGAAAAAGAAGTATTAAATGAGAATGTTGATGCTAAAAAAATTAAAAGAAAAGAAAGTCATAATATAATAGAATGGTTTGGTAATTTATGGTAAGTAAGTTGTGGGGATATTTTATTGTAATAGGATGTCTATTTAGTTTGTTTAATGGAAAAGTTGCAGATGTAAATGAGGAAATAATAAAAAGTGCTAAAACTAGTTTTGACTTAATATGTCAAATATTTCCAATTTTAACATTATGGTTAGGTATAACTAAAATAGCTGAGGTTAGTGGTTTAATGAATAAATTAGCTTCAAAATTATCATTTGTTTTAAAACCACTTTTTAAAGATATTCCTAAAAATCATATATCATTAAGTTATATGGCTAGTAATATTATAGCTAATTTATTTGGTTTAGGTTCTGCTGCTACTCCTTTTGGTCTAAAAGCAATGGAAAGCCTTCAAGAATTAAATCCTAACAAAATGGAAGCAAGTAGAAGTATGATTATGTTTACAACAATTAATACAAGTGGCTTAACAGTTGTACCAGCTACAGTTATTGCACTAAGAGTAATGTATGAAAGTAAGTCACCAACAATTATAGTTTTTGCTTCAATTATAGCAACTTTAATGGCAACTATTTCAGGTATTATTTTAAATAAAATAATTGTAAGGAGGTAAAGTATTTCAAATTATATAATTCCATTAATGATATTATTAGTTGTTGGTTATGGTATTTTCAAAAAAATAGATGTATTTGATAATTTTCTTTTAGGATGTTCAGATAGTTTTAAATTAGTTTTAAAAATTTTTCCTAACCTTTTAGCAATGATTTTTAGTGTCAATATATTAATTAGTAGTGGTTTTTTAGATTTCTTTTTAAATATAATTTCACCATTAATTAAAATACCTATTGAAATAATATCAATGGCTTTAGTTAGACCTATTTCTGGCAATGCATCTCTAGCTTTATTAAATAATATATATACAAAATATGGTGTGGATAATTTTTATAGTTTAATGGCATCAGTTGTTCAAGGTTCAACGGATACAACTTTTTATATTTTAGCATTATATTACGGCAGTATTGGTGTAAAAAAATTAAGATATGCTCCAATTACCAGTTTATTTGCTGATTTTGTGGGCATAATAAGTGCAATAACCATTTCTTATTTATTATTCTAATGTTGAAAATAATGGATATTTTTGCTATAATTAAATAGGTGAGAATATGAAAAAGACAATATTTTTTTTAGCAACAATTTTAATCTTAACTGGTTGTGGTAAAAAAGGACCAGAAATTATAAATTTAAAATGTACAAAGACTATATCCGATAGTAAGAGTAGTGTAGTATATGAAAATAAATATACATATGAGGAAGGCAAATTAACAAGTGCTGAAACCGATACGACTTTAACATTTACAACTGAGGGTGCAGATAATTTGGAAACTTTTAAAACCTATGCTGAATCATCTAAAGATGAATATAATAAAAAAGCTGGTGTTGAGGCAAAATTAACAACGAATGATACTTCCATAAATATTATTGTTAAATATAATCTTGATAAAATGGAAAAAACAGAAGTTGAAAACAATGGATTTAATAATGATTTAAATACTTTAAGAGAAGCAAAAGAAAAAGAAGGGTATACTTGTAAGTAAGAGGTTTTTATGGAACGATTACAAAAAGTAATAGCTGAAAAAGGATATTGTTCAAGAAGAAAAGCTGAAGAATTGATTGCAGCTGGAAAAGTTGAAGTAAATGGTAAAATAGTAACTGAAATGGGTTATAAGGTATCGTTTGATGATGATATTTTAGTAGAAGGAAATCAATTAAGTGATAAAGAGGAAAAAGTATATTTCCTTTTAAATAAACCAAGAGGAGTTGTTACAACAGTTCATGATGAAAAAAGCCGTAAAACGGTAGTTGATTTAATACCTACAACATCAAGAATATATCCTGTTGGACGATTAGATTATGATACAACCGGTATCTTAATATTAACAAATGATGGTGAATTAACAGAATTGTTAACTCATCCTAAAAATAATATTGAAAAAACATATGTGGCTAAAGTAAATGGTTTTTTGACATCAGAAAACATAAACAAATTAAAAAATGGTGTAGTAATTGATGGTAAAAAGACTAATAAAGCTAAAGTAAAAGTAAAAAAATACGATAAAAAAACTAATACATCATTAGTTGAACTTGTTATTCATGAAGGTAAAAATCATCAAGTAAAAAAAATGTTTGAAGCAATTGGTTTAAAAGTGTTAAAATTAAGAAGAGAAAAAATAGCTTTTTTAACATTAACTGGTTTAAAATCTGGTGAGGTACGTGAACTAACTATTCATGAAGTAAAAAAATTATATTCGTTAGGAAGTAAGTGAGGTTAAAATATGAGTAAAAAGGGATTTACATTAATAGAATTACTAGGAACATTAGTTGTAATAGCTTTAATATCTATTTTAGTAGTACCAAGAATTGTTGATTGGTATTCAAATAGTACAGATAATTACAAAGAGTTGAATGAGGAATTAATTATCGAGGCAGCACGTACTTATGTTGAAGAAAATCCTAATATATATTTAAAAACAGATGGTAGTGTTTATTATATTACTATGCAACAATTAATAAATTATGGTTCGCTAGAAGAAAATAATGTAAAAAAAGTTGGTAAAGATGATTATGAAGATTCGCAAGTAAAGGTTATTTATAATGGAACTTACTTTGAATATTACTTAGAAAAATAAAAACATTTTCAAATGAAAATGTTTTTTTATTTTTCTTCTGTAATAGCTCCAACTGGACATCCTTGAGCTGCATCTTTAGCTTCTTCAATATTAGCATCAGTAGCTTCATTTGTAGCAGCAGCTAATCCATCATCTTCTATTTCAAATACATCAGGACATATTGCTTGACAAGCACCACATCCAATGCAAACATTCTTATCAACATTAAATTTCATATTATTCCTCCTAGTAAAATTATAGTAAAAACCATATAAAAAATCAATAATATATACCAAAAATATCTATTTTATGTTAAAATGTATATGGTGATTCTTATGGCAAGTAGAATGGATCGATATCGTGTTGGTGAAGGACGTAGTGTCCGTAATCAAGATATATATAAGCAATTAGAGGAATTAGGTACGTATACTAATATAGAGGGTATTGCTAGTATAGAAGATAATAATGAGATAGATATTTCTAAAATAAAAGAAATGTTAAATAATCGCGAAAATTATCAAAAGCAAAAAAAATATAAAGAACTATTAAATAATGAAGAAAAAGTTGAAAACCTTCAAAAAGATATTGAAGAAATTGAAAAAAAATATGATATAAAAGATGTTTTATCAGATGCTTTAAAAAATCGTAATGTTATGGAAAATGATAATCATAAAATTGAATTATCAAAATATGAAATAATTAAAGAATTAATTGATAAAAAGAATAAAGAAGAACAAAAAGAAGATTTATCTAATAATTTACTTGATGATTTAATTGGTGGTAAAACTGAAAATGAAAAAACAATTAAACAAGTAATTGAGGAAGCTAAAAATGAACAAGAATTAGAAGAGACGATGGATAAGTCCTTCTTTACTAATAGTTTAAATTTAACTAATAGTGATTTTGAAAATTTAAAAGAAATGCACACAGATATAAAGAAAAACAATAAATTGTTAATGATTATATCATTTATTGTTGTAGTTGCTATTATAGCAGTTTTAGTTGTTTTACTAATAAAATAATAATGTCAACCAAAAAAGGTTGACATATTTTTTTGACTGTGGTATATTATTAAAAGTGAATGGAGGGATATTATGGCAGTAAAATTAAGATTAAGAAGAATGGGTGCTAAGAAAAAACCTTTTTACCGTGTAATTGCCGCTGATTCTAGAAGCCCAAGAGACGGAAGATTTATCGAAGAAGTAGGATACTATGATCCAACAAAAGTTCCTGCTGATATTAATATTAAAGAAGAAATTGCATTAAAATGGTTAAATCAAGGTGCTCAACCAACTGATACAGTAAGAAGTTTATTTAGTAAAGCTGGAATCATGAAAAAATTTCATGAATCAAAAGCAACTAAGAAAGAAAGTAAATAATGAAACTAGAAGAATTAACTGAATATCTAGTTAAAAATTTAGTTCAAGATAAAGAAGCCGTATTAGTTGAAAGAGAAGATGGTGATAATGGTATCACTATTACAGTTTTAGTATCAAAAGAAGAAATTGGTGCAGTTATTGGTCGTAATGGTAAAATTGCTAATGCAATTCGTACTATTGTACAAGCAGCTGCATATACTACAAAAGCTGGTTTTGTAAAGATAAATATTGATACAAAGTAAAAAATAAGTGAAAACTTATTTTTTTTCTTTATTTTTAAAAAAAATATAGTATAATATAGGAAGAAAAAAGCGGTGATGGTATGCAAAACCTTGTAGAAATAAAGAAATTAGATTTTAGTTATGGTGAAAAAGTTATATTTAAAGATTTTGATTTGGAGATTAAACCTAAAAGATTTGTAACAATTTTAGGTAAAAATGGTTCTGGAAAAACAACCTTAATTAATATTTTAATGGGACTAATTGATTCTAAAGGTAAAATAATTATAGATGGTATTATTTTAAGCAAAGAGACTAAAAAATTTTTGCGAAAGGATATTGGTATTGTATTTGAAAATCCTGATGAACATTTTGTTACCGATAGAGTATATGATGAACTTGCATTTATTTTGGAAAGCCAAGATTATCAAAAAGATGATATTGATGACAAAATAGTTAAAGTATCAGAATTAATAGGTATTGAAGATTTATTGAATAGAAAAATAATATCTTTATCAGTTGGTGAAAAACAACTTGTCGCTTTAGCTATTGCTATTATAAATAAACCAAAATTATTGATAATGGATGAAGGCTTATCTAATGTTGATTCATACTATCGTGAAATAATTTTAAAAATATTAAATGTTTTAAGAAAAAGAGGTATGACTATTATTAATATTACTAGTAATTCAGAAGATTCTGTTTATGGAACTGATATTGTTATTATTAATAATGGTAAAGTTGTTTTAAATAAAACTTTGCTACGTGCATATAAAGAAGAAAAGGAATTTATAAATAGTGGCTTATCCTTGCCACTTATTGCTGATTTATCTTTAAAACTAAAGTACTATAATTTAACTAACAAAGTATATATAGATGAGAAGAGTTTGGTGGATGAAATATGGAAATAAAGGTAAGTAATATTTATTATAGTATTGATGATAAAGATTTATTTAGTAATCTAAGTATTGAATTTAAAGATAATGAGATAACTGGGGTAATTGGACCAGTTGGAAGTGGTAAAAGTATTTTATTAGAATTAATAGGTAATTTAAGAGACGTAAATGATGGACAAATTGATATCGGTTCAATTTGTTTAAATGCAAAACCTAAAAAGAAAGATTTGCATAAGCACCATAAAGAAGTTGGAATATTATTTCAATCGCCTTATGATCAGATATATAATTTAACAGTTAAAAAAGAGTTGTTCTTGTGCTTAAGTGATTTAAAATTAAGTAAAGATGAAATAAATGAACGAATTTCTAGTACCTTAAAATTGGTTGAACTAGATGAAAGTTATATGTCTAAAAATCCATTTGATTTAAGTCAAAGTGAACTTAAGAAAGTTGCTTTAGCAAGTGTTTTGATTAGAAAACCTAAACTATTGCTTTTAGATGAACCAACAGCAGGTTTTGATGCAAGTGGTATAAAAATGCTAATAAATATGCTAAAACTTCTAAGAAAAAAAGAAAGTATTACGGCAATTATAGTTTCAAGCGATGTAGACTTTATAAATCAAATTGCTGATGAAATAGTAGTTTTAAAACAAGGTAAAGTAATTAAAAAGGGTAAAAGGTTGGATGTGTTTAAGGATGAAAAATTCTTAAAGGATAATGGAGTAAATGTGCCAAAGATAATTGAATTTGAAAATTATGTTCTTAATGAAAAGGGAATTAAAATTGGATATCGTGAAGAAATAAATGATTTATTGAAGGATATATTTAGATATGCGAAATAGTATAAAATCAAGTAATTATTATGGCATTTCTTCATGTGTTCATGAAATGAATCCTATTGTTAAAATATTATGTAGTATTATTTTCGTTTTAATTATATTTTTGGCAAAAACAATTTGGTTAAATTCTATTTTACTAGTATTATTATGTATTAATATTTTATTAACAAATATTCCAATAAAAGTTTATTTAGGTATAATCAAAAAGTCTATTTTCTTTATTATATTGATATTCTTAATTGATTATTTTTTGAACGTTAGTTTATATACTAATATTATAATATGTATTAAATTCTTGGAAGTAATTATATATGCATGTTTAGTTTCTATTACTACAAAACCATTATATATAGTTAAAAGTTTAAATATTATGTTTAGCCCGTTAAAACTAATTGGCATACCTGTTTATTACATTTCCTTTTTTATCTTGTTTATATTTCAATACATTTCTAATCTATTCGATGTATCAAAACTTATAAACAAAAGTCAAAAAAGTCATGGTAATATGAGTTTTATTAAAAAAATGAGATATAAGACTATACCATTATTTGTTATAGATTATCAAAATAGTAAAAAATTAAAAGATAGTATGGATATTAAGCTATATGATATAAAGTGGCAAAAAAATCATAGTTTTAAATTTAAATTTACATCATATGATTTAGCGATGCTTATATTATATATATTTGTTTTAATATTAACATTTTTTGAAGAGGTATAAAATGCGCTATTTAATGACATTTTCTTATGATGGTAGTAATTTTTATGGCTACCAAGTTCAAAATAATAAAAGAACAGTTCAAGGTGAAATTGAAAATTGTTTAACAAAGATAAATGGTAATAAGAAAGTAAGAATAGTGGGCTCTGGTCGCACTGATCGTGGTGTACATGCAATGGGACAAAGAGCTCATTTTGATTTTAAAGAGATTGATTTGAATAAATTACAAACAAGTTTAAATAAACTATTACCATTAGATGTTTATGTTCAAAAAATTGAAAAAGTTGAGGATGATTTTCATGCTCGTTTTGATGTTGTAAAAAAAGAATATATATATAAAATTAATATGGGGGAATATAATCCTTTAAAATATAAATATGAATACCAGTTAAATAAAAAGTTGGATGTTGATAAAATGAAAGAAGCATCTAAATATTTAATAGGCGAACATAATTTTAAGGCATTTACTAAAACTGATGAAGAAAAAGATGACTATGTTAGAATAATATATGATATTGATTTTGAAATAAAAAATAATATTTTAACAATTAAGTTTGTTGGCTCTGGTTTTTTAAGATATATGGTTAGAAATATTGTGGGCTTATTTGTTGAAATTGGCCTTGCTAAAGCTAATTCAAATGTTGCTAAAGCTATTTTAGATTCTTGTGATCGCACGAAGGGTTTTAAAACATTTAGCCCAAGCGGATTATACTTAAATAAAGTATATTATTAGATTTCTATTGAAAAAAAATAAAAATCTAGTATAATTATATTAGAATATGAGGTGTTGATATGAACGAATTAATGATTTTTGATGAGGAAAACAAAGAAGTAAAAAGTTATGCGATTTATTATACAATAAATGAAAGATTTTATGCTATTTATACTACAAAAGAAAAAGATGAAAACAATTATGTAATTTTACATATTGCTAAGGTGTTAAAAGAAGTTAACAATACACCAGAAGGAATTGTTCCAACTGGAAAATATATAGGTTTAGAAATTTCTGACCAAAGTGAATGGGATAATGCCAAAGCAAATATAGGAGAAATTGTTGCTAATAAACAAAATAACACTCCAACATCTGTAACATATTTGCCTGTTTCTGAAATAAATGGTATTAGTATTAAAAGTTCTAAAACATTTAAATTAAGAGAGGATGTTGTTGATTCGATTATTGTTAATGAAACTGCAACTGTTATTCCAGAAACACCAGCTATTGCTGAAGAGCCTGTTGTGGCTGCTAATCAGGAATTAACACCAACTTCATTGGATAAATTTACTCCTGAAGTTCCAGTTGTAGCTGAACCAGCAATAGCAGAGGAAGTTTCAGTTGAACCTGTAGTAAGTCCATTTGAAGCGCAGCCAGAAGTTGCACCTGCTGTTGAAACTCCTTTTGAAGTAACACCTGTAAATGAACCATTGGTTGCTCCAGCAATTGCTCCAAATCCATTTGAAATGCAACCAGATATTGAAATTCCAACACCTGTTGTTCAACCAGAGGAACGACCAGTAAATCCATATGAGGTAATGCAACAACAAAGGGCAGAGGAAATGGTAAATGCACTTGCAAATGATAATATGCAAGATATTGTTGCAGCACCTGTTATACCAGTTTCTGAATTAGAAAATAAAACCGAAGAACCAGTTGGAGAAGAAATTGTAACACCAGTTGCTTCAGAAGTAGTTCCAGTAGAAGTTGCTGCAGCACCTGCAGAAATACCAACTGAGCAACCATCACAAGTTATAGTTGAAAATAATGTTGAACCAGAGGTTACACCTACTATTGAGGCTCCTGCTTCAGAAGTAGCTCCGGTTGATAATAAAGAAGAAGTTATTAGTAGTGAATCATTTGTAGATTCAATTGTTGCTGATGTATCTGATATTCTTGATAAAAAAGAGGAAACATCACCAGAGGAAAAAGAAGATTATGAAAGACTATATAATGATGCATTAGAAAAAACAGTTGAGTTAGAAAAGGAATTGGCTGAACTACATAATAAATTAAATAATATTAAAAATATTATAGAATAAGCATAGCTTATTCTTTTTTTTAATAAAATATAATATGATAAATACTATAAAATATTATTATAATTTAAATATTAATGACTTAAAACAAGTTGAAAATGATTTTTATTTTGATGATTATATTTTAAAAATGTGTTATAGAGATTTAAATATTGAATTATATAATTATTTAATAAAACAATCAATTTATCTATATCCAATTATATATAATCGAAATAATGAGTATATAACGATAATTAATAATAAGCCTTACATACTTTTAAAAGTTAATAAGCATAATAAAATATCTTTAGAATTGCTTAATAAATATAATGTGCCTTTAATTTTTCCTGAGCAGCCTGATTGGGCAACTAAGTGGTCAATTAAGGTGGATTACTACGAAAAAAATATAGAAAATGTTAAAGATGAAACAATAAAAAAATCATTTCAATATTATATTGGAATGACTGAAAATGCTATATTACTTTTTAAAACATTAAAACTATCAAATTTCACTTTTTTATGTCATTTAAGATTTGATAATGATTATTCTTTTTATGATCCTCTTAATATAATTGTAGATTATAAAATGCGTGATTATGCGGAATATATTAAAGAAGAATTTTATAAAAATAATAAGTATTACAATGATTTCATTGAAAAAATAATAAATAATTATCATTATAATGATGTAATGTTATTTTTTATTCGAATGCTTTATCCAACTCAATTTTATGATGCATATGATAATTATTTAAAAAAAGAAAAAGTTAATTATAATTTCTTTTTTAAAAAGGATAAATACGAAATGTATTTAAAAAGTATATTTAAAAAAATAAGTAAAAAATATAATGTTATTAATATTGATTGGTTAAAATAAAAAGTTGTTAATCTACATTAACAACAGCTTTTACTTCAGGAATTTCGGCTACTATGGCTGCTTCAACGCCCTCTTTTAAAGTAATATCTAAAATGCCACACATAGCACATGCTCCAACAAATCGAACATAAACAATATTATCTTCATATTTAACGAACTCTATATTTCCACCATCATTAATTAAAAATGGTCTCAATTTATCTAATATTTCTTTAATTTTTTCTTCTGTATTCATTTAATCACCTAAAACAATTATATCATATTTTAGGTTTTTTTTAATTAAAAAATGTGTTATAATTTAGGCAGGTGGTATAAATGACTAAATATAAGAAAGGAAGAATTATACGTGGTACAGTAACAGGTATAGAATCATATGGTGCTTTCGTTTCATGCGATGAGTATTATAGTGGTTTAATACATATATCTGAAATATCTCATAATTTTGTTAAAAATATAACGGATTATGTTAATGTTGGAGATGTAATATTTGTAGAAATCTTAGATGTTGATGAAGAATTAGGACAATTAAAATTAAGTATTAAAAATATTGAATATAAGAAAAAGACAATTATAAAAAGAAAAAAAATAATTGAAACAAGTTTAGGATTTACGACATTAGCTTATAAACTTCCTATCTGGATTGAAGAAAGTGTAAAAAATATAACAAGTTTAAAAAATACTATTGACAAATAATATTAATTCTAGTATATTTTATATTGTCAATGTTTTTCCGGGCGATTAGCTCAGTTGGTTAGAGCACCTGCCTTACAAGCAGGGGGTCACAGGTTCGAGTCCTGTATCGCCCACCATTTTATGTGCCGGAATAGCTCAACTGGTAGAGCAACTGACTTGTAATCAGTAGGTTGTGGGTTCAAGTCCTATTTCCGGCACCATTTATTATGGAGGGATAGCGAAGTGGTCAAACGCGGCAGACTGTAAATCTGTTCCTTCGGGTTCCATGGTTCAAATCCATGTCCCTCCACCACTTTAGGTATTGCCTCGTAGCCAAGCGGTAAGGCACCACACTTTGACTGTGGCATGCGCTAGTTCGAATCTAGCCGAGGCAGCCACTTATTGTTTATGTTCCGTTAGCTCAGTCGGTAGAGCATTTGACTTTTAATCAAAGGGTCTGGAGTTCGAATCTCCAACGGGACACCATTTGAAAATAAAAATGAAATACGTTTGTATTTCATTTTTTGTTTTCTTAATTAATTATTTATTGTCTTCTAAGCATGCTTCAATCATACTAATAACTACATTATTAAATGAAGTGTTATTTTCTTGTGCAATTTTCTCAATTTCTTTAACAAGTTTATCTTTTATGTATAATGACTTATAACTAGCTGTTTCTTTGTGCTTAGTCTTTTTAATTTCAAAACTCATTGTATCACCCTTATAAATATTTTAATATGTTAATAAAATATATAATATATTAGAAAATTCTAGTATATTTTTAAAAAAACTAGTATAATCTTATATGGTGATATTATGAGCAAATCAGTAGAATATAATGAAAAAATAATTAAAATACAACAAAAGAGAGTAAAAGAATATGAAAAAAAATATCATAGTAAAGATTGTTCTTTTGATGATCTAAATAACGAAAATATAAAATTATTTAAAAAATATAATAATTTAGAAAAAATAATGAAAGATGAAATGAATGATAACAAGTAACATATAATTAATATGTAAAAATGTAAAAAAATAATTTTTTTTAATAAAATACTTGTCAAACCATAAAAAATATTATATAATGAACTAGTAATTCCGTCAAAGAATTATATAAAAATGTGCCTGAGTGGCGAAATTGGTAGACGCACAGGACTTAAAATCCTGCGGGAGTCAAATCCCGTGCCGGTTCAAGTCCGGCCTTAGGCACCATATATGTTATTAAATTCTATATCTATTGTGTATAGAATTTATATTTGGAGAAATACCCAAGTCTGGTTGAAGGGACTGGTCTTGAAAACCAGGAGGTCGGCGACGGCGCGGGGGTTCGAATCCCTCTTTCTCCGCCATTTATTATTTTTATTTATATCGCGGGGTGGAGCAGCTTGGTAGCTCGCTGGGCTCATAACCCAGAGGTCATAGGTTCAAATCCTATCCCCGCAACCAAATGGTTCCGTGGTGTAGCGGTTATCACGTCTGCCTGTCACGCAGAAGATCGCGAGTTCGATTCTCGTCGGAACCGCCATTTATTGGTTCTATAGCTCAGTCGGTAGAGCACAAGACTGAAAATCTTGGTGTCGGTGGTTCAATTCCACCTGGAACCACCATCTGAAAAACAAATCGAAGTAACTTCGATTTTTTTGTTTCCTATTGTATAAAAAGGTCAATAATTGTTGACTTTTTTTGAGGTATATTCTATAATTAGTGTATAGTAGGAGAGGATTGAATGAATACAGAAGGTCAAGTTATAAATGTAACAGGTCAAAGTTTCTTAGATGCTGGTGCTAGCTTTGAAGAAATTGGAAATAATCTTATTGAGTACATTAATAACATAAAAAAGGAAATGGAAAAATTAAATAGTAGTAAAAATATTCTTTCATCAATTAGATTAGAAAAATCATGCAACAATGTTATTAAGGTTGGAAAAGATTGCCTTGTAATTGGAGATATTGCTAAAGATATTGGTGCTTCTTATGATGAAATAGATGTTGAAGAACCAAGTATAGGGAGAAATTTATAATGAACGAAGAAAATAATTTTGAAATAATTAATACAGAAAATCCAATTGAAAACAAGGTTGATGAATTAAAAGAAGAAATTGATTTAAATAATCTAGATGAAGAATTAAAAAATATAGATTTATCTTATGTTAATGATGATACTAATATTGTGGAGCCATCACATGAAAATACTCAAAAGTTATTTGATGATGAAAAACCTAAAAAAACAAAATATAAGTTTGATGAAAATGGCGTTGTAACATCAGTTTCTAAAAATCCAGAAGAAAAATATGAATTTGATGAAAGAGGATATGTAGTATCTGTTAACGGTGAAGATGAAATTGAAAAAAAGGCAGATAATGAATCATCACTTTCAAAATACACTTTCGATGAAAACGGTCGTGTGGTATCTGTTAATGGTGAAGAAGAAATAGAAACAATTTCAGCTCGTGAACCATCACTTCAAAAGTATACTTTTGATGAAAATGGATTAGTTGTTGCTGTTGCAGATGAAAATCAAAAATCAAAATACAATTTTGATGAAAATGGTGTAGTAGTTTCTATAAATGACAAAGAAGATACTATTGATGAAAACAATGATATAGTTATGGTTGACTATAATGAAAAAGTTAAACCGGTTATTGAAGATGGTGTTAGATTTACGTTTGATGAAAACGGCGTAGTAACATCAATTGCTGGTGCTGATGAACCAATTAAAACTGAAGTTTTATATGATGAAGAAAAGGAAGAAATAGAGTCTCCTACAAATGATTCAGAAAAAGAAAAATCAATAAATATTATTTGTGATTATCGTGAAAAAGTTAATGCTGAATTTGCAAAAATAAATAAAATAATTGAACTTGCAAAAAAAACGGGAACTTCTAATTCACCATTCGTTGAAGAATCATTTGAAAAAATGAATGTTTTTAATTTAGTAGATCAAAGATTTAATACAGATTTTGATAATTATCTTGCAGATTTAAATAACAGTGATTTAAATAATGATACAGAATTATCAAATATGCAATTTTAAAAGCCTTAGGGCTTTTTTATTTTGTTTTTTTAAGGTATAATGTTTCTTAGGTGATTTATATGAGTTTAACAGCGGGAATTGTTGGATTACCAAATGTTGGTAAATCAACATTATTTAATGCAATAACAAAAAAAAATATATTAGCGGCAAATTATCCTTTTGCAACTATTGAACCAAATGTTGGTGTAGTAGTTGTACCAGATAATCGCGTTGATAAATTAGATGAGATGTATAAACCTGCATCTTTAGTACGTACAGCTTATGAATTTTATGATATAGCTGGTCTTGTAAAAGGAGCATCAGCAGGTGAAGGATTAGGTAATAAATTCTTATCTCATATTCGTGAGGTGGATGCAATT
The DNA here is from genome assembly GCA_017527675.1 of Bacilli bacterium. GTDB lineage: Bacteria > Bacillota_I > Bacilli_A > RF39 > UBA660 > RGIG6635. Next base: position 18,870 of record JAFXPU010000018.1, read on the forward strand.
GTTGAGGTAGTACGTTGTTATGAAAATACCAACATAATCCATGTTGAAAATACAATAGATCCTATTCGTGATATTGAAATAATTGAAGTAGAATTAATATTAGCTGATTTAGAAGTTGTTGATAATCGCTTAGGTAAAATAGGTAAAAAAGCGCAAATGACTAAAGATAAAGAAGTAAAAATTGAAGCAGATCTTTTAAATAAATTACACGATAATTTAGAAAAGAATATATCTGTTCGTGATATTGAACTTACTGAGGATGAAGAAAAATTAATTAAATCATTTAATTTATTAACAGGTAAACCAATTATATATATGGCCAATGTTTCTGAAGATGATTTAGCTAGTGGTACAAATGAGTATGTTGAAAAGGTTAAGGAATATGCTCATGCAAAGAATGCTGAAGTAATTGTTGTATGCGCTAAAATAGAAGAAGAATTAAGTTCTTTAGATGATGAAGAAAAAAATGAATTCTTACATGAATTAGGTGTTAAAGAAAGTGGACTTGATCAATTAGTTAAAGCTACATATAGTTTATTGGGTTTAAAAACTTTCTTTACAGCTGGTAGTGATGAAGTACGTGCATGGACATTTAAAGATGGTATGAAAGCCCCAGAGTGTGCTGGTATTATTCATACTGATTTTGAAAAAGGATTCATTAAAGCTGAGGTTATGAGTTATGACGATCTTGTAAATCTAGGTAGTGAAAAGGCTGTTAAAGAAGCTGGTAAGATGCGTCTTGAAGGAAAAGAATATTTAGTTCAAGATGGAGATATTTGTTATTTTAGATTTAATAAAACAAATTAGTTGGCATAACATGTAATAAAATGTATAAAAATAGTATTGAAAAAATAAAAAAAATAGTTTATAATTTAAAACGAGTAATTTAATTACTCCTTGCAAGAAATTGCCAGAAGACCATAAGGAGGTGTAGAAATGAGAAACTATGAAATTATGTTTATCGTAAGACCTACATTAAGTGAAGAAGAAATTAAAAATGTTGCGGCATCTTTTAAGAATACTTTGGAAACTAATGGAAGTAAAGTAACTTCTACTGATGAATGGGGTCAAAAAGCTTTAGCATACGATATGAAAAAAGGTTCAGAAGTATATAAGAGTGGTTATTACTTTGTATACGAAGTTGAAGCTGAAGATGATAAAGGTGTTAAAGAATTTGATCGTTTAGCAAGAATCAGTGCAGATATTATCAGAAGTTTAGTAATTAGAAAAGAGGATTAGGAGGTATATTATGAATAAAGTAATGTTAGTTGGTAGATTAACTGCTAAACCAGAATTAAGATATACTGGTTCTAATACTGCTTTTTTAAGATTTACAGTTGCTGTAAATAGACCTTTTGCCAATGCTGAGGGCAAAAGAGAAGCTGATTTTATCAACGTTGTTGCTTGGCGTAAACAAGCAGAAACAATTGCAAAATTTTTTGATAAGGGAAACCTTATTGGAATTGAAGGAAGATTACAAACAGGAAGTTACGATGATCAAAATGGAAATAAAAGATATACTACTGATGTTCAGTTAGATAATTTTGAATTTGTTGAAGGCAAAAAAGATGCTCAAGCATCTATTGATTCTGATAGTCCATATAACTATCAAGATGAAGGCGTTTCAGTTCAAGATGATCCATTTGCTGAATATGGTGATAGTGTTTCAATCGATGATAGCTTCCTAGATTAATAAGGAGGAATTATAAATGGCAGAATTTTATAGAAAAAAGAAAAAAATTTGTCAAATGTGTGCTGGTAAAGATGTAGATTACAAAAATGTTGAAGTAATCAAAAAATATATAAGTGCTGATAAAGGTAAAATTTTACCTAGAAGAATTACTGGTGCTTGTGCAAAACATCAAAGATATATTGCAGTTCAAATTAAGAATGCGCGTTTTATGGGATTAGTACCATTTGTTAAATAATTATAAAATTGCAAAATAAAAATGTAAGTTAAACTTACATTTTTTTTGTTTTTACTTCACCTAAATATTCATTTAATAAATCTATTGAACCATTATTATGAATTATTTCATATAACATATTAATAAAATCATATGATTTATTTCTTTCATCAATCATTGCTTTTAAATGTTCAAGGTTTGATAAACCTTCAATAGTATTTTTCTTTTTATAATCTTCTATTATTTCTGGATGATCAGAATAAGAAGCAAGTAGTTTACCAAATGTGTAATTACGGCTTTTATCATTTAAACATGTTAACATTATATCGCCAATTCCAGCGTATTCCATTAAAGTTTTTTCTTGGCCACCAAAATCTTGTAACATTTGTTTAACTTCATCTAACATTTTCATTAATAATTTAGTATGAGGAGTTTCATTTAAATTTAAACTATTAGACATACCCATAACAATTGCCATAACATTCTTAACTGTTCCAAGTAATTGAACACCATATATATCGTTTGTTCTAGAAATGCCAATATTAGTATTTTCAAACATTCTTTCAATAGTATTTAAAGCACTATTACTTTCAGCAGCAGCAGTAACAACACCAGGATCACCATTAGCAAGGTCCTTGGCAAATGTTGGCCCAGAAATAAAACCTAATTTTTTTTCTATATCAAATTTCCTTAATGTATTAGATAAAAAATCATTTTTATCATCATCAAGTCCTTTAGAAGCAATGATAATATATTGTTTAGAATCAATTTTATCTTTCAAATTAACAAAGACACTATTTAAATATTTAGTTGGTATAGCAAGTAGTAAAGCGTCTTTTCCTTTTATTGCATTTTCTAAATCGGATGATATATCAATGTTATCATCAATTTTAATATTTTCTAAAGCTGGATTTATTCTTGTTTGATTTAACATTACCGCTTCATCAGGCAATGCTGTCCACATGTTTATTTCGTTTACTCCATTATTAAGTACTTTTGATAGGGCAATACCATATACACCAGTACCTAAAATACATATTTTCATTATATCACCATTATCATTTTATCATATTTTTACAAAAATACAAAAAAGTGGAAAAATCCCTTGATTTTTAAATATAATTCTAGTATAATTGACTGTGTGTGGCGTGCGAGGATGTGTGAGGTTGCCGATACACCAGGTTAAGTTGTCAAATAAAATTAACCTTAAAGTCGGGTTTTTTACACGGAGCAAGTCTATACAAGATATAGGCGAAGGGAGGACACAATAATGTCAAAAGTAAAAGTTCGTATCAAATTAAAAGCTTTTGAGCATAAAAACTTAGATAAAGCTTGTGCGAAAATCGTTGAGACAGTTAAAAGAAATGGTGGCGAAGTAAGTGGACCAATTCCACTACCAACTGAAATTGAAAAAATCACTATTTTAAGAGCTGTTCACAAATATAAAGATTCTCGTGAACAATTTGAAAAGAGAACACACAAAAGACTTATCGATGTCATCAATCCATCAAAGGAGACTATTGAAGCATTAGCTCATTTAGATATTCCAAGTGGTGTTGATATCAAAATTATTAAATAATAGGAGGAAAAGTATATGAAAGGAATCTTAGGTCGTAAAATTGGAATGACTCAAGTATTTACAGAATCTGGTAAATTAATTCCTGTAACTGTTGTTGAGGTTGAACCTAATGTTGTTACACAAATTAAAACAATTGAAAACGATGGTTATGAAGCAATTCAACTAGGTTTTGATACAAAGAGAGAAAAGTTAGCGACTAAAGCTTCTGCTGGTCACACAGCAAAAGCAAAAACTACACCTAAGCGCTTCTTTAGAGAAATAAAAGGTGTAGATATCAATGATTATACTTTGGGACAAGAAATCACAGTTGATATCTTTGCTCCAGGTGAAGTTATTGATGTAACTGGAACTACTAAAGGTAAAGGGTTCCAAGGTGTTATTAAAAGACATGGTCAATCTAGAGGGCCTATGGGACATGGTTCTCATTACCACAGAAGACCAGGTTCAATGGGTACAATGAGACCTATGCGTGTTTTCAAAGGTAAAGCATTACCAGGACATATGGGAACACTTACAGTTACAATTCAAAATCTTGAAGTTGTAGCAGTTGATGCAGCTAATAATGTTATTTTAATTAAAGGAAACGTTCCAGGGCCAAAGAAAGGTCTAGTAGTAATTAAGAGCGCTGTTAAAGCTAATGGTGCTGTTAATGAAATGGAAAACCTTATCTCATATGAAACTGTAACAGAAGCTCCAGTTGCAGAAGAAGTTACAACTGAAGAAGTTGTAGAAGAAACTGCTACTGAAGAAGTTGCTGAAGAAACTCAAGAAGAAGTAACTGAAGAACCAGCTGCTGAAGAAGTAGCTACTGAAGAAGTTGCTCCTGAAGCAGAAGAAACTGCTGAGGAAAACTAGGAGGTTCATATGAAAAAGATAGACGTTTTAAATATTAAAGGTGAAAAAGTAAAAGACATTAAATTAGCTGAAGAAGTATTTGGAATTACTCCAAACGATGCAGTATTATATGATGCTTTAATGTTAGCTTCATCTAATGCTCGCCAAGGAACACACAGTGTTAAATCACGTGCTGAAGTATCAGGCGGTGGAAGAAAACCATGGAAACAAAAAGGTACAGGTCGTGCTAGACAAGGTTCTACACGTGCACCACATTGGTATCATGGTGGTGTAGCATTCGGTCCACAAACTGAAACTAACTACACTAAAAAACAAAATCGTAAAGAAAGAAGATTAGCATTAAAATCAGCTTTATCATATAAAGTTCTTGATAATGAATTAATCGTTCTTGATGAATTAAAATTAAATTCAAATAAAACAAAAGAAATGAAAGATATCTTAAATAATTTAAAAGTTGATAGAAGTATCTTAGTAGTAGTAGATGAATTAGATGATAATGTAATTTTAGCTACTCGTAACTTAAATAATGTATTACTACTTTCAGCAGATGAAATTAATACAATGGATATCGTTTCAGCAAGAGCTTTAATTGCAACTGAAGCTGCAGTTAAAACAATTGAGGAGGCGCTTAAATAATGAGTGATTATAGAGATATTATAAAAGCACCAATCGTAACTGAAAAAAGTGCAAGTTTAAATGAAAATAATACAGTAGTTCTAAGCGTAGATCCAAAAGCAAATAAAACTCAAATTAAACAAGCTGTTGAAAAAGTTTTCAATGTTAAAGTTGAAAGCGTTAATACAATCAACATGCCAACTAAGAAAAAAAGAGTTGGAAGATATGCTGGAAGAACTAATAAAGTTAAAAAAGCTATTGTTAAATTAGCAGAAGGAAGTTCAATTGAACTTAACTAGTCTAAAGGAGGAATATACGTATGGCAATTAAAAGTTATAAACCAACAACTAGTGGTAGACGTGGTATGACTACTTTAGATAATAGTGAATTAACTAAAGTAGCACCAGAGAAATCATTAGTGGTTACACTAAAGAAAAATGGTGGTCGTAATAATCAAGGAAGAATAACTGTTAGACATCAAGGCGGAGGCGCTAAGAGAAAATATCGTATTATTGATTTCAAAAGAAATAAAGATGGTATTGTTGGAACAGTTGCTTCAATTGAATATGATCCAAATAGAACATCAAATATAGCTCTTATTAATTATGCTGATGGAGAAAAGAGATATATCATTGCTCCAAAAGGATTAAAAGTAGGAGATAAAGTTGAAAGTGGAGAAAACGCTGATATCAAAGTAGGTAATAGTTTACCACTTGCAAACATTCCTGAAGGTACAGTAGTTCACAATGTTGAATTAAAAGCTGGTAAAGGTGGTCAAATGGCTCGTTCGGCTGGTTCATCAGTTCAAATACTAGGACGTGAAGGAAGATACACTTTATTACGTTTAACTAGTGGTGAAGTTCGTAAAGTATTAAGTACTTGTCGTGCAACTATTGGTGAAGTTGGTAATGAAGATATTGAATTAGTAAACTTAGGTAAAGCTGGTCGTAAAAGACATATGGGTATTAGACCTACAGTTCGTGGTTCTGTTATGAACCCTAACGATCACCCACATGGTGGTGGTGAAGGTCGTGCACCAGTTGGTCGTAAAGGACCTGTTACACCTTGGGGTAAACCAGCTCTTGGTTATAAGACTCGTAAAGGTAAAAAACAATCAGATGAATTAATAGTTCGTCGCCGTAGAAGTAAATAGGGAAAGGATGGTATAAATGGCAAGAAGTCTTAAAAAAGGACCTTTCGTTGATGAAAGCCTTATGAAAAAAGTAGAAGCTAATAACGCTGCTGAGAAAAAAGAAGTTATTAAAACTTGGTCACGCCGTTCAACAATATTCCCACAATTTATTGGTAACACATTCGCTGTACATAGTGGAAAAGAATTTGTTCCAGTTTATGTAACAGAAGATATGGTTGGACATAAATTAGGTGAATTTGTTCCAACTCGTAAATTTGGTGGTCATGGCGATGACAAAGGTAAAAAGTAAAAATTTGAACTTAAGGAAGGAGGACTAAAATGGAAGCAAAAGCGATTGCAAAAGGAATTAGAATTCCAGCTCGTAAAGCCCGTTTAGTTATAGATTTAGTACGTGGAAAAAGCGTAGCAGAAGCTGATAAAATTTTAGCTAACATAAATAAAGAAGCAGCTAGAGTTACTCGTAAAGTATTAACTTCAGCAGTAGCAAATGCTGAAAATAACTTAAGTTTAGATAAAACTAAATTATATGTTAAAGAAGCATATGTTAATGAAGGTCAAACTTTAAAGAGAATGAAATTTGGTTCACGTGGTCACGTTGATCCAATTAAGAAAAGATCATGTCACATTACAATTGTTGTAAGTGAGAAAAACTAAGTAAAGGAGGAACATTTGTGGGTCAAAAAGTTAGTCCAATAGGACTTAGAATTGGTGTAAACAAAACTTGGGAATCTAATTGGTATGCTGACAAGACTAATTTTGCTAAATATCTTGATAGCGATAACAAAATTCGTAAGTATTTAACCAAAAAATTAAAAGACGCATCAGTTTCAAGTATTCTTATTGAAAGAAATGAAAAGAAAACCGAAGTTATTATTAACACTGCAAAACCTGGTGTTATTATTGGCCACGGTGGAGATGAAATTGAAAAATTAAAAGCAGAATTATCTAAATTAGTAAACGAAAATGTTCAAATTTCTATTAAAGAAGTTAAAAATCCTGATTTAGATGCTGCATTAGTTGCTGAAAATATTGCACGTCAAATTGAAGGACGTGTATCATTCAGAATTGCTCAAAAAAGAGCTGTTAGAAATACAATGAAAGCTGGAGCTGAAGGAATTAAAACTGCAGTTTCAGGACGTTTAGGTGGAGCAGATATGGCTCGTACTGAAGGTTATAAAGAAGGAAATATTCCATTACATACTTTAAGAGCAGATATAGATTATGCACATAAAGAAGCAGATACTGCTTATGGTAAAATTGGCGTTAAAGTATGGATTTGTAAAGGTGAAATACTTCCTGGACAAGATAAGGGAGGTAATAAAGATGGCCGTAATTCCAAAAAGAACTAAACACCGTTGTGTACATCGTCTTCCTTATGATGGAAAAGCTAAAGGAAACACTGAATTACATTTCGGTACTTATGGTTTAATGGCAATGGAAGGTGCTTGGATTACAGATCGTCAAATCGAAGCAGCCAGAGTTGCTATGACACGTTATATGAAACGTGGAGGAAAAATTTGGATAAATATTTTCCCACACTTATCATTAACTAAAAAACCACTAGAAACTCGTCAAGGTAAAGGTAAAGGTTCTCATGATGCATGGGTTGCAGTTGTTAAAGAAGGTAAAATTATGTTTGAAATAGCTGAGGTTGAAGAAGCAGTAGCTCGTGAAGCATTCCGTTTAGCTATGCATAAATTACCTGTTAAATGTAAATTTGTAATGAAAGATGGTGAAAGTAATGACTAATAAAGAAATAAGAGAATTATCAAATGAAGAAATACTTTCACGTATTGAAGAATATAAAGAAGAATTATTTAACTTACGTTTTTCACAAGCAACAGGATCTTTAGAAAAACCTTCAAGAATTAATGAATTAAGAAAGTTAGTTGCACGTATGAAAACAATCTTACGTGAAAGAGAACTATCAGAAAAGTAGGAGGATTTTATGGAAGAAAAAAGAACTCGTGAATTAGTTGGTAAAGTTGTTAGTGATGTTAATGACAAAACTATAACTGTACTAGTAGAAACTTACAAAAACGATAGATTATATGGAAAAAGAGTTAAATATTCAAAAAAATACACTGCACATGACGAAAAGAATGAAGCTAAAAAGGGCGATATCGTTCGTATAGCTGAAACAAGACCATTATCAAAAACTAAACATTTCCGTTTAGTAGAAATAGTAGAAAAAGCTGTTATTCTATAATAGCTGTGACGAAGGAGGATTAATATATGATTCAACAAGAGAGCCGTTTAAAAGTTGCTGATAACTCTGGAGCAAAAGAATTACTTGTAATTCGTGTTCTAGGTGGATCAAAAGTAAAAACTGGCAATATTGGAGATATAGTGGTTGCAACTGTTAAAGATGCAACAGCTAACGGTACAGTTAAAAAAGGTAAAGTTGTTAAAGCTGTAGTTGTTAGAAGTAAACATGGTCTAAGAAGAGATGATGGATCTTATATTAAGTTTGATGATAACGCTGCTGTTATTATTAAAGATGATAAGAGTCCAGTAGGAACTCGTGTATTTGGACCAGTAGCACGTGAATTACGTGACAAAGATTTTATGAAAATTATATCACTTGCTAAAGAAGTGTTATAGAAGTTTGGAGGAATAAAAATGAACTTTAAAACTGGAGATAAAGTTGTTGTCATAGCTGGTAAAGATAAAGGTAAAGAAGGAACTATCACTACAGTATTACGTAAAGAAAATAAAGTTGTTGTTGAAGGTGTTAATATTGTTAAAAAACATATTAAAGGAAATGGACAACAAGCTGGAAGCATAGCTTCAGTTGAAGCTCCAATTCATGCTTCAAATGTAATGATTAAGGATCCAAAAACTGGAAAACCAACCAGAATAGGACATACAATTGATAAAAAAGGCAAAAAAATTAGAGTTGCTAAAAAATCTAATGAAAGTCTTAACTAATTGGAAGGAGGGTATATATGAACCGCCTAAAAGAGAAATACAATAAAGAGATTATTACTAGTTTAAGAGAAAAATATAATTATAAAAATGTTAATGAAGTACCAAAACTTGAAAAAATAGTTGTTAACATTGGTTGTGGAGATGCTACTTCTAATGCAAAATTATTAGAAGCTGCTATGGCAGACCTTGAAATTATTACAGGTCAAAAACCAGTTGCAACTAAAGCAAAAAAATCAATTGCTGGTTTCAAATTAAGAGAAGGTCAAGCAATCGGTTGCAAAGTAACATTACGTGGTGAAAAAATGTACAACTTCTTAGATAAATTAATTAGTATTACATTACCACGTGTAAGAGATTTTAGAGGTATATCTAATAAAGCATTTGATGGACGTGGAAACTATACATTAGGTTTAACTGAACAATTAATTTTCTCTGAAATAGAGTATGATAATGTTGTAAAAGTACGTGGAATGGATATTGTTTTTGTTACAACAGCAAAAACAAACGAAGAAGCGTTTGATCTATTAAAAGGTTTCGGAATGCCATTTAAAAAATAATATAGGAGGCAATTATGGCTAAGAAAAGTATGAAAGTAAAAGCTAGTCGCGAACCTAAATTCGAAGTACGTAGATATACACGTTGTAACAGATGTGGTAGACCACATACTGTACTAAAAAAATACGGAATTTGTAGAATTTGTTTCAGAGAATTAGCTTATAAAGGACAAATACCAGGAATGAAAAAGTCAAGTTGGTAGAAGGAGGGATAATATGGTAACAGATCCAATAGCAGATATGCTTACGAGAATTCGTAATGTAAATCAAAATAGAGGAAAAGAAGTTGAAATGCCTTCTTCAAAAATCAAATTAGAAATCGCAAAAATATTAAAAGAAGAAGGATTTATAACTGATTTCAAAGTAAAGAAAAATAATGTTCAAGATATTTTAGTATTAACTCTAAAATATGGAGAAAATAAAGAACGTGTTATTACTGGACTTAGAAGAATTTCTAAACCAGGATTACGTGTTTATGTTAAAGCTGAAGAAGTACCAAAAGTACTTAATGGTTTAGGTATCTCAATCATATCTACCTCAAAAGGTATTATGACTGATAAGGAAGCTAGACGTGAGTCACTTGGTGGAGAAGTTTTAGCATATATTTGGTAGAAAGGAAGATATTATGAGTCGTGTTGGAAATAGAATTTTAAGTATTCCAGCTGCTGTAACTGTAACTGTAGATGGTAATGTTGTAACAGTAAAAGGACCTAAAGGTGAACTTTCTACTGAAATTAATAAACACATTACTGTAGAAGTAAAAGAAAGTGAAGTTATAGTTAAAAGAGAAAATGATAATTTTAAAAACTTCCATGGAACAGCTAATGCAAATATTCAAAATATGATTATTGGTGTTACTGATGGTTTTGAAAAGAAACTTGAATCTGTTGGTGTTGGTTATCGTTTTCAAACTAAAGGAAACGAACTAGTTGTAACTGCTGGTTATTCACATCCAGTTAATGTAGAAATTCCTACAGGAATTACTTGTGAATGTCCATCAAATACTGAATTATTAATTAAAGGTATTGATAAACAATTAGTTGGTGAATTTGCAGCTAACGTTAGAAAAATTAGAAAACCTGAACCATATAAAGGAAAAGGTATTCGTTATACTGATGAATATATTCGTCGTAAAGAAGGAAAGAAAGCTTCTAAATAATAAGTAAAGGAGAGTAACTATGATTAAGAAAATAGCTCGTAACGAAGCACGTACTGAAAGACATAAACGTGTTAGAGCAAAAGTAACAGGTACAGCTAGTGTACCAAGATTAAATGTTTTTAGATCAAATAGTAACATTTTTGCTCAAATAATCGATGATGAAAAAGCTGTTACTTTAGTTAGTGCCTCTTCTATTGATAAAGAGTTAAAGCTTACTAACGGTAGTAACGTTGAAGCTGCAACTAAAGTAGGAGAACTACTAGCTAAAAGAGCTAAAGACGCAAAAATTAAAAAGGTAGTTTTTGATAGAGGTGGATATCTTTATCATGGACGTGTTAAAGCATTAGCTGATGCTGCACGTGAAAACGGCCTAGAGTTTTAAGGAGGACAATGATGGAAGAAACAATCGAAAAAGTAGAAGAAGTTGCTGAAGAAGTTAAAGAAACTAAAGAAGCTACAGAAACAAAAGAAAATACAAAAAGAGCTCCTCGTAATAACAAAAAAGATAATAATAAACGTCAACCAAGAGCAAAACAACCAAAATTATATGAAGAAGACGTTATTTCTATCGGACGTGTAACAAAAGTTACAAAAGGTGGTAGACATTTCCGTTTTTCAGCAGTTGTTGTTGTTGGTGACAAAAAAGGTAAAGTTGGTCTAGGTACTGGTAAAGCAAATGAAGTACCAGATGCAATTAAAAAAGCTGTTCAAGCTGCAACTAAGAATGTAATTAAGGTAGCTGTTGTTGATGAAAGAACAATACCACATGAAGCAATCGGTGTAGCTGGAGCAAGTAAAGTTATGTTAAAACCTGCTGCAAAAGGTACTGGAGTTAAAGCTGGTGGTCCAGTTAGATCAGTACTTGAAATGGCTGGTATTAAAGATATTTTATCTAAATCACAAGGTTCAAATACAAAAATTAATATGGCATATGCAACATTAGAAGCATTAAAATCTCAAAAAACTATTGAAGAAGTTGCAAGACTTCGTGGTAAGAAAGTAGAGGAGATTAGATAATATGAAACTACATGAATTAAAACCAAATGATGGTGCTACTAAAGCAAAGAAACGTTTAGGACGTGGTACTGCTTCAGGTACTGGTAAAACTAGTGGTAAAGGACATAAAGGACAAAACGCTAGAAGCGGTGGTGGAGTAAGACCTGGATTTGAAGGTGGACAATTACCATTATTCAGACGTTTACCAAAAAGAGGTTTCTCAAATGCTATGTTTAAAAAAGAATATGCCACAATTAATGTTAGTGATTTAAATAAATTTGAAGATGGAGCAGTTGTTACTCCAGAATTATTAAAAGAAATGGGTCTTTTGAAGAAACAACTTGCAGGTGTTAAAGTATTAGGTAATGGTAACTTAGATAAGAAAATTACCGTTAAAGCTAATGCATTCTCAAAATCTGCAATCGAAAAAATTGAAAATAAAGGTGGAAAAGCTGAGGTGATTTAATGTTTGCAACATTTGCACAATTATTTAAACCTAAAAATAGAGATATTCAAAAGAAAATTTTGTTTACTCTTGGCGCTTTGTTTATCTTTAAATTAGGTACAGCAATTACTGTACCAGGAGTAAATCTTGATACTAAAAACTTAGGTTTTTTAGATATCGTTAATGCGATGAGTGGTGGTGCTTTTGAAAAAGCTTCAATATTCGCATTAGGTGTTATGCCATACATTACAGCATCAATTGTTATTCAACTATTATCTATGGATATTATTCCATATTTATCTGATTTACGTAATCAAGGTGGCGTAGGAAGAAATAAATTAAATCAAATTACAAGAATAACAGGTATTATACTTGCATTCTTCCAAGGATATTTATATTCATTTGCTTATATCAAAAATGGTTCTGCAATTGATTATATGACATATTCAATGGTATTAACTGCAGGTACTTGTTTATTACTTTGGATTGGTGATCAGGTAACAGCTAAAGGTATTGGAAATGGTATTTCCCTAATTATCATGGCTGGTATTATTACTACATTACCAAGTATGTTTGTTAATTTATGGAATGAATTAATTGGTGGGGATAATGGTTTTTTAGGATTATTAACATTTATCTTATTTGTAGCATCATTTATAGCTATAATAGTTGGTGTTATTTATACAGAATGTGCTGAAAGACGTTTACCTATCCAATATGCTAATAAATCAACAATGTCAGGTAATCAAAATTATATTCCATTTAAATTGAATAGTTCGGGAGTTATGCCAGTAATCTTTGCATCTGCTCCACTATCAATTATTCAAATTGTTGCCAAAGTTGTTAATAATTCAAAATTCTCATTATTTGTAACAAAATATTTAAGTTATGAAAAACCAGTTGGATTATTAATATATGTAATTTTGATAATCTTATTTGCATACTTCTATACATTTATGCAAATGAAACCATCTGAAATATCAGATAATTTAAATAAAAATGGTGGTTATATTTTAGGTGTTAGACCTGGAAAAGAAACTACTGATTATATTACAAAAGTATTAAATCGTATTACATTTGTAGGAGCAATCCTACTTGCAATACTTGCTTCTCTTCCAATTTTAATTAGTAAATTCACATCTATTAATACTAGTATTAGTATTAGTGGTACAGGACTTTTAATTGTTGTTGGTGTTGCACTTGAAACATGTAAACAATTAGAAGGTGAACTAGTTTCACGTACTTATCAAAAAGGAAGAAGAGGTAGATAATGAAAAGTATCATATTAATAGCTCCTCCAGCTGGAGGAAAAGGAACACAATCTAGTATGTTAAAAGAAGAATACAATCTTCCACATATTTCTACTGGCGATTTATTAAGAGGAGCTTCCAATAATGATAGTGAAATATCAATGCAAATAAAAGCTATTTTAAAAGAAGGAAAATTAGTTCCAGATGAAATAGTTATGAGTTTGTTAAAAGATAGAATCACAAAAGAAGATTGTAATAATGGTTATATTCTTGATGGTTTTCCAAGAACTGTTGCTCAAGCTATATCTTATGAGGAAATATTAAAAGAGCTTGGAAAAGATGAAGGATATGTAATATTGTTAAATACTAATAAAGAAGATGCCAAAGCAAGAATTGCAAATCGTGTATCTTGTCCAAAATGTGGACGCGTATTCAATAATATTATTGAAGATTTAAAACCACAAGTCGAAAATAAATGTGATGATTGTGGCAGTGATTTAATTCATCGTGAAGATGATAATGCTGAAACATATGAAAAAAGATATAATGAATACCTAGAAAAAACTCAACCACTAATAGATTTTTATAAAGATAAAAATTTATTATATGAAGTTGATAACAATGTAGATGTTGATTATACCTTTGCTCAAATAAAAGAAATTATAGGAGAGTAATATGATAAGTATTAAATCTGAAAGGGAAATTGAGTTACTACGCATAGCTGGTTCCATTGTTGGAGAAACACATAATTATTTAAAACAATATTTAAAACCAGGTATTACAACTAAAGAAATTGATGAATTAGCTCGTGATTTTATAATCAGTAAGGGAGCTACTCCATCATGTTATCATTATGAAGGCTATCCAGCAAATATATGTATTTCTGTTAATGATGAAGTTGTTCATGGTATTGCCTCTAAAAGAAAACTTAAAGATGGCGATATAGTAACATTAGATATTTGTGCATGTTATAAGGGCTATCATGGTGATAGTGCTTGGACATATGCTGTTGGAAATATATCTGATGAAAAAAAATATTTAATGGAACATACCGAAAAAGCATTATTTGAAGGATTAAGTGTTATTAAAAATGGTATTCATGTTGGTGATATTGGCTATGCTGTTGAACAATATGCTTTAGCACATCATTTAGGTGTTGTTAAAGAATTGGTTGGACATGGTGTAGGTAATCAGTTACATGAAGATCCAGAAGTTCCTAACTATGGTCACAAAGGTACTGGACCACTTTTAAAAAGTGGAATGGTTATTGCTGTTGAACCAATGTTAAATTTAGGAACAGCAGATGTATATCTTCTAGATGATGATTGGACAGTTGTTACAGCTGATGGAGAACCATCTGCACATTTTGAACACACAATATTAATAACAGATGATGGTTATGAAATATTAACAAAGAGGTGATAATATGGCAAAAGACGATGTTATCGAAATTGAAGGTAAAGTATTAGAAGTTTTACCAGGCTATAAATTCAAAGTTGAATTAGCCAATAAACATGTAATTACGGCTGTTGTTTCAGGTAAAATGCGAATGAACATGATTCGTATCTTAGCTGGTGATACAGTAATGGTTGAACTATCAACCTATGATTTAACACAAGGCCGTATAACCTATAGAAAGTAGGAGGTAAAAAAATGAAAGTAAGAGCATCAGTAAAACCTATATGTGAAAAATGTAAGGTTATTAAACGTAAAGGTAAAGTAAGGGTTATTTGTTCTAACCCAAA
>JAFXPU010000019.1 GCA_017527675.1 Bacilli bacterium
AAAAATAAAAAGAAAAATTCCTTTTTATAAATTTAGGGTTCGATCAGTTATAAACAAAAAAATTAAGAAGTTAAGTAAAATTAGTTCTTAATTTTTTTTATATAAAAAAGGTTGGGGTTCCATCATTTTGATAGTTATTTTGTGTACTATGATAAGAATCATTGTCTTTACTATTATTTATAATATCAGTTTTTTTAAATTCATTCATTACTTTAAACATTGTTTTCATATTTTTAAACATTGGTGATATTTGTTTAAAAACAGGAATAGCTTGATTTATTAGATTTAATGTTTTCGAAGTACCATTAATAAATGAAGAAAAGGTTAGTTTTGAAAGTATTCCACTAGAACTACTTGCAGTAGTAGGAATAGAATACATATAAGGATTATAAAAGTTCATAAAGCCTCCTTTAAATTATTCTAAAATATTATATGAATTTTATAAAAAAAAGTTTTAAATTTTAAAACTTTATGATATACTTATAGAGTAAAAGGTAGAAAGTTGGGTGTCAAGATGAAAGACGTATTATTATTTCCATTTAATTTCATTATGTATTTCTTTAAAGGATTATATTATATTTTTTCTGGTAAGTTTTTGCGTGTTAAAGATATTGAGAGTAATAAAACCATTATGGATGAAATAAGAGATGGAAGAAAAAATGCTGCTTTAAGAAAAAATCTTAAGAAGGGTTCTACTTCAGAACAAGCTATGAAGATAGATTATAATGGTTCTGAAGCAACTAAATATAATAAAAAAATATTATGGGAATATACTGCTATTAATTCATCAGGTAATCTTGTAAAGGGTTATTTTGAGGCCTACTCAAAAGTAGAAGTTCATTCATTCTTACTTAGTGAGGGTATGACAGTATATGACATTCGTACAAGTCGTTGGATTAGATTATTACATAGTAATTTAGCTGGATCTAAAGGCGTTAAAATGAAGAATAGAGATTTGATATTCTTCTTAACACAACTTTCAACATATATCAAAGCTGGTATTCCACTTGCGGAATCATTTAATATATTAACAAGACAATATAAGAAAAAATATGCAAAGATGTTTAGATCAATGATGTATGATTTAACAATGGGTGATAATTTCTCAACTGTTTTGGAAAAACAAGGAGACTCATTTCCAAGTATTTTAATTAACATGGTTAAAGCATCAGAGTTAACTGGTGAATTACCAGAAGCTTTAGATGATATGGCTGAATATTTTACTGAACTTGAAAATACTAGAAAAGAAATGGTAAGTGCTTTAACTTATCCAACTATTGTTTTAGTATTTGCAATTGTTGTTATTACATTTATTATGCTTTATGTTGTTCCTAGATTTGTTGAAATCTACGATACAATGGAAGGAAGTCATGTTCCGGCCTTTACAACATTTGTTATAAATACATCGAAGTTTATGCAACATTGGGCATGGTTAATATTCTTAGTATTATTCTTAATAATAATTGCATTAAAAATATTATATGATCATGTATATCCAGTTAAAAAGGGTATGCAATGGTTATTTATGCATATTCCAGTTATTGGTGATATCATTATTTATCGTGAAGTAACAACATTTACAAAAACATTTGCATCATTATTATCACACAATGTATTTATTACTGATAGTATGAATGTTTTAAATCGCGTAACTAAAAATGAGATATATCGTTCAATGATACTTGAAACAATTGATAATTTAGCACATGGTGATAAAATATCTACAGCATTTAAAAATCAATGGGCTTTCCCAATTCCAGCATATGAAATGATTGTTACTGGTGAAAAAACTGGACAACTTGCTGAAATGATGAAGAAAGTTGCAGTTTATTATCAAGAATTACATCGTAACTCAGTTACAAGAGTTAAATCATTAATTGAACCAATTTTGATTATCTTTTTAACTGTTTGTGTTGGTGCTATTGTACTTGCTGTTGTTGTACCAATGTTTAATATGTACTCTTCAGTTCAAAATTATTATTAGGAGTAATATGGAAATTTATTATAGTATTTGTTTCTTTGTGTTTGGTTTAGTTTTTGGATCATTTTATAATGTAGTTGGTTATAGACTACCAAAAGGGGAATCATTAATTAAACCAGGATCACATTGTCCAAACTGTAATCATGAATTAAATTGGTATGAATTAATACCAGTTTTTTCCTATTTATGCCTTGGTTGTAAATGTTTGAAGTGCAAAAAAAAGATATCACCATTCTATATGTTTTTTGAATTGCTAACAGGAATATTATTTATGTTATCTTATTTAGTATTTGGCTTAAGTGTTAAAACTATTATAGCTGTTACATTATCATCAATTTTAGTAATTACTATGATAAGTGATATTCTTTTTTATATAATAGAAGATAAAGTATTACTTGTTGGTGGAATAATACTTATTATTGAATTATTTATCTATCATGGTATAATAGATAATACTTTTGATTTAGTTGAAGCATTTAAAGGATTAGGTTATAATTTACTTGATGGTTCAATTGCTTTTGGTATTATGTATTCTATTAAATTATTAGGTGATTTTGTTTTTAAAAAAGAATCAATGGGTGGTGGAGATATTAAATTAATGTTTATCTTTGGTTTAACTTTAGGTATTCTTAATTCTATTGTCTCAATTTTCTTAGCTAGTATTATAGCTCTACCTATATCAATTATTATTTTAAAGATGAAATCTACGCATGAAATACCATTTGGACCATTTTTATCTATTGCTGCTTTAATATTATTTTTTAGTCAAGTAGATATTATAGAATTATTAACAATTTAGGGAGTTTTGATATGAAAAGCATTAATTTAAATGAAAATGTAAGAGTAAAATTAACAGATCGTGGATATGATGTTTTATTTGAAACATACATAGAAAAAATCAGAAAATTAAAAGAGCATTTTAAAAAGAATAATCCAGAATTTATAGAAAAACATGGTATAGGTCATATTGCAAGAACTTGTGTTGGTTATTATAAAGAACCAGAAGTAGATTCTGAAGGATATTCTACATTTCAATTATGGGATGTTATGTTTGAATTTGGACCATATTTAGATATGGCTGTAGATTTACCAATTGAGACTGATATTTTGATAGCTGATAGTTCATTAAATGATAATGGGATTATTTATGATTCAAAAAAAGATAATGAACCAAATTATAAAGCAATTAGTTTAAATTCCTTTGTAGGTGTTAAATTAACACCTAAAGCTACTAAGATATTAAAATCAAGAAAAGATATCATTAAACCACAAGTTGATGAAAATGGTTATACCTATTTTCAATTATGGCAATTAATGAATGTCTTTGGTAAAAATTCATACATGGGTTCAGATTTAATTTTTGATGGATTTGATATGTTAATTTTTGAAGAAAATTTAAAGGAATATGATCCTATTAAAAAAATAAAAAAGAGTAGACCATAAAGCTACTTTTTTCTTGCTTAAAAGGTATATTTATAGTATAATCTTATATAGTTAATTGAAAGGAAAATCAATATGTTAGAAAGACTTGAGACAATTGAAGCTCGTTATAACGAAATAACAAATTTATTATCTACTCAAGAAGTGTTGAGTGATATAAAAGAAGTATTAAAATTAAATCAAGAACAAGCTTCCTTAAAAGATGCCTATGAGGCTTATCAAGAATATAAACAAGTATTAGCTGATTTAGAATCCGCTCATGAGATGTTAAATGATCCTGAACTTGCAGATTTTGCTAAGGAAGAGATTAATACATTAGAAGCTAAAAAGGAAGAAATGGATAGTAATTTTGAAATATTATTATTACCTAAAGATCCTAATGATGGCAAAAACGTTATATTTGAAATACGTGGTGCTGCGGGTGGAGATGAAGCTAATATCTTTGCTGGTGATTTATTCCATATGTATTCTAAATATGCTGAAAAAGAAGGTTGGAAAGTTGAAATATTAAATGAAGAGCATAATGATGCTGGTGGATATCCATTAATTGTCTTTATGGTAAAAGGTGAAAATGTATATTCAAAAATGAAATATGAATCAGGTGCTCATCGTGTACAACGTGTTCCTGTAACAGAAACACAAGGACGTGTTCATACATCAACTGCAACAGTATTAGTTATGCCAGAAGCAGAAGAATTTGATTTTGAGCTTGATATGAATGAAGTTCGTGTAGATATTACTCGTGCATCAGGATGTGGTGGACAAGGTGTAAATACAACTGACTCAGCTGTTCGTTTAACACATATTCCAACTGGAATAGTTGTTTATTCCCAAGTTGAAAGAAGTCAAATTAAAAATAAGGAACTTGCTATTAAGATTTTAAAATCACGTTTATATGATTTAAAATTAAAAGAAAAAGAAGAAGCCGAAGGTGCTGAAAGAAGAAGTAAAATTGGTACAGGTGATAGATCAGAAAAAATTAGAACATATAACTATCCACAAAACAGAGTTACTGATCATCGTATTGGTTTTACTACTATGCAACTTGATCGTGTTATGGAAGGAGAAATGGGAGAAATCATTGAAGCTTTAATCCATGAAGATCAAATAAGAAAATTAAAAGGAGAAGAATAAAGGCTTAAAGGCCTTTATTTAATTATTATGAATAATATAGAATATTTAAAAAAATATGGTGATAAAGATAAATTAGAAGAAAATCTAAAAAGATTAGAAGCTGGTGAACCGGTTCAATATATAGTTGGTAATGTGGATTTTTATGGTTTAACTTTTAAAGTTGATAATAGAGTTTTAATACCACGTTTTGAAACAGAGCAGTTAGTTGAAAAAACTCTAAAACTAATTGATAAAGATAATTTAGATATTTTAGATATAGGTACAGGTTCAGGTTGTATAGCTATAACATTAAAGAATATGTTACCTAATGCAAATGTCGATGCCTGTGATATTTCACAAGATGCTTTAGAAGTAGCTAAAAGTAATGCTAAACTAAATAACTCAGATATTAATTTTATTCATAGTGATTTATTTTCAAATATAGATAAAAAATATGATTTAATAATATCTAATCCACCATATATAGCATATGATGAAGAAATTGATGAAGTTGTTAAAAATAATGAACCACATATTGCTTTATATGCTGATGATAAGGGTACTCATTTATATAAAGAGATATTTAAACAAGCTTTAAACCATTTAAATGATAAATATATCTTAGCCTTTGAAATAGGTTATATGCAAGGTGAAGAATTAATTATAGAGGCTCAAAAATATTTTAAAGATGCTAATATCTATGTTGAAAAAGATTTAGCAGATAAAGATAGATACTTATTTATTATAAAGAGGTAGTTATGGATAATTTAGAATATGAAAAAGATTTAATTAGTAAAGGATATAATATTATAGCTGGTGTAGATGAAGTAGGAAGGGGCCCTTTAAATGGACCTGTTGTAGCTGCTTGTGCAATAATTAACTCTGATATTGATTTAGAAGGGATAACTGATTCTAAAAAAATAACTGAAAAAAAGCGTGAAAAGTTGTATGATTATTTAACTAAAAATGTTATTTATGGAATAGGGGAAGCTAGCCCAAAAGAAATAGATGAGTTAAATATTTTAAATGCAACTAAACTTGCTATGAAAAGAGCAATAGATGAAGTTAAAAAACAAACTAATATAGATTACCTTTTAATAGATGGTAATATGAAATTTGACCTTGATATTCCATATTTATCAATAGTAAAAGGTGATTTAAAATCAGCTTCTATTTCAGTTGCGTCTATTATTGCTAAAGTAACAAGAGACAGAATGATGATAGAACTTGATAAATTATATCCTATGTATGGTTATAAATTACATAAAGGTTATCCAACTAAAAAACATATTGAAGCTTTAAAACAATATGGTTTAATAGATGGATATAGATTATCTTATGGACCAGTAAAAGAGGTGCTTGATGAAAATAGATAAAGTTAAGGTTGGACAATTAAGATGTAATTGTTATGTGTTAAGCATTGATGATGAATGTATTGTAATTGACCCAGGAGCTGAATATGACAAAATAAAGCAATTAATAGGTGATAAAAAAGTAGTAGCTGTATTAATTACTCATAATCATTTTGATCATGTTGGAGCATTAGATAATTTTGATGTACGTTACATATATGATTTTTCTAATTTAGAGGAAAAAGAATACGAATTTTCAAAATTTCAATTTGAAGTTATTAAGACACCAGGACATTCTAGCGATTTATTAACTTATTATTTTAAAAATGATAAAGTTATGTTTACAGGTGATTTTTTATTTAGAGATTGTATAGGCAGAACCGATTTATTTTCATCATCAAATGAGGATATGATTAGTTCTTTAAACAAAATTATTACATATCCAGATGATGTAATAATTTATCCAGGACATGGAGATAATTCAATAATTAGGCATGAAAAAGAAAATATATGTGAATATTTACAATTTTTAAGTAATAAATAAGGCATTTATTTACAAAAATTGCAAAATATGATACTATTTTATTAGGTGGTTTTATGGATAACGTTAGGGATGTACGAACAACACAAAGTAGTAGAAGTAGATTAAAAAATGAAAAATTCAAAGTTAAACACAAAAAAATGCTTTTAGTAGTAACGGGTATTGTTGGAGCAGCAGCTTTAACTGTATCAGGATTTGTCATTGGTGCTGAACATTATAATAAAGATGTTGCTGCTGTAGATTATTATGAAAATCAAAAATATTTAAGAGCAGATCTACCTGATGCAAAGTATCATGAGTTTTATAATGATTATGAAGATTCTAAAGAACTTGTTGAAAAACTACCTGAGTATGTTGAGGTTTCTAAAAAACTACATAGCTTAGATTTAGATGATATTACATACTTTGATGATGCAGTTGTTTTTTTAGGACCTACACGTGTTTTAGAAAAAATTGATGAATATAAAAAATTTTCTTATAAGGTTGAGGTATTAAATAGAAATATATATGTTAGTGATGATGTTATTAAATTAAACCATCTAGCATATGAACTAAGAGAATTAGAAAAAATGTATAATAAAAAAATATTTGATGGATATACTGCTTTAGAAGAATATGGTTTAGCATCAACAAAATCGTATTTAGCAGATTTATATGGTGGTGATCCAAGCAAATATGAAATTAAATTTTCTGATTATCACCATGACGGCGGTATTGAGATTACTGGTCCTGGTATAAAATATGGTGATAGAGTTAGTTCAGAAATATATGATTATTTATATGCTATACGTAATGTATATAAAGCTGAAAATGCTACTATTAGTCCAATGCCAGAAGAATATAATAGAGATCGCAACAACTTAGTTTTAGATACAATTAAAAAATATAACATTGAAGGTGCAGACATTATTTCAGATATTGAAAGACAAAATAAGAAAAAATAAAAGCTATGATGTAAGAGTAGTAATAAATTAACTGATTAAAGAGAGTTCGTGGTTGGTGTAAACGAATATGAGGTATTTATGAATTCACTTACTAGCAATATAATGAAAAGTTATATCGGTAACGCGTTATAGTTATTAAGTGCATAATAAGTATTATGAAGAAGGGTGGTACCACGGCATTCGTCCCTTTACATAGTACTTTTTTTATTGGAGGAGATAATATGGAAAATAAAGAAGAAATAATTAAAGTATTAATTGATAAAATTAATAATGCTAATGATTTAAAAACACTAAATGATTTAAAAGTAGAATACATGGGTAAAAAAGGTATAATTACAGAATTACAATCTAAGATTAAAGATATTCCTAATGAACAAAAAAAAGAATATGGAATGAATGTTAATGAAATAAAAAATGCTTTTGAAACTAATTATGCTACTAAAGAAACAGAATTAAAAACTGCTGAATTAAATAAAAAGTTAGAAAGTGAAAAAATAGATGTTACATTACCTAGTAAAAGAATTAGAAAAGGTTCTAAACACCCAATGACACGTATTCGTGAAGAAATGGAAGATTTATTTGTATCTATGGGATATGAGGTTTATGATGGACCAGAAATAGAAACTGATGAGAATTGTTTCCAAAAATTAAATTTACCACTTGGACATCCAGCTCGTGATGCTCAAGATACATTCTATTTAGAAAACGAATATGAAGCATTCTTACTTAGAAGTCAAACATCAACTGGTCAAGTACGTGTAATGGAAGCTAATAAAGAAAAAGGACCTATTCGTGTAGTTTGTCCTGGTAAGGTATATCGTCGTGATGATGATGCTACTCATTCGCATCAATTTATGCAAATGGAAGGCTTAGTAATTGATGAAAATGTTTCAATGGCTGATTTAAAAGGTACTCTTGAATTGTTCTCAAAAAAATTATTAGGTGATAAAACTGAAGTTCGTTTTAGACCATCATTTTTCCCATTTACTGAACCTAGTGTTGAGGTGGATGTATCTTGTTTTAAATGTGGTGGTAAAGGTTGCCCACTTTGTAAACAAACAGGATGGATTGAAGTATTAGGTGCTGGTATGGTTCATCCAAATGTACTTAGAATGTGTGGATATGATCCAGAAAAATATCAAGGTTTTGCTTTTGGTACTGGTCTAGATAGATTTGCCATGTTTAAATATGGTATTACAGATATTAGAACTATATATGGTAATGATTTAAGATTCTTAAATCAATTTGATAGAAAGGATGATTAATGTGAAATTAAGTCGTAAATTCTTAAGTGATTATGTAGATATAAAAGATATAGATTATGCTCAATTAGCAGAAGATATGACTAATGTAGGAAATGAATATGATGAATGTTCAAAATTAATTCCAGCTACAAATTTAGTTATTGGTCAAGTTATTAAATGTGAAGATCATCCTGATTCTGATCATTTACATGTATGTAAAGTTGATATTGGTTCTGAAGTATTAGATATTGTTTGTGGTGCTCCAAATTGCCGTGAAGGTATTAAAGTAATAGTTGCTAAGGTTGGAGCTCAACTTCCTGGTGGTGAAATTAAGGCAGGTAAAATAAGAGGCGCAGAATCAAATGGTATGTTATGTTCTATTGCCGAATTAGGACTTGATTCTAAATTCTTAAAAGAAGAAGATTATAAAGGTATAGCTGAACTTGGCGAAGATGCTAAAATAGGTGATGATCCAATTGCTTATCTAGGATTAGATGATGATGTAATTGATTTTGAATTAACATCTAATCGTGGTGACCTACTTTCAATTTTAGGTATGGCTTATGAAGTAGGAGCAATATATAATAGACCAGTAAATGAAGTTGATACAACTTATGAAGAAGAAGGTTTAATTGATTTTAATGTTGAAGTTGAAACTGATAATTGTCCAATGTTTTTAGCTAAACAGGTTAAAAATGTAACAATTAAAGAATCACCAGAATTCATTAAAAATAGATTAATAGCCTCTGGTATTAGACCAATTAATAATGTTGTTGATATTTCTAATTATGTTATGTTAGAGTTGGGTCAACCACTTCATTTTTATGATAATGATTCACTTGGTAATAAAATTGTAGTTCGCATGGCTCATGATGGTGAAGAATTAACTACTTTAGATAATGAAAAACGTATATTATCATCTGAGGATATAGTTATTACAAATGGTACTGAAGCTATAGGTCTTGCTGGTGTTATGGGTGGACTATCTACTGAAATAGAAGAAACTACTAAAAATATTTTGATTGAGTCTGCTCAATTTAATAGTATAAAAATACGTAAAACAAGTAAAAAAATATTAAGAAGTGAAGCATCTAACCGTTTTGAAAAAGGAATAGATTATAAAAGAACTTATTTGGCTATTGATAGATGTTGTAATTTACTTGAAAAATATGCTGATGCTACTATTGTTGGTGGTATGATGGAGTATAATACTATTGAAGATAAAGAAAACAAAATAGTTGTAACTGCTGAAAAAATTAATAAAGTATTAGGTACAGATATTTCATATGAAGAAATAAATGATATATTCAGACGTTTAGGATTCACTGTATATGGTGTTAATGGTACATTTGAAGTAATTGTTCCATCACGTCGTATGGATATTTCAATTAAAGAAGATTTGATTGAAGAAGTTGGACGTTTATATGGTATGGATAATATTAAGGGAACTAAATTAGTATTACCTTTAAAAGAAGGAAGTTATGATAAAAACTTACGTGCTATTAAAAATAAAATGACTGATATGGGATTAGATGAAGCTTTATCATATGCTTTAATTCCTGAAACAGAAGTACATAAATTTACAACAGAAGAATTTACTCATGTTAACTTAGCTGATCCAATGAGTGAAGATAGAAAAACTTTAAGATATAGTTTACTTTACTCTTTAAAGGAAATATATGAATATAATAAAGCTCGTAATTTAAAAGATGTTTGTATTTATGAAGTAGGTAAGGGATTCTATAAAGAAAATGATGAATATAAAGAAGAAAATAAATTAGCTTGTTTAATGACTGGTAAATATTATTTAGATATTCAAAATAGTAATGTAGATTTTTATACTATTAAAGGTATAGTTGAAGAATTACTAGATTATTTAGGATATAATGGTCGTTATACAATCACTACTGGCAATGTACCAGTTGAATTACATCCATATCAAAGTGCTGTAATAATTATGCAAGGAAAAGAAATAGGAGTAATTGGTAAACTACATCCAACTGTTACTAAAGATGATGTATATGTTTTTGAAATTAATCTAGATAAATTACTTCAAAATAAAGTGTCTACAATTAAATTTAAAGAAATACCTAAATTCTTAAAAATGGTTAAGGATGTAGCATTTGTAGTCGATAAATCAATTAATGCTGCAGATATTGAAAAAGCTATTAAAAAAGCTGGTGGAAGATTACTTACTAATATAGAATTATTTGATTTATATGAAGGTGAAAATATTCAACCAAATGAAAAATCACTTGCTTATAAATTAGAATTTAATGATCCTACTAAAACTTTAACAGAAGAAGAAGTAATGCCATTGTTTAATAAGATAATTGATGATGTATGTAAATCATTAAATGCTAAAATTAGAAACTAAAAAAAGTCTTTATGACTTTTTTTTTGTATGTTATAATTAACTTGGTGATAATATGTTTTTAGAAGTCTTAGTTGAGATTAAAACTAAAGGTATTAATCAAACTTTTACATATCATGTTCCTATTAATTTAGAAAAAGATATAGCAAAAGGAAAAAGAGTTTTAGTACCATTTGGAAAACAAAAAATAGAAGGATTTATAATTGATATTAAAAATAAATCAGATATCAATACTAAAGATATTATTGAAGTAATTGATGAAGATGTTATTTTAAATGATGAAATGTTAGAACTAGGTAATTATATGTCGAAAAAGACTTTAACTAATTTAATATCATGTTATCAAACAATGCTTCCTAAAGCTTTAAAAGCTAAACATAATTATCAAAGTACAATTAAATATATTAGTTATCTTAAATTAATTGATAAGGATTATATACCTAAAAATGATAATCAAAAACATATTATAGATTTGTTAAAAAAAGAAGATAGATTAAAAAGTGATTTAACTAAAATATCAGTTAGTTCAGTTAATACCTTATTATCTAAAGGAATAGTTGAAGAGTATAAAGAAGAGAATTATAGACTTAATAACAATTTTAAAAAAGAGGATATTAAGATAACTTTATCTGAGGAACAATTAAATGTTGTTAATGAGTGTAAAAATAATATCAATACATTTACACCTTATTTACTATACGGAGTAACTGGTTCAGGTAAGACAGAAGTATATATGCAATTAATAGATGAAGTAATTAAACACAATAAAGAAGCTTTAGTACTTGTACCTGAGATTAGTTTAACACCCGTTATTGTTGATAAATTTCAAAGAAGATTTGGTGATAAAATAGCTATTTTGCATTCAGGTTTATCTGATGGTGAAAAGTATGATGAGTGGAGAAAAATAATGCGAGGGGAAGTATCAATAGTAATTGGTGCTCGTTCAGCTGCTTTTGCTCCGCTAACAAATCTTGGTATTATTATAGTTGACGAGGAACATTCTGATTCCTATAAACAAGAAAATAATCCTAAATACGATACTCATGATATTCTTTTATATCGTGCTAAATACCATAAATGTCCAATAATATTTGGTTCAGCAACTCCTAAAATAGAATCATATACTAGAGCTAAATTAGGTGTTTATAAATTATTAACTATGAAAAAAAGATATGCCACAGTTATGCCTAAAGTAGAATTTGTAAATATGCAAGATGAAATAAAAAAAGGTCGTCGTATAATTTCAAAAAAATTAGAAGATGAATTAATTTCTGCATTAAATAATAATGAACAAGCAATCATATTCTTAAATAGAAGAGGATATTCAACAATCTTAACTTGTCAGGATTGTGGTTATAAAGAGTTATGTCCTAATTGTGATATTCCACTTACTTATCATAAAAAATATAATGTCTTAAATTGCCACTATTGTGGTTATAAAACTTATAAAAAAGATAAATGTCCAGATTGTGGAAATACTAATATGCATGAGTTTGGTTTAGGTACAGAAAAGCTAGAAGAAGAAATAAAAAAAATATCTGATAAAGCAAAAGTAATTCGTATGGATCAAGATACAACAACAAAAAAGGGTAGTCATAGTCGTATTTTTGAAGATTTTAAAAACAAAAAATATAATGTTTTAGTTGGTACACAGATGATAGCCAAAGGTTTAGACTTTCCGGATGTTACTTTAGTTGGAGTTATAAATGCAGATCAAACTTTAAATATTCCAGATTTTCGTAGTTCAGAAAAAACTTTTGCTATGTTGTGTCAAGTATCAGGTAGATCAGGTAGATCTACAAAAACAGGTAAAGTTATAATTCAAGGATTTAACTTAGATCATTATAGTATTTTATATACCAAGAATCATGATTATGAAGCATTTTATGATGAAGAAATTAAAATTAGAAAAAGGTTAGATTATCCACCATTTTCTGATTTAATTAAAATACAAGTTGTTGGTACTAATTTAGACTATGTTAATAACATGGCTTTAAAAATTGCAAATTATTTAAAAAGCAAGAATATAAATGTCTTAGGACCTACTGCTGCAATGATTCCTAAAATAAATAATAAGTATTATATTCAAATAATAATTAAGACAAAAAATATGAAAGAAATATATGAATATATTAGATTTATTAGAGAAAAAGATAAACAAGATTTGAAGGTTAATATTGATATAGATTTATCTCCAATAAAACTATAAAAAATTCTATTATTTTAAAAAAAAATATGCTATAATGTTTTTATAAAAGGTTTAAGGGTGATAGTATGAATGATGAAAAAAATTATTTCTTTGGTAATAGTAATAAATATATAGATGTTGATGATCCAACAATTATCTTAGATGATGATAATGCTGAGTTAATTATTGATGATAATGTTAATGGTTCAGATGATAAAACTAATGAAGAAGTTGAAGCATCTATATTAGAAAGTTTCCCTGAATTAACTAATACTTCTAATGCTCAAGATTTAATTGAAAAAAAGGAAAGTAATAATGAAGTAGAAGTAATTGATACAGATGAATTATTTAAAGAAGAAGAAAAAAAAGATGAAGAACCTATAGTTGAATTACTATCTGATGAAGAATTAAAACCAAAGACAAATGAAACACTATATAAAATGATTGTTGAAACACTTGATGATGATCAAAAATTAATAAATATAGATACCAAAAAAGATAGTAAAAAAGATACTAAAAAAGAAGATAAAGTAGAAATTAAACCATCTAGTTCTGTTGAAGTAAACAATTTACTTGATAGTTTAAATAGTGGTATGTCATCTACTGGTGAATATATTGTTAGTGTTTTAGAGAAGAAAAAAGAATTAGAAGAATTACAAGCTTCACTTACTAAAGAAAAATTAGAATTTGAAGAAGAAAGAAAAAATTTTGAAACATATAAAGCTGATGAACAAAAACGCATGGATGAGGAGCGTTTAGAATACGCATCATATATAGAAAAACAAAAGAAGAGTTATGATGAACGTATTAAAATGCTTGATGATGAAAAACAATCTGAAATTGAAAAAATAGATTTTGTTAAGAAAACCTTAAATGAAGAAAGAAGTTTATTAGCTAAAGATCGTGAGCAATTTGAAAAATATAAACAATTAGAAGAAAACAAAATTGAAAAAGAACACGCAAAGATCAAAACAGCTAAAGAAAAAAATGATGCTAAAATTAAAAAACATAATGAAAAAATGAAATCAGAAAAAGATAAGATGAATGAAATGGTTTCATTAAAAGAACAAGAATATGAAAATAAATTAGCATCACTAAATAAAGAAATTGAATTATTTGAAATTGAGAAGAAAAATACCTTAGCTCAATTTGAAATTGAAAAGAGTTCAATAAATGATGCTAAAGAAGATAAATTAGCTGAAATTGAATTACAAGCTCAAGAAGTTGAATATCAAAAAGGTGTTTTAGAAACCGAAAGAGAAAAATTTGAGCAATATAAAAAATTAGAAGAAGAAAGATTAAATTTTGAAAATCAAGAACTTGCTAAAGGTTGTGAACGTTTAAAAAGTTTAGTATCACAATTTAATCAAGAATTCAAAAATGAAAACAATTAGATAGGGGTGTTTGCATGAACGAAAACGAAGATTTAGAATTTGGATTAATTGATAATGATGGAAGCTTTAATCTATTAGATGATGAAGAAGCAAATACATTTGATAATTATTCTGATGATGGAATGTCATTTGAAAGTTTAATAGGAGAGGCTACTACATCAGAAAGAGCAGATGCTAGTTATTCTACAGCTGAATTAAATGATTTAGCTGATGTAATCAATATGGTTGAAAATAGTGATGAAAATCTTGAATTAGATTCTGTTGATGCTAAAACTGTTGATTTAAAAGATTTAGGATTAGAAAAGATTAAACCAGAAGAGGAAGTAAATAATGAACCAGTTGAAATAACTGATAATACAGTTTCTTTAGATGATTTGAACTTAGATGAAAATGATATTACTATTGATGAACCAACTATTGATGAAGAAGTAGTAGAAGAAGTTCCAGCGGAAGTAATTGAAGAAGTATCTGAAGAACCAATTGAAGAAGAAGTAGTTGAAGAACCAGTAGTAGAAGAAATTGAAGAGGAAGTAGTTGAAGAACCTGCAGTTGAAGAACTTGAAGAAGAAACTACTGAAGAACCAATCGAGGAAGAACCTGCTATTGAAGAGGAAGTAGTAGAAGAAATTCCAGAAGAAGTAGTTGAAGAAGTATCTGAAGAGTCTATTGAAGAAGAACCTGTTAAAGAAGAGACAATTGATATAACTTCTGATTTAGCTAATTTAGAAGAATCATTGAATGAAGATGATTCATTACTTAATATTGAAACAACTAACTTAGAAGATGAAATTCAAGTTTCTGATGATTATAATATTGATGATTTATTTGATAAAGCATCTAAAAATGCAAAAGAAGCTTCAAATATCTTTAGTCAAAACTTAGAATTAAGAAAACAAATTGATGATAAGTATAATAGATTAGTTAAATTATCAGAAGAACAAGAAGCAGCTAAACGTCAAGCATTAACTGAAATTGAAGATTATAAAAATGAAGTGTATTTAAAACTTAAAGAACAAAAAACAGATGTTGAAAAGAAAATTGAAGAATTAAAAGAATTACAAGCAACATTTGAGAAAGAGAAAAATGACTTTGTTTTATATCGTAATCAAGAAATTGAAACTATTAATGCTGCAAGACAAGAAATTGAACAACAAAGAGCTGCTATTGCTATGATTGAAGAAAAACTAGTAGCTCGTAAACAGAATGTTGATGCAGAACGCGCTAATATCAAAGCAGAAAGAGAACAATTTGAAGTTGAAAAGAGAAATCTAAAAGCTAACTTAAAGAAATTTAATGAATTAGTTGGTGGATTTACAAATGGTATTGATCAAGTAACAAACCAAAATAATGAAGAAAATCAGTAATAACTGATTTTTTTTATTGTTTGTGATATAATTTAAATAGTTTAAGGAGTTAAATATGGATAAATATATAGATGAATTTTTAAATTATTTAGAATATCAAAAAAATTATTCTTTACATACTATTAAAAACTATAAAGATGATTTAATTATTTTTGAAAACTTTTTAGATATAAAAAAAATAGATGATTTAAATGATGTAACATATGATATTGTGCGTTCTTATTTAAAATATTTAAATGATTTAAAATATAAAGCAAAATCTGTTGCTCGTATTTTAAGTTCTTTAAGAGGATTTTTTAAATACTTAGATCAACATAATATAGTTAAAGATAATCCTATGGTTTTAATTGCAACTCCTAAAATAGAAAAAAAATTACCTAAATATTTAGAATATAATGAAGTAGAAAAATTACTTAATACTCCTAATTTAAAAACAGATATTGGTGTTCGTGATTATGTTATATTAGAGATATTATATTCAACTGGTATACGTGTATCTGAACTTGTTAATATTAAAGTTAAAGATATTGATATGTCTGCAAAAGAAATTAGAATATTAGGTAAAGGTAATAAAGAAAGAATTGTTTTATTTGGTAAAGTTTTAAAAGAAAAACTAGAATTATATTTTGCAAATACTTATCCAAAATTAAATATAAATAATAGTCCATATCTTCTTGTTAATAAACATGGTAATAAAATAAATGATCGTGAAATAAGAACTATTGTTGATGATAATATGAAAATAGCTGGTATCAATAAAAAAATATCACCCCATACTTTAAGACATACTTTTGCAACTCATATGTTAAATGGGGGAGCAGATATAAAAACAGTATCAGAATTACTAGGACATGAGAGTTTATCAACAACTACTATCTATACTCATTTATCAAATGAACAATTAAAAAAAGTATATTTATCTGCTCATCCAAGAGCCAGAAGATAAATATCTTTTTTTATGTATCAAGAAAATGTCATATATTGTTAATTTAAGTAATATTTTTCTTGCTTGTCATATGTTAAAATGGTATAATTTATATGTATGTTAGGAGGATAAAAATGACAAAATACGTATATTTATTTACTGAAGGTAATGCTGATATGCGAAACTTACTTGGTGGTAAAGGTGCTAACTTAGCTGAAATGACTAATATTGGTCTTCCTGTTCCACAAGGTTTTACAATCACTACCGAAGCTTGTACTCAATATTATGAGGATGGAAGAGAAATTAATGCTGAAATCCAAGGACAAATTAATGAGTACATTACAAAAATGGAAGAGATTACAGGAAAGAAATTTGGAGATAAAGAAAATCCATTATTAGTTTCAGTTAGATCTGGTGCTCGTGCTTCAATGCCAGGTATGATGGATACTATCTTAAACTTGGGTTTAAATGAAGAAGTAGTTGAAGTATTAGCTGAAAAATCTAATAATCCAAGATGGGCTTGGGATTGCTATAGAAGATTCATTCAAATGTATTCTGACGTAGTTATGGAAGTTGGTAAAAAATACTTTGAAGAATTAATTGATGCAATGAAGACTAAAAAAGGTGTTAAGCAAGATGTTGAATTAACTGCAGAAGATTTAAAAGAATTAGCTAATCAATTTAAAGCTGAATATAAAGAAAAAATTGGTACAGATTTCCCAACTGATCCAAAAGAACAATTAATGGGAGCTATTAAAGCTGTATTCCGTTCTTGGGATAATCCACGTGCTAATGTTTATAGAAGAGATAATGATATTCCATATTCTTGGGGAACTGCTGTAAACGTTCAATCTATGGCATTCGGAAATATGGGAGAAGATTGTGGAACTGGAGTTGCTTTCA
>JAFXPU010000020.1 GCA_017527675.1 Bacilli bacterium
TGGTTATAGAAAATTTGATCATTTTATATCTAGAATATTTTTAATTAAAGGCATTATAAAAGAGTGATAAAAATCACTCTTCAATATCAATTCATTTATCGTATTTGTTGTCTACCAACACTATTTGACAAAGAACCTTTATTTTTTCGTTGCACCACAATTATAGCAGAATTTTTGTCCAGCATTTAATTTAGCTCCACACTCTGAGCACACATCATCTTCACTTGAGTTATTTGTTGCAGTTGCGCTTACCTCATTTATCATTTGATTAGAAGTTTCTTCAGCAACTTCTTCTGTTACAGGTTTAACTTCTTCACCAGGTGCCAAACCAAATACACTTGGAACAACCGTTTCATTTGTTTGAATACTATTTTCACTTGGTTGTTCTACTGGTGTTGATGGTTCACCAGTAGATATTGGTTGTTCTACTGGCACTGATGATTCACCAGTAAATATTGGTTGTTCTACTGGTGCAGGCTGAGCCATTGGAACAACTGGAGTGCTATTTTGAGCCGGTGTTGCTTCTACATGAGATTTTTTGTTTCTATGTTTTTTGATAATTCTTATAATAATTGTTAAAACTATTAAAGCAATACCTGCAATAAAGAATATTAATGCAGAAGATGCAATTCTATCTAAAGCGAATTGTATTGCATCCTTTAATGCCTTAGAATCTTTTACATCTATTGTAACATTAGCATTACCTATAATTACAAATGGTAAAGATGCTAAAATAGATATTACACCTAACCAAATACCATATCTGAAATTTTTTAAATTCAATAAAACAATTAATAAGGCCAATATAGCAATAACCACAATAAATACCATTACCATAGCCTTACTAAAAATAATTCTTACAATTTTAACTACTGTTGCAAAATCAGAATCATCTACCTCTTTTTTAATATCTGGTAATTGTTCTTCAATTTCTTTTGATAAATTGTCAATTTCACCTTTTATTTCATTAACACGTTCATCAGTTAATTCTTCATAACCTTCAACTTTTTTATCTCTTAATTCTTCAACAATATCATCAATATTATCATTAATCATTTTAGAAATATCGTCAGCTTTAATATCGTCCATACTAGCATCATATACAATATATCCAACAATGTCACCAGTATAATCAGAGAAGAAATCAGATACTTGTTCTGAATTAACAAATTCATCAATAGTCTCTGCTGGAATACCAGCCTCTACAAGTTCATCTTTAATGCTTTTACCAAAAGATGTATATTCACCATTATTGTCAATTAAAACATCACTTAAACGCACTTCTTTAAAGAAATCTTTAACTCCCTGCTTAGAAACCATATTTCTAGTTGATAAATAAACTATAAATACCATAATTACGGGAATTAAGATAATTGCAATTAAAGATGATATAATTCCTTTTAAAATTCTCATAATTCACCTCTTATCCTCATATTAATTATATCACACATATCAAAAAAACAGAAGAATTATTCTTCTATTTTTTATTTTAATCTAAGGTTTTAAGTGTTATCTTGGCTTTACCATTACCTGAGTTTTTACCATTTTCCATTGTTCCATTTTTTACGCCACCGATGTAGCCTGAGCCACCACCGGCACCATAACAACGTCCGGCACCATAACCAACAGCATTGCCTTCCCACCAAGAGCTTCCACTACCAGCACTACCACCATAGTAGCCACCGCCAGCATAATCTGCTCCTTCACCAAATGAATGTCCAGTACTTGCTGAATCACCACCACCAGTGCCAATGTTTTCTTCATATGCTGTTGTACCACCAAAGGTACTCATTGTTCCATTACCACCAGTAGCACCACCACCAGTACCAGAAGTACAATAGCAGCCACCACCAGCACCAATTGTATTAACAGAACCACCGCCGCCTCCGGCAACGATTAATAAATCATCTGTGTGTGAAGCATAATTTTTCAATTCACCACGATTTGTTGTAGCTATGTGAGTAGCTCCACCACCGGAACCACCACCAGTTAAATATCCATCATGTCCATCATTAATATCATCATTTATAGAATTACTATGTCCTCGGCCTCCACCGTTGTAACCACCAGCAAAATATCTCTGATCATCAAGATTATATCTGTTTGTTGCATTTTTACCTTGTTCACCTATAACAATATAAATTGTAGTTCCTGCACTTAAATATTTTTCACCTTTAGCATAACCACCATATGCACCAGGTGTATTATTTTCATTTACTGAACCACCTTGAGCACCCCATACTTCTAATGTATATGTTCCACTACATCCAGCTGGGACTGTCCAAGATCTAATCTTATTATTAGCATCATAATTATACTCTTCTTCTTTGAAATTACATTGTGCAGCCCATCTTGCATATAATGTTGTATTTGATGTTTTATCCCATTTTCTTGCACTTGATCCATCAGAATTATAATATTTTGTTCCACCTGTTGCTTCAGATGTATCATAATATCCTTCAAATGTATATGTTGATCTTGTTGGCATTGTTGCAGATGGCATTGCTGCATCATATGTTGCTGTTACACTATCTGTTCCACCTAATCCACCATTTTTATTTAATGTTACAGTATATGTTTTAGCAGTCCATCTTGCATATAATGTTGTATTTGATGTTTTATTCCATTTTTTTGCACTTGTACCATCAGCATTATAGTATTTTGTACCACCTGTTTTTGCATCATAGTATCCTTCAAATGTATAACCTGTTCTTGTTGGCATTGTTGCAGATGGCATTGCTGCATCATAAGTTGCCGTTACACTATCTGTACCACCAGTTCCACCATTTTTATCCAATGTTACAGTATAAGTATTAGCTTTCCATCCAGCATATAGTGTTGTATTTGATGTCTTATCATATCTTCTTGCCCAACTTCCACCAGAATTATAATATTTTGTTCCAGCAGTATAATTTGCATTATCATACCAGCCTTGGAATGTATATCCTGTTTTTGTTGGGGCTGTTGTACTTATAGTTGGCATCTTTGCACCATAACCAACTGTTACATTAGAGCTTTGTCCACCACTACCACCATTTGCATTAAATGATACTGTATATCCTGGTACAACAAAGTTTTCTTCAAATATATTTCCAACATGATCTGTTACTTTTATAGTATATGTTCCATATTCAGTTTCTTGATAAACAACTGAATATGATGTACCTGTTACAGCTCCACCTGCTGATAATGTATTATCAGATCGTAATATATCATATCTTGCTAATGATATATCATCTGAAATATTTATTGTTGTTATATCCTGACTTTGTGATTTTGAATCAACAACTGGTTTTGTCTTATCTATTTGATATTTATTAGATACTGATGTTTTACAGTTTCCTAAAGAATCACAACCCCTTGCTATTAAATATAATGTTTTAGTTTCATTTGTTAATGTTACAGTTTTATTTGCAGAACCATTATTTATTGTTACATTTGGTGTTGCTGTTTTACTATCAGATAATATATATGATGCACTTTCTACACTTACATTATCTGTTACATTGATTGATACATCTACACTTTGTGTCCAATAGTAACTTCCTGAATTATATGTTCCATTTGGATTATATATTACATCTGGAGCTTCATTATCAAAATAAAATTTCTGACTTTCCTTTTTTGTACATAATCCAGTTACATCACAAGCTTCTGCTATTACATAATACACACCACTTAAACCTGTTATTGTTATATTTTCATTATTTGTAAAACTCTTATTTGGTGTATCATTTGTATTTTCAGATATTATATATTTTAAACTTCCTTCATCAATAGCTTCTCCATGTGATGTTACTTTTATTTTTATACTTGCTTCTCTTTCATAACCTGAATTATGATCAGGAGTTATTTCTATTTCTGGTGCACTATTATTCATTTGATATATATTACTTGGTACTGTTGCACAATTTCCCGCATAATCACATACATATCCAATTATATAATAGTCTCCTGTTACACCACTTTTACTTACCTTTCCACCATTTGCTATTGCTACATTTGGATTTTCATTTATATCTGTTGTAAAAATATATTTTAAAGTATTTTCATTGACTCCTGTTTCTTCATCTATTGCATACACTTTAACATTTATATCTCTTACATATCCTACTGTTCCATTTGGTGTATATGTTATTATTGGCAATTGGTTATCATATGTTATTCCTGGTGATATTATTTTTTCATTATTTAGATTTCCTCTATTATCCTTAATCTTTCCTGTTGGTATTTTTATACTTAATTTTCCACTACCTTCTACATTTGTTAAGGTTAATTCATAATTTACTTTTGTTCCACTTCCAGAAGTTGTTAAACTTTTACCACAATCCACAGGTACACCGTCTAAATATACTATTATATCTTCTGTTGCTAATTCATTTACTACTTCTCCATTATCTTCGGCTTTAAATTTTATTTTAACTGTATCTTCTTTTGTGGCATAGTAAATGCTACTATTGGTATTTTCTTTTCCTGTATATGTTATTTTTGGGCCTGATGTATCCACCATAGTTGTTGTTTGAATATTTGTTATTCTACTTGGATTTAAATCTTCATCTTTCATTGTATCTTTATCAATTACTAGACTTAATCTTCCATCACCATCTAGATTATTTATTTTTAATTCACATGTTAGTGGATTTACACCACTACATGATACTGTTACTACTGCATCATCGATTATTTTTCCCCCTACTTTTACTGTAATATCTTCTGGATCTAAACTTTCTTCTGATATTTTTCGATCACTTTTAATGTTTACTGTTACTTCATCTGTATCACTAGCAACTGCTGGTGTACTAGAAACAAATACCCATCTTGGATAATCTGTTGTTATAACTGTATCACATGTCTCTTCTCCATTTTCATTATAGGTATATGTTAATTCTGTTCCAACTTTTCTTATTATTACTGTTGACTCATCAGAAAATTTAGCTTTGGTTTTTGGATTTGTTATATTATAATCTAAAAGTCCTATCTCTTTTAATTTTTCTAAAGTTATTTCTACACATTCATTTTCCTTTGTTGGTAATAGTTTTATATTTTCTTCATCTAAAGCCCATTCACGTGCACTTTCTTTTATAGTATTAATTTGTACTTCATAAGCTGATTTTGAAGCTTTTTTTGAATAATTAATAAATATTGGAGTTACAATTAAAACTAGTAATAAAAGTATTACTATTACTCCTAATAATTCAGCTAATGTAAATCCTTTTTTATTTTTCATACCATCACCTATTATAATTATAACAAAAACAAACAAAAAAAGATAGAATTTTCTATCTTTTTTTTAATGTCTAAAACAATATCCCTCATGTAAAGATAAACCTGGGGCACATTCATTTGGCCCTGGTACTGGATATTGATCCTTACAATTTGGATCTATTCCATCTTCAGGGTTTCCATCACATTCAAATGAGAAACAAACACCATTTTGTTCATAATATCCATAATCACAACCACCTGGTGTTACAAGCTGTCCTAAATCATAACAACCATCATAAATATATGTCAAATAATCATACTCACATACTGGAGTTGGTTCTGGTTCTGGAGTTGGTGTTGGAGTTGGTTCTGGTTCTGGAGTTGGTGTTGGAGTTGGTTCTGGTTCTGGATCAGCAGGATCTTCTGGAATTGGATCTTCTCCCCAATCATCACCATATATTTCAATAATTATATAGAAGTAATTATCAATATAATTTTCTAATCCATTCTTTTTATCATCAATTAATTTTTTATATTGATCATCCATATTATCATAATATGTTCCCATTGATGCCTCTAGTTCTTTAATATTATTCGGATTAAATTTAAAATAAATTCCTTTAACATTTTCTGGTTCAAAGAATGTAATATCAATTTTTAAAACAGTTTCACCATCTAATTCAACAGTCTCTCCATCTTTAATCACTATTTCATTATAAGTGAAATTCGCATCTGTTAAAAACTTAATATAATCATTTACTTTGATAAAATGTGTTGAATCATCTTCACGATATATCAAATAATAATAGTATTCTTTCTCTTCAATATTATATAATAATTCGACACTTAATGAATTTGCTTCAAAAATATATTCTTTTATTTCTCCGTTAACTAATACTAAAATAACAATATAATTTTTACTAACCACTGGGGTTGGTTCAACTGGTTCTGGAGTTTGCTCTACTGGTTCTGGTGTTACAACATCAGGATCGCTAGGATTAACTGGTGTAACATTACCATTATCACCACCATCTGCTGGTGTAGATGCTGGACTAGTTGGTGTAGGTGTATATTCCAAAATCATTGCTGGAGCTTGCTTTTTATCATATGTATAGAAGGTACCTTGATATTCATCTTGCATAACTACTTTATTTTCAGATAATAATTTTTTTGTTTTTGATGATGTTTTAAATTCCTTTAAATAATCATAATATTTTTCTCCCCAATCTGGAAGTGGTTTCGTATCTTTAAATTTTTTAATTATTATTAATGTTCCTGCTACTAAAATACCAAGCAAAATAAGTACAACAGCAACAACAAATCCAACCTTTAAACCCTCTTTTTTATTTTCTTTTTCCATATATCCTCCTTTTACTTACATCTGTAATAGTAATATGCATTTATTTTTTTTACTTTATTACCTTCTAACTCTACATTATAACCAGCTGCATTATGAAACAATGGATCATTAGGATTACTCTTTTTACCTCCCACTTTTACATCCTTTTGATAATCATCACAATACTTTATATAACTTTTATTTAATCTCATTATTTTATTTAATTCTTCAAAGTACTTTGTATTATCACCAGGTACATATTCATTTACTTGTTTTATTAATTCCTGTTTAACTACTTTAGCTGAAGCTAATCCTTTAATCTTTGGCCTAAATAATTTATTATAATCATCTTTTGTACTAACTATATTTAAACAAGGATCAAAAATGTATTCATTTCCTTCAAATTTAAAGCGAATCCATGAATGAAAATATTTAGGATTATCATCATCTAAATATAATTCTCCTCTTACAATATAATCATAATCTTGAAAGAAGACAATAGCCGATTCTGTTGTTTGCCAACACCAACCAGCAAGTTTTTCTTTTATCATTAAATCCATAATAGTACCATTATCCATACCACCAATATTAATGTATAAATTATTTAAAATGCTATCTAAATAATCATATACTTTCTCATCAATATTACGAGAGTCAAATAATATTTTTTTTTGATTATAGGTTAATGATAAGCTTAAATCTTCCTTCACGATTATCACCTAGTTATCTAATTACATTATAACATATAAATTTTATTTTAGATATTTTTTATATTTATTAATGTGAAGAGAATGCTAACAAAAAAGGCTATAAATAAGCCTTAATATATTTTTGTAA
This sequence comes from Bacilli bacterium, assembly GCA_017527675.1. Classification (GTDB taxonomy): domain Bacteria; phylum Bacillota_I; class Bacilli_A; order RF39; family UBA660; genus RGIG6635. The sequence goes on from JAFXPU010000020.1 coordinate 7,382, forward strand.
TTGTTCCTCTTCCAACAGTTCTTCCACCTTCGCAGATGGTAAAAGTTTGTCCAATACTAATTGATTCTGCATCTACTAATTCAACTGTCATATTAACATTATCACCTGGATTAGCCATTTCAACACCATTTAAAGTCACTATACCAGCTAAATCATGATCACCAAAATAAAATTGTGGACGATAGTTATTAAAGAATGGTACACGTCTACCATCTTCATCTGCTCTTAAAATATAAACATCAGCATCAAAAACCATTTTACCAAAATTATTAGTTGACACAATCTTAGTCTCTTCTTGTTTAGGAGCATTCCCTATATTAGCACCACAATGCGGACAAAAATTACTTCCTTCATTCACAATACCATGACAATATATACATTCCATAAAAACACGTCCTTCTTAATAAAAAATGGCGTCCCCGATTGGAATCGAACCAACGACCTATCGCTTAGGAGGCGATTGCTCTATCCTACTGAGCTACGAGGACACACCTAAATTATATCATAAAAAAAGCTAATAATAAATTATTAGCCTAATATTTTTGTTGGATTATCATTATAAAATTCTTGATATTCATCTAAACTATCATGAGTCTTATAAATATATCCTGATACTTCCTTACCAGCAACCATAAATGTAAAATAGTCACCTTCAGTTTTACCAGCAAGTTCTATACCCAATGGAGTATTAATATCAACATTTTCAATTCCAGCTAAATCTGGAGTTTCATCATTTGTTGATATCATTCTAAATACAAATGGTATTTTATCTAATTTAACTTCAACAATTGATCCTTCTTTAACAAGATTAATACCTTTTTTCTTATTAAAATCATTAATACTTTTATAAACACGATTAACTACTACTTCATTTGGTTTTTCAACATCAATATTATATTTAACAACGTCACCTGCTTTTTTAGACAATAAATTAATAGCAAGTGGAGCATTAGTATCAATTACGTCTAAACCTTTTTGAACTTTAATACCATCATTTGGTTCTACTATATAATAAAATTTATTATGCCCATTATGTGTAGCATCAACTACTGAACCAATACCAACTTCAATATCTTTTTCAAATCTATTAGCATATTCATTAACATTTTCATATATTTCATTTACTGTAATTGCTGCAGAGCCTATTTCTATAGTTTGATCTTTTAAGCAGTCTTTAAAGTATTTATTGTATATATCATATGTAATAAATCCAGCAATACCAGCAGGTACATCTGTCTTAGTCTCTCCTTCTTTACATACATATAAAACTTGACCTTTTAAACTATTTTCAGGGCTTGCAAGTTCAATAAAGATATCAATAACGCATCCTGGTTCTACTCTTTTTGTTTCATAAGAAGAATCGTATACTTTCATTCCTTCTTCTAATTCTAATAAATCACTTCTATCCATAATACACCTACTTCTTGCTTATATAATACCACAAAAAAGCACAAAAATACAACAAAAAAGTAGCATTTTGCTACTTCTTTTTCTTATTCTTTTCTTGTTCTTTAAAATAATTATCACGGATATCATCTATTTCTTTTTTCATACCCATCTTAGTCATCTCTGCACCATCACGAGAGAATACTGTAGCAATAGTTAAGAAAATAATTTTAATATCCATCCATAATGATAATTTTCTTACATACTCTAAATCCAAATTAATTTTATTTAAAATTGATATATTATTACGACCTTTTGTTTGAGCATATCCTGTAATACCTGGTAAAACATCACTTCTATGTTTTTGTTCCTCAGTCATATATTCATGATATTCAACCATCCAAGGACGTGGTCCAATAAAAGCCATATCACCTTTTATAATATTTACAAGTTGAGGTAATTCATCAATAGACCATTTTCTGATGAAATGTCCAACTTTAGTTATTTGATTTTCTTCTTTAAAATTTAAAGGGTTGTTAGAAGCTGACATTGATCTAAATTTATATAAGTTGAATATTTTACCATTTTTACCAACTCTTTTTTGTTTAAAAATAACAGGTCCTTTACTATCTAATTTAATAGCTATAGAAACTATTAAGAAAACAGGAGACAATATTATTAAGAATAATAAAGCGGCAATAAAATCAATAATTCTTTTTATTACTATATAAATATATCTCATATACCTCTCCTTAAATAATTAGTTAGTATAATACCTTAAATTGGTAAATATGTCAATATTTCCTAACTACATCATTATAACATGTTTGTTTAAATATTTGAATGTTTTACTCTTCTTATTTTTAGTTTGTTTACACTATATATAAAGAATAAGGCTACTAGAATTCCGATAGAATCAACTAAAACATCAATTATTGAACAAGTTCTACTTGTAAATAATTGATGTATTTCGTCACTTATTGCATATAAGACAGATAATACAAACGTTATTAAATAAATTTTTTTAATTCCATATAAAACTAAAACATTATAAATAAGTAAGGCTAAAATAAAGTATTCACTCATATGCATTATTTTGCGAGCTGGATAATTTAAATTATTAGCTATCTTTTGAACTTTTGCGTCACTTATTGGTTCTTTTATTAGCTTTATTTTATATAAACCATCACTTATATTAGTAACAATATTTTTTAAAATACCAATACTTCTACCAGATGATTTTTCACCATTTGATTGAGAAAAAGTAAAGATAACAAGCATCCATAATACAAGAATAATTATTCTAAATATCTTAATCATTTTTACTATCCAAATCTAGATAAAATTGATAATTGCTCTTAATATTATCCTTTAATTCTTCTCTTAACTTAGCAGCATTTTCTTTATTTACTGCATCTAACATGGCAAAACGAGTTTGATTTAGGAAGAATTCATCTAATAAATCATAATTAGCATTTTTACTATCTAAATTAAATCCATCAATTGGACTATATCTAAATATTGGAAAATATCCAGAATCAGTTGCTAGTTTTTCTTGATTAATACTATTTTCCATACCATTTTTAATACCATGAGAAATACAAGGTGCATAACAAATAACAATTGATGGTCCATTATAATCATTAGCTTCTTTTAAAGCTTTTACTAGTTGATTTGGGTTAGCACCAAGTGATACTTGAGCAACATAGGCATTTTTATATGCCATAGCTATTCTAGCTAGGTCTTTGCGGTTAGTTTTTTTACCAGTTGCAGCAAAAGATGCTACGGCTGATTTAGGAGTTGATTTGGATGCTTGACCACCTGTATTAGAATATATTTGAGTATCAAGCACTAATATATTGATATTATCATTACTAGATAATACTTGATCAATACCGGAAAAACCAATATCATAAGCCCAGCCATCGCCACCAACACACCAAATATTTCGTGATACTATATAATCTTTGATATTCTTTAATTCTTCAGGAATATTGTCAGTTAAAGAATCATAAACCATTTTAGTTGTTTTGTAATCGTTTTGATTATTAATCCATTTTTGGAATAACATGCCATTTTCATTATCTAGATTATGTTCCATAATACTTTGAATACGACGTTTCATTGTTTTATTAGCAATTACCATACCATAACCATATTCAGCATTATCTTCAAATAAAGATGATGCCCATGGAATCATATATGGTGTTGATGGCATTGAACCAGAATAGATTGATGAACAACCTGTTGCATTAGCAATAACTAAATCATCACCAAATAATTGAGTTAATAATTTAAGATATGGTGTTTCACCACAACCAGCACAAGCACCAGAAAAAGCAAATTTTGGTGTTTTATATTGTGTATTTTTTGGTATTAATGGTAAATCTATATTTTTTTCTTTAATATGTTCAACTAAAAAGTCAAAAATTTCTTGTTCTTGTATATCAATATTTGCCATTGTTAATGCCTTATTGCCCTTTAAACCTGGACATTTAGAAACACATATACCACATCCTGTACAATCTTTAGAAGATATGGCAATTGTATAATACATATTTTCCATACCAACTGCCTTTTTAGTTCTTCTTTTAACTATTTCAGGTAAATTATTATATTCATCTTCATCAATTAAAAATGATCTAATAACTCCATGTGGACACATTAAAGAACAATTATTACAACCTATACAATTTTCAAAATTAAATGATGGTGTAATATTAGAAACCATTCTCTTTTCTTTCTTACTCGTTCCTGCTTCATAAATACCATTAGCAAGATTTAAAACATCTCTAACAGATAAATCATTACCATGACGATTAGAAATACTTTCAAATATAGTTTCCTCTTTTTTATCATCTACTTCTTCTTTTTTCTCTAAAGTAATTTCTTTTATATAATCTTTAGCTTCTTCAACTAATTTAATATTAGTATTAACTATACTTTCTCCCTTTTTAGAAAACTTATTAGTAATACTTTTCTTCATTTCCATTAAAGCCATATCATATGGAATAATATTATACAAATTAAATATAGCTGATTCCATAATAGTACTAATTTTATTTTTAAAATTATATTTACTAGCTAACTCATTAGCATCTATTATATAAGCCTTAACATTTTTATTAACTAACATATTAATAAATTTAGGTTTCATTAAGTTAATAACATCTTGGCCCTTATTAGTGTTAATTAAAACAGTTGCATTCTCTTCAATATCTGATACAATATCATATTTTTCTAAATAATTATCTTTAGTTATTACTAAGAAATTAGGTTTAGAAATATAATATGCTGAATTAATAACAGAATCAGAAAATCTTAAATGAGAAATGGTAACTCCACCAGATTTTTTTGAATCATATTGAAAATATCCTTGAACATATTTATCTGTATTTTCACCAACTATTTTTATTAAAGATTTAGATGCTGATACTGAACCATCAGAACCATAACCATAGATTAATAATTCTTGATTTTTCTTATCCATTTCTATTTCAATTGGTTCTAAGCTTAAATCAGTTAAATCGTCTTTAATACTAATAGTAAAATTAGAAACTGGATAAGCAAGCATATTATAAATAGCCATAATATCTTTTAGTGTTGTATCTTTAGAAGATAATCCATATCTTCCACCTACTACTTCAATATCCATATTAGCAAGTGCTGTTTTAACATCTAAATATAATGGTTCACCAATACTACCTGGTTCTTTAGTTCGATCAAGTACAGCTATTGAACGAACATTTTCTGGTAATACTTCTTTTAAATATTTAGTTGAAAATGGTCTAAATAAATGTACTTCAATTAAACCATAATCTTCATTTGTATCTACAACTTCCTTAATAGTTTGACATACTGAACCCATAGCAACTATTACCTTAGTTGCCGATTCTTTTCCATAATAATTAAATGGTTTATAATTAGTCCCAGCAATATCATTTATTTTATTCATATAATCAGCAACTATATCAGGAACTATATCATAAAATTTATTTTTAGCCTCAGCTAATTGAAAATAGATATCTTCATTAAAAGCAAGCCCACGACTATTAGGATTTAAAGGATTAATAGCACGTGATCTAAATCTATTTAAAGCATCTTGATCAAGCATATTTTTATAATCACTATCATCTAAAATATTTATTTTAGCTATTTCATGACTTGTTCTAAATCCATCCATAAAATGCATAAATGGTAAAGATGATTTAATAGCAGCTAAATGAGCAACAGCAGCTAAATAAGAGGCATCTTGAACAGAAGATGAGGCAAGCATATTAAACCCCGTAGAACGACATGCATAAATATCTTGATGATCACCAAAAATGGATAAACCATGCGTTGATAATGAACGGGCAGCCACATGCATAACTCCCGGTAACATTTCTCCAGCAATCTTATACATATTTGGTATCATTAAAAGTAATCCTTGAGAAGATGTAAAAGTCGTAGTTAATAAACCACTAGCAAGTGAGCCATGAATTAAACCAGCGGCACCTGCTTCTGATTGCATCTCAACAACATTTACTTGATCATTAAAAATATTTAATTTGCTTTTGCGCATATTATCCATATTTTCAGCCATCGGACTAGATGGTGTAATTGGATAAATACCAGCTACTTCGGTAAATAAGTAGGCAGTACGGGCACAAGCTTCATTTCCATCTATAGTTACTGTTTTCATTATTAATCACCATTTTAATTATATCAAATTTTGACCATAAAAAAAAGATTTTAACTATTTAAAATCTCTTTTAATTCTTCTAATTTCTCATTAGATAAAGGTTCAACCCCTTTTAAAGGATAAGGTATACCTAATTTATCATATTTTGGTACTCCTAAAGTATGATATGGTAATAACTCTACTTTTTTAACATTATTAAATTCTTTAATATATTCTTTTAGTTTTAAAATATATTCTTTAGTATCATTAATACCAGGTATAATAACTTGTCTTAACCAAATATCCTTATTATGTTTATTAACTTCTTCTTTAAAGAAGTTAAATTCATCTTGAGTTTTACCTGTTATTTTTTGATAGTTATCTGGCTCAATGGCCTTAATATCTAAAATGAATAAATCAGTCCATTTAAATATTTCTTCTAAATATTCTTTATCATAACCAGTACCTGATGTATCAACACATGTATTAATACCTGCTTTTTTACATAGTTTTAAGGTATCAGCTAAGTATTCACTTTGATATAGTGGTTCACCACCAGAGAATGTTACACCACCACCACTATCTTCAAAATAAGGTCTGAATTTACGAATTCGATCAACTAAATCTTTAGTTGATATTTCTAAATTCTTATTAGGTATCCAAGTATCTGGATTATGACAAAAGATGCATCTTAATGGGCAACCTTGCATAAAGACAACAACACGAATACCTGGACCATCAACAAGTCCCATTGTTTCAATTGAATGAATATAACCCATTACATAACCTCATGGAATGTACGAGAAATAACTTCATCTTGTTGTTCACGAGTTAAACTATTAAAGTTAACAGCATATCCAGAAACACGAATTGTTAAATTAGGATATTTATCAGGATTTTCACGAGCTTCTTCTAGCATTTCACGTGATAAAACATTAACATTAAGATGTTGTGCTCCTTGTTTAAAATATCCATCTAAAACATGCATTAAATTATCAGCACGTTCAGAATCATTAGTACCTAATGATGATGGTGAAATGTTAAATGTATTAGATATACCATCTTGGCAAACACCTTTATATGGGATTTTAGCAACACTATTTAAAGATGCTAATGCACCATTTTTATCTGCTCCACCAGTTGGATTAGCGCCTGGAGCAAATGGTATACCAGCTTTTCTACCATCTGGAGTAGCACCAGTGTTTTTACCATACATTACATTTGATGTAATAGTTAATAAAGATAATGTTGGTTGTGCATTACGATATAACTTATGTTTTTTAAGATATTCCATAAACATCTTAACTACAACAATAACAATTTTATCTACATTATCATTATCATTTCCATAACGTGGAAAATCACCTTCTATATCAAATGATTCTGATACTCCAGCTTCATTACGGTTAACATGTACTTTAGCATATTTGATTGCTGATAAAGAATCACCAACAATAGAAATACCGGCAGCACCAAAAGCCATAAATCTTTCAACATTAGTATCATGTAAAGCCATTTGAAGTGATTCATAAGCATATTTATCATGCATATAATGAATAGTTGTTAAAGCATCACAATAAATATCAGATACTTTAGCTAAAACTAATGAATAATTTTTAATTACTTCATTAAAGTCTAAATTATCACTTGATAACTTAGGAATACCAGGAATAATTTCTTCTCCTGTTATTTCATCACAACCAGCGTTAATAGCATATAGTAAAGCCTTAGCTAGATTACAACGAGCTCCAAAAAATTGCATTTGTTTTCCTTCACGCATAGCAGATACGCAGCATGATATTGCATAATCAGATCCATAGATAGGACGCATTAAATCATCATTTTCAAATTGCAAAGCATGCGTTTTAATTGATTGACTAACAGCATATCTTCTAAAGAAATCTGGTAATTTAGCTGACCATAAAATAGTTAAGTTTGGTTCAGCTGAAGAACCAATATTATCTAAAGCATTTAGGTAACGGAATGCAGTTTTAGTAACAAGTGATTTATTATCATCTAACATACCACCAATTGATTCTGTAACCCAAGTTGGATCACCAGCAAATAATTCATTATATTCCGGTGTACGCAAATGACGAATTAAACGTAATTTAATAATTAATTGATCAATTAATTCTTGAGCATCTTCTTCTTTTAAAGTACCATTAGCTAAATCTCTTTCAATGTATATATCGAAGAATGTAGTATTACGTCCAAAAGAAGTAGCAGCACCATTAGATTGTTTAGCACCAGCTAAATATGCTAAATATGTCCACTGAATTGCTTCTTTGGCATCACGAGCAGGTTTAGATATATCAAAACCATATTTAGAAGCCATACTCTTTAATTCATTTAAAGCTTTTATTTGTTCTTTTACTTCTTCACGAGCACGTACAGTAGCAAAATTAATGTTGTTTTCTAATCTAGTTAAATCCATTTCCTTAACTTTGATGATTAAATCAACGCCATATAAAGCTACACGACGATAATCACCAATTAAACGTCCACGTCCATAAGCATCAGGTAAACCTGTTAATAACTTAGCTGAACGGCATTTTCTAACTTGTGGTGTATATGCATCAAAAACACCATCATTATGTGTTTTTCTAAACTCTGTAAATTTTTCTTCAATTTCTTTATCTAAACGATAACCATATGCTTCTAAAGCCTTATTAACCATACGCATACCACCATATGGATTAACAATTCTTTTTAATGGTTCATCCGTTTGCAAACCAACAATAACTTCATTTGATCTATCTATATAGCCTGGTTCAAAATTATCAATACCAGATATAATTGTAGTTTCAACATCTAATACTCCAGATATAGCTTCCTTCTTAAGTAATTTTTGACATCTAGACCACACTTTATTAGTCTTTTTTGAACAACCCTTTAAGAAAGATTCATCACCTAGATATTCATGGTAGTTTAATCTAATGAAATCTTCAACATCAATTGTTTTTTGCCATCTACCAGCAATGAAATCATTCCATTCTTCTTTCATATTATCTAACCTCGTTTTTAATTATAACATATAATAATTTATAAATAAATTATTATTTATTAATTTTTTCTAAAAAATCTTTTTCACTCCAAATAGGAATATTTAAACTTAAAGCTTTAGTATATTTACTACCAGGAGAATCACCAACAATTACAGCATATGTTTTGGCAGAAACACTACTAGATACCTTACCACCAGCATTTTCAATAAGCAATCCTGCCTCATCACGAGTAATTGTTTCTAAGGCACCGGTTAAAACAAAAGTCTTACCAACAAAATCTTCTATTTCATGATAATCATCATTAATGTATGCAAAGTTTAATCCATATTCTCTTAATTTTTCAATGATTATTTTATTTTCTTCTTTGTTAAAGAAATCAACAATACTTAAAGCTATAATATCACCAATATCAGCTATATCAGCTAAATCTTCAAAAGATGCCTTAGCCAATGTATCTAAATCTTTATATCTTTTTGCTAGTAATTTAGCTTTTTTAGCACCAACGTGACGAATACCTAAACCAAATAACAATCTTTCTAAAGAATTATGTTTAGAATTCTCAATACTTTCTAAAAGATTATTAATACTCTTTTCTCCAAAGCCTTCAAGAGTCATTAACTCTTCTTTATGCTCTTTTAAATGATAAAAATCTGTAACATCGTTTAAATAACCCATATTATAAAAATCCTCACAGATAGCATCACCAAAACCATCAATATTCATAGCATCACGAGAAGCAAAGTGAATTAATTTTTCAGCTTCACGGGCTGGACAAACTTCATTTGGACAAAAATGATGAGCATCTTTTTTTATTAACTCTGTACCACATATTGGACATTTAGTAATCATAATATATGGTAAGACATCTTCAGAACGTCTTTCAAATTTAACTTCTTTTACCTCAGGAATTACATCCCCAGCTTTACGTATAACAATAACATCACCAACACGAATATCTTTGTCTTTAATATAATCTTCATTATGTAGTGTTGCTTTAGCAACTAAAGAACCATCAACATGGACTGGTGAGAATATAGCATTAGGAGTTATTTTACCTGTACGTCCTACTGTACATTTTATTTCATGTAAAGTTGTCAAAACCTCGACAGCTGGAAATTTATAAGCAATACCCCAACGAGGTACACGAGAAGTAAATCCTAATTTAGCTTCATCAGCTAAACTATTAACTTTTAAAACTACACCATCAATTGCAAATGGCAAAGACTCTCTTTTTTCACCCAAATCTGCTATATAAGCATTTATCTCCTCAACAGATGAAGCTACTTTATTTAGATTATAATTAGTTTTAAAACCTAATTCATGTAAGAATTCTAAACTATCTGACTGATACTTAATTCCATAATCTTCTGGATTTGGAATAAAATATGCCATAAAATCCAAATTTCTTTTAGCTGTAATCTTACTATCTAATTGACGTACTGAACCAGCAGCAGCATTACGTGGATTAGCAAATAAAGGCTGGTTATTTTTTTCTCTTTCCTTATTAGCCTTATTAAATGAATCATAAGACATATAGATTTCTCCACGTACTTCAATATCAATTTCACGAGTTAATCTTAATGGCACTGTACGAATAGTTTTAACATTGATTGTTATATCCTCACCTGTTACACCATCACCACGTGTAGCAGCACGAACAAGTACACCCTTTTCATAAATTAAAGAACCAGATAAACCATCCATTTTAGGTTCTAAAGTATATTCTGGATTATTAATACTTTTTCTAATACGCTCATCAAAAGCTCTAATTTCATCTTCATTAAAGATATCATCAAAAGAAAGCATAGGTGTTTGATGAATTACTTTTTCAAATTTGGTTAAAGCATCTCCTCCAACACGATTAGTTGGTGAATCAACTCTTTTTAATTCTGGATATTTTTCTTCTAATCTTAAAAGTTCCATATAATAATCATCATACTCTTGATCAGTTATAGTTGGCATATCTAAAACATAATACTCGTATGAAGTACGATTAATAATATCTATTAATTCAGCCATTCTTTTTTCTGGCATAATATCACCTACATTTTCTTTTGTTTTTGATTTACTTCATTAATTGCTTTTTCAATCATTGATGCATTAATAGTTGCATCATTTAAAAATCTTGCATAAATATCTTTAGGAATACGACTATTTATTTTATTTTCAACTTGATATAAAGCACTTTGAATATTATGAGGATTTAAAACAATTAAATAATGTCCCAAAATTGGTATCATATATGGAAAAGTAGTTAAAAACTCTACTAAATCGCTATTCTCATTTTTCTCTCTTTTAACACCCAAAGTATAATTAGAATCATATGTTGTATTCTCATGGGAAAAACAATTTTGATTATCATATAATGGCATAAAACGAATATTATAACCATCATCAATTACTTTTAAATTTGATGCATTACGATCCGGATTAGCAATTAAAATATCAAATAAATAAATACGATTTAATTCAGCTTCTAAATTATCAAAATTATGTCCTTTAAAATATTTTTCTAAAGCTACTTTAATATCATATAAATTATTAAATATTGAAGTATCATCAGTATGATAGATAGTCTTTAATATTTCTTCTATTGAATATATTTTTTCTACATGATAATGATCAACAAAAACTAATTTATTATCCTGACATGTAATAATAAGTCTTCCTAAATCATCTTTTTTTTCATTTACAACTTTTTTAACTTCTTCTTTGTCTAAATTAGGAAAAAAACTCATTAAAGCATTAATAACATATTTATCTCTTAAATAATGAGTAATATTTTCAGTTTGGTATACATGTGCTAATATCTCATCTAAACGATATGTATTAGGTGTATCTTTAACTTCGGATATTAGATAAGCATCTTCATTAAAATAAGCAACATCATAGTGAGCACAAGGAACGTCTAATTCATGAGCTATTTCTTCTGCTAATAATTCACCATAGAAATTAGTACCAGCACGTTTAGCATAATAATCACGTCCTTCAATTTCTACTGTATTATTGTTGTTTATTCTTACTTTACCCGGCATAACTGCAGTCATACCCTTTTGGCAATCAACTTCTTTTAAATCGATAAATCCATCTGTATATTTCATATGTCCTCCTAGTTTAATGTTTTAAAGCCATAATCATCTAATAAATTATTAACTTTAAATACATCATATATTTTATTAATAAAACAAAATCTAATTATTAAATCATATTTATTATTTTTAGGTAGTGAATAAGAAGCACTCTTTAAAAAATCTTCTATTTCATCTTCATTTAGTTCTAAGGCTAAACCAAGTAGAATAACCGTTTCTTTAGATGGATGATATTCTAAATTTCTAAGTTTAGAAAATAGACGTCTATCCATATTAACTTTATTATAGATATCAGAGTCCTTTTTATTAGTACGATCAATAAAACGATATAAAAGAGTTTGAAATAAATTATCATCCTTATTATCCTTTATAAATTCTTCAACAGATGTATTAGCACACGCATCAAAGCAAACATTTTCTTTAAAAAGACCTGTTTTAGCTTTTCTTGGTTCAAATGTAGCACACGATGCAAAAGCCATTGGTTCTGGGTATAAATAACTATTTATATATAATTCTAACTCTTTTTTGATATCCATGATTTTGTCCCTTTCTAAGCGTCCTTTTTAACTTTTATATCTAGTATTATTATACCAGAAAGGACGAAGTATTGAAATACTTCGAAAGGTGATTTTCGTGAAAAGAAAAGAAAAAGTTAATGTCGTATTTTTATTAGATCGTAGTGGTTCTATGAGTTGTTGTGTTGAGGATACAATTGGTGGTTATAATGAATATTTAGCTAAGCAAAAAGAAAGTGGTAATGAAGTATATGTTTCAACTATTTTATTTGATAATTTATATGAAGTTATACATGATGCTGTAGATATTAAAAAAGTTAATAACTTAACTAAACAAGAATACTTTGTACGTGGTACTACGGCTTTATATGATGCTATAGGTACAACAATTGAAAATTTAGATAAAAAGAAACTTGATAACAAAGTACTATTTATTATTACTACTGATGGCTTAGAAAATGCATCTAGAAAATACCATAAGGATCAAATCAAAGAATTAATAGAAGGACACTCTAATTATGAATTTATCTATATTGGTGCTAATATTGATTCTTATGCTGAGGCAAGTAGTATTGGAATAAAAAGAGAATGTGTAGCTAACTATGAAACGAGTAAAGAAGGGGTTTCAAAACTATTTTCATCTGTTGCTAAAGCAACTGATTCAATGTGTTTATACTCAGCAGTATGCGATGACTGGAAAGACGATTTAAAAAATTACGATAACTAAAAAACAGGTTTAACCTGTTTTTTTATTGACATGCATACTTAAATTCAGTAAATAATTTAATAAATTCTTCACGACTTAATCCAATAATAGTATTTGGATTATCAACAGCTATATATTTTTCATAATTATTTACTTCAATTTCATTACCAATACATTCATATTCAATATTTATATTATTATAAGCAATATACTTTTTTAGGGAATCACAATAAGAAGATGCATTTTCTTCAGATTCAAATGTTAAATAAGATTTTAAAGATGATACTTTGTCATTATTCATTTTAACAACGATTTTTTCTTTATAATTTAAACCATCATTATAAAAATTTCTTTCACATTTTAAATCTTCTTTATCACTACAACCAACTAATAGAATTATTAAAAGTATTAATATATATTTTTTCATAAGTCACCTACTAATGATATTTTACAACTAAAATAAAAAAACTTCAATTGAAGTTTTTTATTATTTATTTTTCTTTAATAAATCTCTGATTTCCATTAATAATTCTTGATCTTTTGTTGGCTTTTCAGCTTCAGCTTTTTTCTTAGCTTCTTCTTCAGTAATTTTCTTAGCATTAACTTTCTTATTTAATGCATTAATTGTTTTAACAATTAAGAATACACAGAAAGCAATAATGATAAAATCAACTACATCTTGTAAGAATACACCATAGTTAATAACAGCTCCATGGAATCTAATATTTAAACTATAGAAGCTTTTACCACCAATGATAACACCAATAAATGGCATTAAAATATTATCAACTAAAGATGATACTATTTTACCAAATGCAGAACCAATAATAACACCAACAGCTAAATCCATTACATTTCCTTTAGAAATGAATTCTTTAAATTCTCTTGCAAATTTCTTCATAAGACACCTCTTTCTTGACTAAATTATAACACGTCTTATAGCAATTTGAAAGTTATTTTGCTAAAAAATCACAGATTAAATTAGTTATTTCTGTTGGATTATCAATTTCCAATCCTTCAACTAAACGGGCTTCAGCATATAAAATTTTAGTCATATCTTCAAATTCTTTTTTATCTTTTTTATATAACTTTTCTAGTTTCTTAGCAATTGGATGATCAACATTTATTTCCATAACTACTTCAGCTTTAACACTAGGTGAATTAGGAATAGCATTTAATGTCTTTTCCATTTGAGCAGATAATTCCCCTTTTGTTGTTAAACAAACTGGATGATTTTTTAAGCGATTGGTATATTTAACAGAAGAAACACCTGCTAAAATTTCATTCATTTTAGCAAACATATCTTTATTCTTTTCATTTTCTTTTTCTAAAACTTCTTTTTCTTCTTTAGTATCTAAATCTAAATCATCATCACAAACATTAACAAATGTTTTATCATCATAATTCATCATGATTTTTAAAACAAATTCATCAACATTATCAGTTAAATATAATATTTCATATCCTTTATCTTTAACGGCTTCAACCTGTGGTAACATATCAATCTTATCAATAGTTTCACCACAAGCATAATAAATTTTATCTTGATTATCTTTTAAATTATCTATATATTCTTTAAATGTTACATATTTCTTTTCTTTAGATGATTTAAATAATAATAAATCTTTTAAAACATCTTTTTTCATACCATAACTAGTATAAATACCATACTTTAATTGCATACCAAAATTATCATAGAATTTTTCATAAGTTTCTCTTTCATTTTGAAGCATACTTTCTAGTTCTTTTTTAATTTTAGATTCAATGTTTTTAGCTATCAATTCTATTTGATAATTTTCTTGTAAAGTCTCACGAGAAATGTTTAAAGAAATATCTTCAGAATCAACAAGTCCTTTTACAAAACTAAAATAATCCGGAATAATATCAGCACATTTTTCCATAATCATAACGCCTTTAGAATACAAAAATAGACCTTTTTCATATTCTTTAGAATAATAATTAAATGGAGCATGAGAAGGAATAAATAGTAAAGCTGTATAACTACATTTACCCTCTACTTCACTTCTAATTACTTTCAAAGGAGCTTCATAATCGTAAAATTTATCAGTATAAAAATCATTATATTCTGAATCTTTAACACTACTTTTACTTTTCTTCCAAATAGGAATCATACTATTTAAAGTTTTAACTTCATCATCCATTTTCATTTTAATTGGATAGTGAACATAATCAGAATATTTTTTAACTAAATTACTTATCTTAGTTTCATCTAATAAATCAGTATAAGTATCATTATCATCATCTTTTAAGTATAAAGTAATTTCTGTACCTATACCATCCTTTTTAGTTTCTTTAATGGTATAACCATCAGCTCCATCTGATTCCCAGATATAAGCCATGTTATCTAAACTCATACTTTTAACAGTAACTTTTTTAGCAACCATAAAAGCTGAATAAAAACCAACACCAAATTGACCAATTATATCAATATTCTTTTTTAAATCATTACTTTCTTTAAATAATTCTGAACCACTTTTAGCAATAGTACCTAAGTTGTCCTCAAGTTCTTCTTTATTCATACCAATACCATTATCTTTAATAGTAATTGTTTTATTATCTTTATCAAGATAAATATTTATTTCTAAATCTTTTTTATTTATTTTAATGTCTTTATCAGTTAAAGATAAATAATATAATTTATCTAAAGCATCTGAAGCATTAGAAATAAGTTCTCTTAAAAAAATCTCTTTATTGGTATAAATAGAATTTATCATCATATCTAATAATTTTTTTGATTCTGCCTTGAATTGTTTCTTCATTTTATCACCTTTCATTCATAAAAAAATTGTTAGATCTTCTAACAATTTAATTATATCACGATAATTAGCAGTTGTCAACAAAGAGTGCTAATTATTATTTTTCCACTAAACCACTATAACTATATACTTTATAAAGTTTATCAAATTTCTTAACTTCTTTAACTAATTTTTCATATGTTAAATCCTTATTATAATTTTCTCCTGATGGAATATACATAACATCATCAAGTTTTAAATCATCTGTTTTAACATTATTATTTGTAAGAATTTCAATTTGTTCATCGCCTGTTATAAATACTACAGGATTGTTAATACTACTTTGTAAATTATTAACAAGATCATATTTTACATTCAAATCTGTTTTTTCTTTAAATGTTACAACATAACCAGGTTCAAAATATCTATTACATAAAGCTTGATCACGTTTTTCCTTACTTTCACCACAAGCAATTGTTAGTTTTTTATCTTCTTTCTTATTATTATTATTTTTATTTAATAAAGCAGTTATTAATAAAATAGCTACAACAGCAATTAAAATAAGTAAAATTGCTATGATAATTGACACTTTTTTATTTTTTCTTTTCATTTTCTTTTTCCTCTCTTACTACAAATGCTATAATTTTATCTAATGATTTATTTTCCTTAACTACTTTTTCTAAATTCTTAGAATCAATTCCATGATCTGGTACAAATAAGAAAGCATCAATACCAAAATCTTTTTCATCTTGTAATCCATATACATTTCTTAAAATAGCATTTATTTCTATTTTACTAATATACATTACTGGCATACCTGATGATTTAGACATAAGTTCATTAATAATATTGTGTGCTTCATTTTCGTCTATTTCATTTTTAAATGTAATAATATATCCATTTTCATGATAACGAGAACACATAAAACGTGATATATCATTATCATCACCACATACTATTTTAGTTTTATTTGTTAAACTATTCTTTTCTTCAACTGTACATGTTTTATCACTCTTCTTATTTTTACTTATTGATATCATAAGTAAAATAGCTAAAACCATTACCATAACACTTAAGACTAATATTAAAATTCTTTCTTTATTTAATTTTCTTTGCATACTATCACCTCAATTATTTATAATATTAATCAATTTATTATTTTCATACCATAATCATTATATCATTTTCAAAAAAAAATAAAAAGTGCTTTTAGCACTTTTAGTAATTAACTTTTATATCACCCATATCAGTATGAATATTTAAAACATATTTTGCTTTGCGGTTATTTTTCTTTATTTTAACATCACCCATATTTGTTTTACCATCAATATAAATATTATGAGCATTTTTAATTTTAATATCACCCATATTGTCTTTAATAGTTGAATCTTTAGTTAAAGTTAAATTTTTAATTTCAATATCACCCATATTATTTTTTATATTAATATAGTTATAAATATTATCAGCTTCAACATCACCCATTTTTAATTTACCAGTTAAACTAGCAACGCCTTTTAATTCAACATCACCTAAATTATTTTGTACATTTAAAGTAAGCTTTTTAAAATCGGCTGCTTTTAAATCACCTAAATCTTGTTTAACTGTTATTTTTTTATCATAATCTTTAGGTAAATATACTGTAATACGTGATGCTTTTTGATTAAAGCATAAGAAATTACATTTAGGTCCTTTAACATTGATAGTTAATTCATTATTTTCATTATTTTTAACATCAACATATTTTTCTTTACTTGCAATTTCTACTTTAATTTTATCATCGCTAGAATTTTTAAAATAAACATCTCCAATATTTACATCAATATCAATTTTGTTTAAATCATCATAAGTTTCAGTAAAAACTATTTTTTTATATTCACGTTTAAAACCAAAATTTAATTTTATATTACTAAACATTCCAAATAATAGTGTTCCAAGTAATAGTAATAATACTACTATTAAACCAACTATCGAAAAAATAATACTTTTTTTACTCATCTTTTTTATCCACCTCTTTTAATAACATACATAATTTAACAATACGCATAGCAATAGCATACATTGGCCATATAACCCATGTAATATACCAAGCACCTGTTAAAAAAGAAATAAATAAGTAAATAAACAATACAATAATAGCTACAATACCAGATATTGCATTAAATATTGATTTATTTAAATCATCCTTTATATCATTAGATTCTTCTTTTTTCTTTTTTTCTTTAGATGTACCTGCATAATTATAAACTAAAATACATACTCCTAAAGCAACAATAAGTAAAAAAACTGGAACCGAGATACCATCAGGTAAATTTAATGAGTCTTCTGCCATAACCATCCATGAAATAGCTAAGAAGAATAAGAATATACTAATTACAAGTCCTAATCTTTTATTTCTATTATCTTTTGGTTCTACATTAACCACTTCATTTACTTTTTCTGTAGTTTTACCAGTTAATAACTCATCAGATGTAATACCATATAATTTACATAATGGCATAATTTTATCAAAGTCAGGAGTACTTTGGTCTGTTTCCCATTTAGATATAGTTTGTCTTGTAACATCCAATTTATAAGCTAATTCTTCTTGGGATAAATGTTTAGATTTACGAAGTTCTAATAATCTTTCACCTAAACTCATATTTCTTTCACCTCACACACAAATTATATTATTTTCTCCTATTAACATTCTACCAAATTTAGTTGGAAATTTGTCAACTAAGATTAACATTTTATCAAAAAAAGTGTTATTTTTAACACTTTTTTATTATTTTAACAAATTAATCGATATTCACGACACATTATTCTTGGATCAGATGAATATTCTAAAATAAACTTGTTATCTTTTCTAACCAAGATTATACCTATTGTCTTATTCTGATTTATTTTTCTTAAATTCTTATCTATATAATTCATATATACTTCTATTTGACCAATATGTTCTTTTTTTAATTCAGTTATTTTTAATTCTACAACTACATAACAATTGTATTCTATATTAAACAACAATAAATCAATGTAGTTATAGTTATCCCCTATTTTTATTCTATATTCATTTTCTATAAATGTGAATCCTGTTCCAAGACTATGCAAGAAAGATGATATATCTTCAAGTATCAGTTGTTGTAAAACTTTTTCAGTTATTTTTTCTTTTAAATTATTATTTTTAATTACAACTGGATTAGGTATTATTTCTTTTATGCTAGTTTCTTCATTATTAATTATTCTAGATATTGTCTCTTCATTTAATCTTTCATATTCTTGTAGTTTTATTTTTTCTCTTAATTGTCTAACTGATAAATTTTGTTGTTCTGTTATTTTTATATAATATCTAATTTCATTAATATCTGCTATAGGCAAAAGTTCAACATAATGACCATATGACAATTGTTGCGACAGTGTCGCAAGTTTTAAAGAAAGTACATAAAACTTGCGTATTCTTGTAAGAGAAGTAAAAGTATACCCTTTTCCAAGTTCGCTAGTTAATCTCTTTGAATACTCCTTGATAATTCCTTCTCCATAATGTTTACCTGCTTCAAATAATAATTTACCAACATTATAATAAGTAGTTAGGTCACTTTTATTAATTGAATAATTCTTAACTCTTTTAGTTATTTCATTATCAATTAATTTGTTTTTAATTTCTACATAATAATTCATAAGTACCTCCTACTTGTATTATTATTGTTTTTTTACTAATTTCCTTTTTTTAGTCAAAAAAAAGAAGATTAATTAATCTTCTTTTTTATCACTTTTCTTTTCTAAATCTCTATAAGATACTTTACCAATAGCTGTAATAGGCATTGAATCACGATACTCAAATTCTGTTGGTACAGCATATAAAGCCATATTATCTTTACAATATTGACGAATATCTGCGCGCAAATCAAGATTATTTTCAAAACCATCTTTAAGTACAATTACAGCTTTTGGAGTTTGTCCTTTAGTTTTATGTGGAATACCAACTACTGTTACTGAAGCAACAGCTTTATGTTTAGAAATAATATTTTCAAGTTCAATTGGATAAATGTTATATCCATTTGAGATAATCATTCTCTTTAAACGTGATGAGAAGAAAATACGTCCTGATTCATCAACATAACCTAAATCACCAGTATGTAACCATATTTTACCATCATTATGTATAACCAAGGTTTTTTTTGTTTCCTCATCCTCATTTATATATCCCATCATAACTGTTGGTCCATTAACACATATTTCACCAATATCACCAAGTGCTTTTTCAATATCTGTATTTGGTTCAAATACTCTAACATCCATATCTGGATTTGGAACTCCTAAAGTGCCTGGCAATACTTCATCTTCAGGAACTGGTGCTGTAGATGCACAGAAACCTGTTGATTCAGATAAACCATATCCAACCTTAATAACACCATTTGAACCATGATCACGAGCAAATTTTTCAAAATCACGTTTTAAATCTGGTGGAAGATAATCTCCACCAACTACAAATATTTTAATATCTTTAAAGGCATTATAACCCGGATCTTTATCTTTTAAACAAACACGAAGCATAGAAGGTACAGCAGGCATAATATTTGGGCTATACTTCTTTAATTCCTTATTCAACTTTTTAGTATTAATACGAGGTACAATAATACATTTTAAACCTGATACCAAGGCAGTATGGCAACATACTGCTAAACCAAAAACATGGAATATTGGCAAACAACTAAGTATTGATCGACCTGGTTTAATTTCTTGGCATAAGATTGGAGTTTGTTGAGCCATCGCATTAAAATTTTGATTAGAAATTATAATACCTTTTGGCTTACCAGTTGTACCACCACTGTAGATGATAGCAGCAGGATCTTTACCAAATCTTTTAACATAAATATCTTCTTCTAAAGTATATTGCATAAACTGCTCAAAACTCATAGCTCCATTAACAACTTTTAAACTTTCTTTATTCTTTAAGCCATATAAAAATTTTAAAGTTTTAGGAAAACTATAACTAGTTGGAACTAATATTTTGTTTTTAACTTTAATTTCATTAACATTTTTACTTGAAACATCAGAGTAAAAAATTATACTACTATTTCCTTCTTTTAAAGCTCTTTCAATTTCAGATTTAGCAGATAAAGGATGAACTACATTTGCAATAGCACCAATTTTATTAATTGCATAAATTAAGGCAAAACTTTCTGGAGTATTTGGTAAACAAACAGTTACACATTCATTTTCCACGATCTTAAATTGAGTTAAAGCATTGGCTATCTTATCAATTTTTCTAATAAATTCAGGGAATGTTGCTTCCACACCAAAATATTCATAAGCTGTTAAATTGCTATATTCACATGCAGTTTCATATAATTTATCATAAATACTACCATTGTAATAATTAATATGAATAGGTTGTCCTTCATAATATTTATGCCATGGTTTTTCGTATTTAGTATTTTCTTCATCACCTTTAACAAAGTTTAATAATTTTTTAATATAATCATTAACTTTACCCATATAATCACTTCCTAACACACAACTGATTAATTATATCATAAATTCATCTTATTTAAAAATTAACGCACATATCTATCTTTACGGTACTGATTTAAGTCATAATGCATACTTAAAGCTTTAGCAACAACTTCTTCATCAGTGGCATTATCAAGATCAAATACCTCCATCATCATTGCTGGGTTAACCATAAAAGCACCCGTACCAAATTCATCTTTTAAATCATCTTTTAATCTTTCAATATCTAATTCATCATAATCAATATCGTACATTTTCATCACCTAAATTAATTATACCATTTTTTAAAAAATTATGGTAAAATTTTAATGGAGTTGGTTTTATGAAATACGAAAAATCATGTGGTGTGATTGTCTTTCATAATGATAAAGTATTAATGGTTAAACAAAACTCTAAGGAATGGTCCATTCCTAAAGGTCATGTTGAAAAAGATGAAATAGAACAACAAACAGCCTTAAGAGAAGTAAAAGAAGAATCTAATATTGATGCTAAAATAGTTGGTGATTTTCGTGAAATAATAACCTATTCACCAAAAGATAAAGTTTTAAAAAATGTTATCTTTTTTACAGGTATTCCTCTAAATGATAATTTAAAACCTCAACAAGGAGAAATACTAGAAGCTAGATATTTTGATTTTGATGAAGCCCTAAACACTTTAAAATATGAAGATTCAATTAACTTATTAAAAAAAGGTATTAATTACTATAAAAAGAATATTAATTTATTCAAATAAAAAACAGCATAAGCTGTTTTTTTTAGAATCTAAAATAAATAAATGGATTATAACTATTAACTACAATAAAGATAATAGATATAATAAAGAGAATTAAAAGTAGACTGTCTTTCAAAGTTCCATCTTTCATTTTAATATTTAATGAGAAAATAATACCGGCTACAAAGGCTATTATGTAGCGCATACTAAATATTCCTAAATAGTATAGATGTGATATACTACCAAAGCCATAACCACCAAATAATGCTTTAACTGATGTAATTAAATCATTAAAGTTAGTTTGTCTAAATATTAACCAACCTAATGCTACAATTATTAAAGTTTTAATGTGATTATACCAAGTATTTTTATCACTATTTTTGAAAACAAATTTTTCTAGTAATAAGATAATACCATAATATAGACCCCAGATAACAAAATTCCATGAATCACCATGCCAAAGACCTGTAAGAGTCCAGACAATTAGGATATTACGAACTATTTTAGCTGTAGAACAACGATTTCCACCTAATGGAATATAAACGTAATCTCTAAAGAATGATGATAAAGATATATGCCATCTACGCCAAAAGTCAGTTACACTATAAGCCATATATGGATTATTGAAGTTCTCATTATAATTAAATCCACACATCTTACCTAAACCAATAGCCATATCTGAGTATCCACTAAAGTCAAAGTAGATTTGTAAACTATAAGCTATTGTGGCAATTAATATTCCAATAAATCCAGCTTCTTTAATACCACTTGTTAAAATAGCATCACATATAAAAGCCACATTATTAGCAATAATTAACTTCTTAGCAAGACCAATAATAAATCTACGAACACCAGAAGTAAAACCATCAAATGTTGTTTTACGATCTACTAATTCTTTTTCAATATCTACATAACGTACTATAGGTCCAGCTATTAATTGAGGAAATGCTGAAATATAACATGCAAGATTTAAAAAATTTCTTTGTGGTTCACATTTACCTTTTTTAACATCAATAACATAAGATAATATTTGGAAAGTATAAAAACTAATTCCTATTGGTAAACTAAGATGAATATTATTAATTGATAAATTGAAGATATTATTAATATTATCAATAAAGAAATTTAAATATTTAAATGAGAATAATGATAGTAAATTTATCACAATTAATAAAATAAAGATAAATTTAGAATCATTTTTAGCCATTTTTAACGTTAAGAAATAATTAATAATAATCATAAATAACATTAAAAAGAAATAATAAGGTTCTCCCCAAGCATAGAACGCTAAAGAGAATAGTAATAAAACTAAATTTTTTGTTCTTATTTTTTTAGCCATAAAGTAGCATAGCAAGAAAAGTGGTAAGAACATAAACATAAATATTACAGATGAAAATACCATTTAGTACACCACCTTACTAGCTAATTTATAATTATCAGCATCAAAGATAATATTCTTTGATTCCATTAAGAACAGAATATGTGTAATATGATTTTCATTAATATATTTTTCTAATTCCAATTTGTTATTTTTCCATTTTCCATAACGGATATTAATAACATAAGTATTATCAAAATTAGAAGCAAGTAGGTAATCTATTTGCCATGACATAGAATCACCAACAATTAATAAATTGCGATTATATTCGTTGCTATTTTCATATATTACTTCATCATATTGACCATTAAAATATTTAACATAATAATCATAGAATGGATTAGCTTTATTCTCAACTTCTAATGGTTTAAAGTTAACATCATCAATATTAACAATAATATCATTTTTATAATCTAGAACAAATAAACTATCTTTAACTTTAGTTGTTAATAAACTTTTAGCAATAGATCCATAATATGGATTTTTTATTTCTTTAGTTTTCAAAGTTATATTATTTTCAATACCCCACATATCTAAAATATCTGTATAAGCTTTATAAGCTCCATTTGCATTATAATGATGATCAGTCTTATAGAAGTTTTTTAAATATTCTTTAGTATTTTTACTATCTAATACCTTATAAGATATATTCTTATCTAATTTAGATGTAAAATCATAAACTAATTCATTAGTTTTATTAACATTTTTAGCAGTAGTGTATTCATATCTTAGAGGAATATATAATGATACTTTAACATCTGGATATTTAGCAGCTATACCATTATAAAAATCTAAATATTCTTTACTACGATCTTTAAGTTCATCTTTTGAATAATGATTAACTAAATAATAGAATTTATTATTCTTGTTATAGAATATTTTATCTTGATCATTATTTTCTTTTAAATAGATATCATTTAAATAGATAGAATCTATCTTCATATTAGCATTATAATATAGCGAGTTTATTTTATTATAGAAAGGGAAATAGTTATTATATCTATTTTCAATAAAACTTTCTAAGCTCATTATTTTATCGTATATTTTATCATTTGTACTCTCAACAGTTTTCCAGTTATCTGTTTTATAAAAATTAACTTTATGGATTCTTATTAACATTTCCTTAGCGGGAACAAATAAGAATACACCAAATATAATAACTAAAAAACTAATAGTTAAAAATTTGTTTTTCATATTATCTCCTACATTTATTCAAGTATTAAACTATCAATTGAAATATCGTTTTTCGTAATTGTTTTTAAGATTTTCTTTTGTTTTTTATCTTTTACATTAGAAGCATGTTTAACAACCGTTTTTTCATATATATTACGAACAAAACGAGCATTACCAAAATTCTTCATATTACGGTATTTATTAATTATTTCTTCTAAGTAAGTAATAGCCTCATCTTCAACTATAAAACCTGCTTTAGTAGTAAAGCCTTTAAATATTTCAATTAATTCAGCTGTTGTATAATCTTCAAATTCAATAGTATAACCAATTCTTGAAGCTATACCTGAATTAGAATTTAAAAATCCTTGCATTTCCTTAGTATAACCAGCAAATATAACAACTAGTTTATCACGATAATTCTCCATTGCTTGAATTAAAGTAGCAATAGCTTCATCATTATAAGAATTATCTTTAGTACTAGCAAGAGTATAAGCCTCATCTATAAATAATACACCATTCATAGCTTTTTCAATAACTGACATTGTTTTAGGAGCTGTTTGACCAACATATTCAGCTACTAAATCTTTTACTGATACTTCTATTAACTTATCTTCTTTAATATATTTTAAATTATATAGTATTTCTTTAATTAAACGAGCAATAGTTGTTTTACCAGTACCTGGATTACCCAAGAAAACCATATGTAAGTTAATATCTTTAATCTTAAGATCATTACCAGCTTTTTTCTTAAGTTCAATAACATCTACAAGTTCTCTTAAAATTGTTTTAACTTTAGCTAAACCAACTAGTTCATCTAAATCTTTAAATATTTCTTCAATAGTTTTTTCTTGTTCTATTTCTGGCAAAGTTTTATTAAAAGAAATATACTTAACTAAATCATTTTGATACTTATAATAATCTGTATCCTTATGATATGTAGCTGTAATATAATCTAATAATTTAACATCATCAACATCAGTTACATTTTCTTTAACATAGGCATAAATATCTTGGCAATCAGGACTAATACCTTTTATTTCTAAATCAAAATATTTCTTAAAATCTTCACGGCCTAAAAAGAAATTATCAAGTTCATTTTGTGTACCAGATATAACAGTTATAGCTTTATTATTAGCTTCAATAAATTCATTAAAATTATGAATAAATATTTTACTATTTTTATCTTCTTCTAAGTTAATTCCATTTAAATTATTAAATAGAATAAAACCAAGATCATTTGTAAAATTATTATCTAATTTATAAGCAGATATTTCTTTTTTCTTATTATTAATATATTTAAAATATGTTCCTGATTTATAAAGTATATCCGTTATTTTAGTTTCTAATTCATCATTATCCACACTTAAAATTAAGTTAAAAGGTATATAGTTTTTTTCTATTCCTTCACTATATTTACGCATATATTCTATAATTTTTTTTAAAGTTTCTTTAGAAGAATCACTAATATATAAATCATTGATACTTACAAAAAGAGAAGTCATTTCTTCCTGACTTTCCTCTTTGCTTTTTTCTTTAACTTCAATTTTTGGTTGTGATTCTATTCCAAAGAAATCTGTATACATATCTTTAAAATAGTCTCTTGTATTCATATTACTCCTACTTTTTATTTACATGAATTTCTAACATTTTGGCTTTTAATTCTTTTTCGATATCTTCTAAAGTCTTTTCAGCTTCAGCACGTTTAGCACGACCTTCAGCATGAATAGCTATAACAGTATCTAATGTTTCGATTAAATCTTGATTTGTTTTTTGTAATGTTTCAATATCAACAATGGCTCTTTCACTTTCACGAGCTATATCAATTGAACCTTGTTTTAAAGTTTCACTATTTTTAACTAACATTTCATTAGTTAATTTAGATACAGCTTGTTGTCCTTTTAAGGCACGTTCAGCATTATTAATACCTAAAGCAAGTACCATTTGATTTTTCCAAAGTGGAATAGTATTTGTAATTGAACTTTGAATTTTTTCTACTAATTCAGCCTCATTATTTTGTAATAATCTAATTTGTGGTGCCATTTGAATAGAAATAATTCTTGTAGTTTTTAAATCATAAATTTTCTTTTCAAAACGATTAATTAAGTTTTCTAAATCATTAACTTTTTGAACATCTAATTGATCTCCTGATTTTTCAGCTTGAGCTTTTAATTCTGGAAGATCTTTTTCTCTTAATTCAGTTAATTTTCTTTCACCAGCAATGATATATAATGATATTTCCTTAAAGAATTCTAAGTTTTTATCATACATAGTATCAAAGATAGTAATATCTTTTAACATTTGAACTTTATCTTTTTCAAGTCCACCTTCAATAGTATCAATATTCTTTTCAATTTTAGAATATTTAGCACGAATATAATCTACTTCTTTTTTAGCTTTATTGAAGATTCTTTCAAAAACATTTTTCTTTTTACCAGAGTTTGCTATATCTCTATCAAAAGATTTAATTTGACTAACTAAATCAGCAAGCAAATCTCCTACCTCACCAACATCTTTAGTTTTAACATCCTCTAAAATTTCATCTGAGAATTTAGAGATTTTTTCTTGAGCAGCTGCACCAAATTGTAATATTTGAGTTGAATCATTAATATCAATTTGTTTATTAAATTCTTCAATAGCATCTTTTTCTTCTTGAGATAACTCATCATAGTTTAATGATTTTTCAATTTTTCCATCGTTAACTTCAGCATCATTCATTAAATTTTCAATACTTTTTTCATCAATTTTCTTTTCTACTTTTAATTCATTCATTTTTTAACTCTCCTTTAAATAATCTATTAATTTATTGTATGTATCCATTTTTAAACTTGTAACTGTACTAGTAATTGCTTGTGGTACGCCAATACCAATACTAGATACATCATATGTACCACCTGTGATACCGGTTCTAAATCCGTATCTTTCCCATGCTATTTGACTTATTTCTTTGTCATTTAGAGCTTTATATAATTTGGCTCCATTTTCTGTAAATACAGTAAAGCAATGAGAATTCCAAATAGTTGGTGTAGGATATAATATTCTAATTTCATCTTTAACTTGTTCAAAAGCATCTGGAGATGAATTTGCAAAATCAATCATACTCTTTTCATAATCAACAATCATTGGTTCTCCACCCATACCAGTTTTTAAATATCTTTCAAATAAATCCGCTGGTGTATTATTCATATAACCTGATTTAATATAGAAATCTTTTAACTTAGGTAGATTTGCTTCAATATTTTCATTTGTTACTTGGGCTTCACTTAAGATAGATAATAATAATCCATAATAAGTAGCACCAGGTGATGATGATACTGGATCTGTTGAAGCTATATTAATAGTTCCATATAAATTTGGAAGACCAATATCAGACCATTTTTTACCTTCAAGGATATAACTAATTAATTTATTCATATCCGTAATATAGTAAACACCATCTACTTCTGTAACTATTTGTTCATTAATTAAAGCATCAACAACTGGTTTCCAACTATAAATAACAATAGGTGTATTTAAAGTTAAGCCACCATCTAATACAGTATAACGTAATGATTCGCCTAATTCTTTATTAGGTGCTAATTTATAATAATCATAAAATCTTTGATCAGAAGTAAATAAAGCATCATATTTTGATACACCTTCAGTTTGAATAGTAATATCTTCACCATTATTTAAACGTTCAACAATATCACTATCACCAAAACCAACACTTTCACGAATTAATGGTTTAGTAATTGTTTTACCATTACTCCAAGTATCAAAAACAACATCTAATTTATATTTTTCTTTTAAGATTTTTTGTACATCTGGATCAGCTAAGAAATCTTCCTTACCACCACCAGTTGCTACATAAATAGTTGTAAGTTTAGAATTTTCTTTTTCTTCTTTTTCTTTTTTATTATTACAAGCTTTAATACCAATAATAAGTAAAATCAAAGCAATGAAAATACCAATACCAATATATAAATTCTTATTCTTCAACTTTTTCACTTCCTTTCACATCAATTTTATTATCTATAATACCATCTGCTTTAAGCATCATATCATATACTTTCATATCAGCATCTGTATCTATTATATCATTTTGATATAAATTAGATAAAATACTTTTAAAAGCATTATTAGTATCATCAATCATCTTATCAGCTTTTTTCATAAATTCTTTACCTTCTTTTGAAGCTAATTTTTGATTTTCTACTTCATCATAACGGTCAACAATTTTAATTAAAACTGGTAAGTAATAATCAAAGAAATTATTTAAACCTTTAGCTTTCTTTGGATTAGTTTCCACTGTAGTAATTATTTTAGATACAGTTTCATTTATTTCTTTTAAATTCTTTTGAGTTTGTTTATCTTCTACTTTATTAGATAAATTAATTATCTCTTTATTTTGTTTTTTAGCATTTAATAAAATATAGTATAAGTTGCGGTCTTTTGTTTTTAATGTTTCTTTAGGTTTAAAACTAGATAACACTAGTTCACTTGCTCCAAAAGCAGCACAGCCAATAGCTAAAGCTGGGCCAATAGTTACAATTGATGCTAGATATGGTACAGCAAAGAAAGCTCCACCAACTACTGCAGAAATTGTATCCTTACCCTTCATTAGTTATAACTCCTTACTTCTGCAAATGCTTTTTTAAGACCACTTTTACCATCAAATACTTTAGCATTAGTTAAATTAGCTATATCATTTAATTGATAATCATCAGAATCACCAAAAGTTATACTATAAATTGGTATATCTAATTTATTTTTCTCATAATAATTTTTTAAACTTGAATAATAACCATTATTTGAATAACCATCAGTTAATAAAATAATGGTCTTAGTATAATCATCTGATTCCTTTTTTAGAATTTTTAAACCTTCAATAGATGAATCATAAATATTAGTACCACCATAGGCTTCTAATTCATTAATATATTTAATGACATCCTCAGTTTCATTACCATATTTAGTATCTGATACTTCATCAACTTCATCTCTAAAAGTAACAATTGTTATTTTATCTTTTTCCGAAAATTGCAAATTATCTTCAGAAGCTTGTTTGTAATCTAATATATAATTCATAGCTTCTTGTAACTCTTCTAAACCTTCACCATACATACTACCAGATACATCTAGACAGAAAACAACATGTGTAGGTTTTCTTAATGCTTCAATATATAAATTGATAGCAGATGAAATAACTTTCTTAGATGGATATTTCATATCTTTTAAATATTTAGAAGTATCAATACCCCATTCAGGATTAAAGACTTTTTTATTTGCATCAGGATTAGTACCACCATACCAAGAACGGTACCCCTTATCTTCCATCTTTTTAATAGCTTCATCGCTTCTTAAATAACTCTGAATACTCTCAAATTGTTCTTTTGTTTTTGTATCATTAGAATCATTAACAATATATCCAAATGGCATATCATTTAATGCAACACCATCAACAGGATATATCAAATATAATGGTTCTTTTTTCTTTTTAATTAATTCTTTATTTAATGATATTAAAGAACTTTCATAATCAATAATAGCATTATAATCACCATTTAAATACATTTGACGTAGATAATCTTCATCACCAGAAACACGTTCTACACCACTAAATAAATCCTTTAAATCAGTAACTAATTGTTCATTATTTAACATCTCTTCTGTTAAAACTTCAGGACGTCCAGCTAAACTATTTAAGAAATTTAAATAAGTTGTAGCTCCTGTATTAGTTTTAGTAACAGATGCCATAACATATTTTAAATTACCACCACGAATAGCATTTAAAATATCACTATTATAAATATTATCATTATCAACAAAACCTAATTCAGTTGCCTTACTTTTAGTAATACCTAAAACAACTGGATCAATAACAATAGATTTACTATTTTGTACTAAATAAGAATTTTCTAATTGATATAACCATAATGAATTAGAAATCCAAACAGCATCATATAAACTACTATCATCATTTAATTTATCAACTATCTCTAAATCTCCATAGTGTTCTATTTCAATTTTAATACCATTCTTTTTTCCATAGTCAATTATTTCATCATCCATAGCCTTAGTTGAGGTCGAAGAAATAATACGGAATACATCTTTATTATTAACAACAATTTTATCTAAATCATTTTCCGTATTTTTTGATAACATACTAGCTATAATTAAAAAGAATATAACACCAATAATTATTATAGGAATTGAGTCTTTTTTCTGATTATTATTCGTTGCCATATATTTTATTCACCTTCTTGATCTTTATTTTTTTTCTTTTTAAATCTTGAAAAGAAATCAAAATGTTGTTTAGCTGTCATAACTTCACCAATAACTGGCATATCACGAGCTGTATCATAAGCTTCTTGTCTTGCTTGACGACGCATAGGCATTGATATATCATCTGCTATGTAGCGGGCATCAGAAGCAATTTCATCAGCTAAATATTCAGAATCACTTTTAACATTTACCTCAGCATGTTCAATTGTTTTAGCAGGACAAGTAGTTGCTACTAGAGTAAATATATCAATATATTCTTGATTTAGAGGACTAGCAGCAAATTTAGCTTCAAAATCAGCATTATCACTACAAGATGCTCCAAACTCTTCTATTCTTTTAAATAAATCTTCTACTTTATTTTTAGTATCTTCATTATTAACATCATAAGCTGTATAAATAGCATTACGGCGTCCATCAATACAACTCTTAACTAATTCATTCATATTTTTCTCCTTATTTAATAGTTACGTTTAAATTTTTATCAACACTTACACTATAAGTTTTAGTATCACTAATTTTATTAGTTACAACGTTAGTATACTCAAATTTAATAGTTGTTTTTCCTTCTTTTAATCCTTTGAAATAGAAGTATTGTTTAACTCTTCCACCTTCAGCATCTTTATCAATTTCATCATTTTCCAAAGAATCATAAGCAACAATACTAGAATCCTCAATTGTATATTCCCAATTTTCAGGAACTCCTCCATATGTTTCTAAAGTTATTTTTCCTTTTTCACCTTTCTTATTATCTGTTTTACCACAACCTACTAAAGTAAAACATAATAACCCCACTAATAAACTTATAAATAATTTCTTTTTCATACTATTCTCCTTTCACCAAATTATAAGAAATATCTATATACTTAATTATTTCTTCATCACTTAAAGTATTATCTAAAACCATTGATATCCAATACTTTTTACTCATGTGATAAGCCTTATATATACCCTTCTTTTTAACAGCGTCGCCAGCTAAGTCATCAACTTTAACATTCATAACTTCAACTAAACCACTAGCACTATCTAATTTAGATTTATCAATTTGCATTATAATACCAAACCATTTTTTACTCTTTTTATTTCGATAAACTCCACAATCAGGAGTACTAGCAAATAAATATTCTGGTAAGATATCATATTTATCTTTAATATATTTAGCTATACGATTGGTTTGTTCAAAGATAAATAACTTAGGTATACCACATTTTAAAGCAATATCTTTTAAAATAGATTCATATTCTTCTTTAATTTTTAAAGCATATGAACCAGGATTAATTAAACGAATATTGCTATATTCTAAATTATAGTTTAAATCAATTACTTGACCACTAACTACGCCATTTAAATTAATTTTAATAATAGCTTCAAAATCACTACCAATATCTTTTTTAAAAACATAAGTATTATCTTTAAACTCAAATCCATAGTTTTCAAGCTTTAATAAATCTATTTGGTATTTTTTAAAAACTTCTTCTTCAATTGTCATACATATATATTATATCATAGAATACATTATAAAATATAGTTTTTTTTGTTTACTATTATATTTTTTTGTGATAATATATAGAACAGTTGAGGTGGTTTTGATGGATAAATCTTTAAATGAAATAGAAATAAGTTTTTTTGAAATATTAAATAGAATTACAAATGATAAAAATAAAACAATAGTTGCTGAAGATATTAAAAAGTTACAAGAAATAAAAGAATATTTTAAAAACAATCCAACATGTGAATTAAAAAAGACATTATTAACTAAAGTAGCTGAATACTATAAAGTTAAATTAACTGACTTAGATTTCATTAAGGTATTAAATTCTAATAAAGATTATAGACATTTAAGATATATTAAAATGTATAAAACATTACCTTTAATGGATCCTAAAAGTATTACTTTATATCATAGTTTAATATCTCAAAATGAAGATTATAGTAATATAGTTAAATACTTTGAAGATATATTTAATTTAATTGATAAATATGGTACAAGAATCTATGGTGAAAATGAAAGAAAAATGATATTAGATTTTGTTGAACTTAATAACGATAAATTAACTCATAAACCTCAAAAGTACTATACTTTAGAAGAAGAAATGGATAACTATATTAAAGCATTAACTGGTAACTATACTATTGATTATATGGATTTTAAAGAGAGTGAAAAAGAGCATGCCTTACTTAAAGGAGAAATGCTTGATAACGTTAATATTCAAAAAAAATATTTAGATCGCAAAATAAACAATATAGCTCAATTATATTTCTTTAATACTTTAGTTAAAGAAAATAATCCAATCTTAGTATCTAGAGATTGTGGTCGTGGTTTTGGCTATGACATTTATACAACTTCTAATCAAGATGGTATGAAAAAAGAATGTTTATTTGAAATTAAAGTTGTAAATAACTTAGATGAATTTGAATTAACTAGTACAGAATATAAAACTATGGTAGGCGCAAATAGTTCTAGTATGGTTGATTATTATATTTGTTTATCACAAATAGATATGTCTAAAAACCTTAGTATTAATAACACTATTTTAAAAGCTTGTAGTATAACAGCCTTTAAAGATATTAATAGTGAAAAAATATATTATTTAGATTTTCAAAAACCAGGTATCTTTTTTAAACCTGAAAACATTAAAGAAAATGATAAACAAAAAAAGATAACATTGTAGTTATCTTTTTTTATTTACTATTAAATTATTTCGTGATAAGATATAAAGCAATTGAGGTGTGTTTTATGATTCAAGATATAATTAATGGTTATAACAAGGCTTTAAGTCAATTACTAGCTACAGGTAAATATGATAAATCTTTAATATATGGAAATACAAAATCATTTTTATATACTAATAAAGACGTTAATGAAGTAAAAAAAGCAAGAGAAGTATTTGCTACAGCATTATATGAATTATATAATATGAAAGAACTTAGTAATGCTTTAAATAGTAGTGATGAATATCCATATGCTAAAATAATAAATATCTATAAAAATAGTCCAGAAAGATTTTATAAAGAATTACCTTTATTTTTTCAATCAACTACTTATATACCAGAAGGACATTATCCAGAAGATAATATGAATTGGTTTATTGAAGATTGTGGATTACCACATATTGATAATTTAGATAAATTAAAAGAATTTAATAAAACTTATGGACACTTATGGCCAGCTAGTGAATATGGTTCATATGAAGAAGAAAGAAAAAGATTTTTAGATGCTAAAAACAAAAATATATATGGATTAGATTATGAAAAATTTTTAGCTGAACAAAGTGCTAAAGAAGCAGTACTTGGTTGTTACAATGAAGAAGATTCTAAAATAGCTTATCTAGATCAAAAATTAGGTAATATGGGTGAATTATATTTATATGATTCTCTAAAGATTGATAAAGAAACTTGTTTTGTTGCTCGTGATTTAGGTAATGGCTTTGGCTATGATATATATACAACAGCAATTCAAAATGGCGTAAAAAAAGAATTCTTATTTGAAGTTAAATCAACTACTATTGCTAATAAAGATTACTTTATCTTATCTAGTAATGAGAAAAAAACTATGGTAGATACTTTAACAAAAGATAAAACTGAATATGTAGTATGTCTTTCTCATATTAATGCTGAAGATAATATTATTCTTAATTCATTTTTTAAAGCTGTTGATGAAAATACATTCATTAATACAGCTACTGATGAAGAATATAAATTTGAAAAAACAACTGCTGATAATGGTTATGTCTTTGTTGCTAAACAAAAAATATTAACAATATAAAAAAGATAGTTTAATGAACTGCACCCTTTAGAGTAGACATCATAAAAAAAGACAGTTCAAATAAAAAGTGATAGAATACACTTCCGAAAGGAGGTGTTTTTCTGTGGCTACAAAAGGTCAAAAATTTGAGAAGTATAACGATGATATTAAGAAAA
>JAFXPU010000021.1 GCA_017527675.1 Bacilli bacterium
ACAAATACATATCTATATGAATTATATAGACTGTAATTTAAAAAAGATAAATCAAGATAAGACAATAGGTATCATTTTAGTAAAAAAAGATAATAAATTTATTATGGAATATTCATCTGATGATAGAATAATGGCAAGAACCTATGAATTAGTTTAGGGTTTACATTAAAATAATAATCATTGTTGACTTTCAAACAAATGTTTGATATATTTTATATAGTGTGAAGGTGGTATTGTGTACGAATATATTGAGGGTATTATTAAGGATATTGAAAGTACTTATGTAGTATTAGATAATAATGGTATTGGTTACTTAATAAATGTTGCTAATCCCTATTCTTATAATTTAAATGATAAAATTAAAATATATATTTATCAACAAATAAGAGAAGATGAAAATAGTTTATATGGTTTTAAAGATAAAGAAGAAAAAGAATTATTCTTAAAACTAATTAATGTTAAAGGTTTAGGACCTAAGATGGCATTACCTTTATTTGCAACTGGTTCAACTGATGGTATTAAGGATGCTATTGAAAGAGAAAATATTTTATATTTAAAGAAATTTCCTAAAATTGGTGATAAAGTAGCTCGCCAAATTATTCTTGATTTAAAAGGAAAATTAGTTGAAAATAAAGTTAGCAATGTTAAAACTAATGATGAATTAACCGAAGCTTTAAAAGGATTGGGTTATAAACCACAAGACATTAATAAAATTATTCCATCTATTAAAGCAGATGATCCAATTGAAATTCAAATTAAAGAAGCTTTAAAATTATTATTGAAGTAGGTGTTATATGGCTAAGTTAAATTTTAAATATGCGACTATGAATTCTGGTAAAACACTAGATTTATTAAGAACTGTTAATAATTATGAGGAAAATGGTTTTAAGGCTTTAGTAGTTAAACCTGCTATTGATAGCAAAGGAGAAGACTATATAGTTTCTCGTGTTGGTTTAAAAAGAAAAGTTGATTATTTAATTGCTAGTGATGATAGTGTTATTATGAAATTAAAGGATGAATTAAAAGAAACTAAAGCAATCTTTATTGATGAAGCACAATTTCTAACTAAAGAACAAGTAGACGAGTTTTATTATATTACTAAAAAGTTTGATGTTGATGTTATTTGTTATGGTTTAAGATTAAATTTTAAAATGGAAGCATTTGAAGGAAGTATGCGTTTACTTGAAATTGCGGAAGAACTAGATGAATTAAAAACGATGTGTGGATGTGGTAATATAGCCCGTTATGTAGGAAGAAAAGTTGATGGTAAATATGTTTTAGATGGTAGTGAAGTTGTTATTGATGGTACTGCTAATGTTGAATATATACCTCTATGTGGAAAATGTTATTTAGAAAAAGTTAAAAATATTGATTTAAGTAATGATGAAGAAGTAACTAAAATAAAATATATCCATAAATAGAAAGGATCCTTATGAACGAAGAATTAGATAAAAAACAAAAAAAAGAGGAAGAATCATATGAAAAAACCATTCGTCCTTTAACTTTAGATGAGTATGTAGGTCAAAGTGAAGTAAAAGAAAATTTAGCTATATTTATTAAAGCTGCTATTATGCGTGATGAACCTTTAGATCATACCTTGTTATATGGTCCTCCAGGACTTGGTAAAACCACTTTAGCAAACATTATAGCTAATGAACTTGGTTCAAATATTAAAACTAGTAGTGGTCCGGCTATTGAAAAAGCTGGAGATTTAGCAGCCTTATTGTCTTCCTTAGAACCAGGTGATGTATTATTTATTGATGAAATCCATCGTATACCTCGTTTTATTGAAGAAATATTATATAGTGCTATGGAAGATTTCACCTTAGATATTATTATTGGAACGGATGCTACATCTCATAGTGTTAAAATCGATTTACCTCCATTTACTTTAATTGGTGCAACAACACGTGCCGGCGATTTAACTAGTCCACTTCGTGATCGTTTTGGTATTATTAATAAATTAAACTATTATACCGAAGAAGAACTTCGTGATATAGCTAAACGTACTGGACGTGTACTTGGTGTTTCAATTACAGAAGATGCTGCTTTGGAACTTGCTCGTCGTTCACGTGGTACACCAAGAATTGTTAATCGTTTATTTAGACGTGTTAGAGACTTTGCACTTGTATCTGGTAAAAGCGAAATAGATGAAGAAATAACTAAATATGCTTTAGATAAATTAAAAGTAGATAGTTTAGGACTTGATCAAACAGATTACAATCTTTTAAAATCTATTATTGAAAAATTTAATGGTGGTCCTGTTGGTATAGAAGCAATTGCATCATCAATAGGTGAAGAACAAACAACTATAGAAGATGTTTATGAACCATACTTATTACAAACGGGATTACTAAAAAGAACTGCACGTGGTCGTATGGTTACTAAAAAGGCTTATGATCACTTAGGCATACCTTATAATGATAAAATGCAATAAAATTGCATTTTTTTTATGACTATGATAAGATAAAAAACGTAAAAAAAGATTTTAAAAAATAGATATTTATGATAAAATTAATAAAGAAGATGGTGATTTAATGTTTATAGGTAAATTTAATAGAACAGTTATTGTAACATATTTAAGTATAGTTGCTTTTTTAGTGGGTGCTTACTTTGCTTTATTTGAAGGTAATATAGCTGCCGCTATTATATGTTTAGTTGTATCAGGTATCTGTGATACGTTTGATGGTAAAATTGCGAGAATGGTTAAAAATAGAACAGAAGAAGATAAACAATTTGGTATTCAAATTGATTCACTAGCTGATGTAATTGCTTTTACTGTTTCACCATTAACAATATTTTTTGGATATATTTTAAAATATGATGTTGATATTAATCCAGTACTATTAATTACAGCTTCATCTGCTTTAATAGTATGTGGAATTACAAGACTTGCATATTTTAATGTTGTTACTGCTGCTGGACCAGTTAAATACTATAGTGGTTTACCAGTTACTTTGACATCAGCAATATTTCCAATATTATATTTATTAGATAACTGTTTATCACATGTAGCTTTTGTTTATACATATTTAGTAGCTATATTTGTGGTATCATTCTTATTTGTTTTAAATTTTAAAATTAAAAAACAAACAAGTGCATTATTTTATATATTAATTCCAATTATTGGTTTAATATTTACTGTATTCTTTATTTTAATGATGTAGGAGAGTTTATGATATATAGTCGAGAAGAAGATTGTTATATAAAAGATAAACCTAATAAGTCTTTATACTTTTTATATCGTACTATTCC
The DNA here is from genome assembly GCA_017527675.1 of Bacilli bacterium. Taxonomy (GTDB): domain Bacteria; phylum Bacillota_I; class Bacilli_A; order RF39; family UBA660; genus RGIG6635. The sequence continues at coordinate 3,256 of JAFXPU010000021.1, forward strand.
TGGACGTGTAATTCTTAAAGTGGCTATTTCAAAACCCGTTTCTAAATTAGGCGGGCTTTATATGAATAGCCCTTTTTCTAAGTATAAAATAAAAAGGTTTATTAAAAAGAACAAAATTAATATGGATGATTATCCTAAAATTAAATATAAATCATTTAATCAATTTTTTGTAAGAGAAATAATGGATGGTAAAAGAACATTTAAGGGTAAAAAAACTGATCTATTATCACCAGCAGATTCTAAAGTTACAGCATATACAATAGATGAAAATACTGTTTTAAATGTTAAAAATAGTAAGTATACTATTGCTGAGATAATTAAAAATAAAAAAATAGCAGAAGAATACAAAAATGGATTATGCTTAGTATTTAGATTATCTGTAGATGACTATCATCATTATCACTTTATTGATGATGGTAAGATTATTGAATCTCATAAGATAAGAGGCGTTTTGCATACTGTTAATCCAATTACTTATAAAAGTCATAAAGTTTTTTCTGAAAATGCCCGTGAATATTCGATTTTAGAAACTAAAACCTTTGGTAAAGTTATTCAAATTGAAGTTGGAGCCTTAATGGTAGGTAAGATTAAAAACATTCCCAGCATTGAAAACTTTAAACGTGGTGATGAAAAAGGATATTTCTGCTTTGGCGGTTCAACCGTTATTATGCTGTTTAAAGAAAATACTATTAAATTAGATGATGATATAGTTAAAAATTCTAAAGAAAATATTGAAACTAAAGTTAAATTAGGAGAACATATTGGTATTAAAATAAAATAGGAGGCAATATGAGTTCAAAAGTTTATTTTACTAAAAATATAACAAGTGATAATTTAATTAAAATATATGATATGTTAGGTATTAATCTAACTGGTAATATTGGTATTAAAGTTTCAACTGGTGAAGCTGGTTCTAAAGGTTATTTAAAAGCTGATTTAATAAAACCATTAGTTAATAAATTAAATGGAACGATTATAGAATGTAATACAGCTTATCCAGGCAAAAGAAATACTGTTGAAGAGCATTTAACAGTTGCTAAGGAACATGGTTTTGCCGATATGGGTAAAGGTATTGATATTATGGACGCTCAAGGTGAATTTAAAATACCAGTTAATAAAGGAAAACATCTCGAATATGATTTAATAGGCGAGAACTTTAAAAACTATGATTCTATTTTAAATCTTGCTCATGGTAAAGGTCATGCCATGGGTGGCTTTGGTGCTAATTTAAAAAATCAGTCTATTGGTATAGCCTCTAGAAATGGAAAAGCTTATATTCATAGTTGTGGTAAAACTGAAAGTCCAGAATTATGCTGGACAACTCCTTATGAACAAGTAGAATTTATTGAATCCATGGCTGAAGCTGCTACAGCAGTAGCTGATTATTTAAAAGAGAATAATAAGCCAATTGTTTATATAACAGTTGCAAATGCTATTAGTCTTGATTGTGACTGTGATGCTCATCAAGGTGATCCAGTAATTGCAGATATTGGTATATTTGCATCACTAGATCCCGTTGCTAATGATCAAGCATTTATTGATGCTATATGGGCAACACATGAGGCTGGTACTAAAGATATTCAAGAAAGAATAGATACAAGAAATGGTAGACATATAACAGAATATGCTGAAAGTTTAGGATTAGGTACAACTGAGTATGAACTTATAAATATTGATTAAGGTGATTAGATGATTATAGGTAGAAAAGCTGTTTTAATAATTCATGGATTTGTTGGTACAACTAAAGATGAAGAAGCATTATTTTATTATTTAAACCATTATCGAAAATATGATGTTTATAATTTTGTATTAAAAGGTCATGATCGTTTAACTAATGATATATCCTATCAAGATTGGATAGATGATGCTACTACTCATTTAAATAAACTAATTAGTTATGGTTATAAAAAAATCATTGTTATTGGTCATTCTATGGGTGGAGTACTTGCAAGTTATCTTGCTGCTAATTATCCCAAATACGTTAAAAAATTAGTATTATTAGCACCAGCTTTTGATTATCTAGCATATGGAAAAGGAAATTTATTTGAAAATATAAAAACAAGTTTTAAAATTGTTAAAGATTATTCAATGGCAGAAGTTGTTGGAAGAACAATTAAAACTTCTCCAGTTATGCTAACTCAATTTATGAAATTAGTTAACAATTATCAAGATATTCTAAGTAAAGTTAAATGTCCTTTGTTAATAATGCATGGTAATAATGATGCTATTGTTCCTTGTAAATCATCTGAAGAAGTCTTTAAGATTGCTTTATCTAAATATAAATATTTAATTATTCTAGATAATGTTGATCATGATATATTTAGATCTGATAAAACAGATATTATTGTTAAAACTATATATAGTTTTTTAAAAAATAAACAAAGTATAAAGAAAATAAACAAGTTGTAAAACTTGTTTATTTTTGTATTAATTTATTTATATTTTTTCTAGTTCTTTTATACTTTTTTCTGGTGTAGGTAGATTATCATTGTTGTCTATGATCTTTTTTACCTCTTTTAGTTTATTTTCAAGCAGTTTTTTATCAATTAATTTTAATTTATATTCGGCTATCATCGTTTGTGTCATACTGCTATCCAAAGAATACTCAACTATATCTTTATCTTTAGAACTGCATAATATAATTCCTACACTAGGATTTTCATTTTCTTTTTTTATATCTCTGTCTAAGGCCTTTAAATATAAATTCATTTTTCCTAAATATTCTGCTTTAAATTCACCTAATTTTAATTCAAATGCAACTAAACAAGATAATTCTCGATTATAAAACAATAAATCAATATAAAAATCATGTTTTCCTATTTGTATTCTATATTCATCCCCTATAAAAGTAAAATCTTTGCCAACTTCTAAGATAAAGTTTTTAATATTATTAATAATTGATTTTCTTAAATCGTTTTCAGAAAAATTGTTTGGTAAATCCAAAAATTCTAAGCTATATATATCTAATATTCTGGTATTAGGATAATCATCTTCATCAATTGTTTTTTTGTAAGTTGGTAACTGATTGCCATCTGATAGCAAATATCTTTCATAATATGATGACGATATTTGTCTATCTAATTCCCTTTTAGAATAGTTGTTTTTAATAGCTAATTTAAGGTAGAAATGTCGTTCTTCTTGCGATTTAGCTCCGCTTATTATTAATAAATTATTTGTCCAAGATATTTGCGTCACCAGTGGTGTCGCAATTTTATCATTTTTGTAAATTTTATAAAATTGAATCATTCGCTCTATATTTCTTTTAGTAAAGCCTTTGATATTTTGGTAATTGTTTTTCATAAAGTCTGCTGCTTTTAATGTAATTTTGTCACCAAATTTGCTGTTTTTCTGTAATTCATATAAATATTATCCTACGTCTAAATATAGTAGAATTAATTCTTCATTTACTTTTTTGTAAGCATTATTCTTTCTAATTTCAATTAATTCAATTATTTTGCTAAAACTTGTATCTAACACCATATATCATCTCCAGTTGCTTTTTTATAAAATTTTTCTGAACCAATACCAACCATTTTGTCGGTGTCGGCAAAATGGTCTAAAGTATTATAATTACCTTTTGTAGATAATTGTATAACTAATTACTCCCTTTTTGCTGAATATAACATTTATTATTTAATAAGTAAAAGTGCAAAAATTGGATTTTGTATATTGTTATTTTATAATAATTTAATTTTGGTATATATAAAAATTAATTTTTGCATAAATCAATTGCAGTTTTTTAAATTTAGTATAATTAAAAGTTTATATATGCTATAATTTAATTAGGTGGTATTATGCAAACAGAAGATTTTAATTATGAATTACCAGAAGAATTAATAGCTCAAACACCTCTTGAAAATAGAAGTGATTCTAAGCTATTAATTTTAAATAAAGATAGTGGTAAAACTAAACATGAAATATTTAAAAATATTATTAATTATTTAAATCCAGGAGATGTTTTAGTTTTAAATGATACGAAGGTTATTCCAGCTCGTTTAATAGGTGAAAAAGAAGATACGAAAGCTCATATTGAAATTCTTTTATTAAATGATTTAGGTTCTGATAATTGGGAATGTTTATCACGTCCTCAAAAAAGATTAAAAGTAGGTACTATTGTCACTTTTGGTGATGGTTTATTAAAAGCTGAAATAACGGAAATACTAGAAGATGGTATTTGCCATATTAAATTAATCTATAAAGGTATTTTAATGGAAATATTGGATAAATTAGGTGAAATGCCTCTTCCACCTTATATTCATGCTAAATTAAAAGAAAAAGACCGTTATAATACAGTCTATGCTAAAATTGAAGGTTCTGCGGCAGCTCCAACAGCTGGACTTCATTTTACTAAAGAATTACTTAGTGATATTGAAAAAAAAGGTGTTATTGTAACTTATGTAACCTTACATGTAGGACTAGGGACTTTTAGACCAGTTGAGGTTGATAATATATTAGAACATAAAATGCATTCAGAATTTTATATGATGAGTAAAACTACTGCTGATATTTTAAATAAAGCTAAATTAGAAAATAGAAGAATTATTTCTGTTGGTACAACTAGTTGTCGTACTTTGGAATCTGTAATGCAAAAATATGGTGAATTTAGGGAGTGTTCAGGTAATACAGATATCTTTATATATCCAGGATATGAATTTAAAGCTATAGATTGTTTAATAACTAACTTCCATTTACCAAAATCTACTTTAGTAATGTTAGTTAGTGCTTTAGCTAAAAAAGAAAATATTTTAGCAGCATATAAGGAAGCTATTGCTAATAAATATCGATTCTTTTCTTTTGGTGATTCTATGTTTATAACCAATGAAGATATTTAGGAGGCTTTATGAGTGAAGAGTTAGAAAAAGCTTATAAGGAAATACAAGTTCAAAATATTGTTAGTTTAGAAAGAGATATTTTAGAAAAAGAAGAACTAATTAACGAGCTTTTAACTGATTTTTCTTTTAAGTTTTTATATGATGATGAAGGAAACTATGATCCAAATAGAATTACTATCTTAAAACAAATAATGGATTTATATGGTGATACTTATAAAGATTATGAAATGCCTAAATATAAAAAAGTATTTAAAGCATCAGCATCATGCCGTTATGCTAAAGAATTTTTAGCTGAATTAGGCCCTAAATATTTAAATACCTTAGAACAGGCTGAGGCTGATAATACAGTTTTATATTATACATATCGTGATGTTATTAATTATGATTTAATTGGAATATCCCATTTTTATTATCAAGATGGTAAAAATTACATTGGTATATTATGTGATTTTAATGCTGCTGATATCTATTCCATTATTCATGAAACAGTTCATGCAACTAATGCTTATGAAAAAGAAATGGGAATGTATGAACCAGAAGATATGGATGATAAATCTTTCTATACCTGGGATTTATTTACTGAGACTATGTCATATTTTGCTACTCGTTTAGCTCGTATGTACTTTAAAGATAAATATCCTGATGATAAAGAATTACCAAAAGAATACTATGAAGAAGAAGATGGCTTTAATAGAGTATATTACAAAACTGAATTTTTACTTAAACTATTAGATATTTATCTTGAAAAAGGTCAAGTAACTAATCGTGATTTAGTTGAAATTTTATCTGGTGAAGATGATGATATGGTTTTAAGAGCCTACGATCAATTAGTAGAATTATATGATCGTGAATATTTTGTTATTATAAATAATATATCTTATTTATTAGGTAATATTGTAGTTAAACATATTTTAGCTAATAATGATTATAATAGTGCTAAACAAATATTTTATGATATGAATCAAATGGTTAAAGAAGGTAATTCTGTTACAGACATCTTTAAATATCTTGATCTAGATGTTGAAGAATTAGATAAATGGTTTGTATCTGTTAAAACTAAAGAACTAAATAAACTAGGTGATTATAATGTTAAAAGACCTAAATATTTTTTTTGCTAAATATGTTGATGAGTATTCCTTAAAATATCATCCAGAATTAATTAATTATGTTAGAAAATAACGGATTTGGTATTAGAAAATCCCCCAATATTTGAAGAAAAAGAATATTTATTAGATGTTAAATTACAAACTAGTCAAAAATTAGCTTTTGAATTTTTAGAAACTATAGGGGTTAAATTTAATGATTTAATGTTAACTGATTTAGGAACTTTAAATCTTAATTTTAAAAATTATATAGATTTAAAAGATAATGAATTAATGTCTTATTCAGAATATAAGGATGGAAGCTTAGATGTTAATATAGTTTATTATAATGATCTATCTGATTGTTATACGATTATTCATGAACTATTACATGCTTTAAATACGGTTATTGAAGATGATTTATCTAAGAAGTATCGTCGTGATATATTGACTGAAACAATATCTTTGTTAGGTACTGTAGAAGCTGAAAAATATTTTTTGAAAACTAGATTAAATGATGAATTTACGATTAATAAAATGGATGATTATTATGGTATTTATGAAAATGCTTTAAAGACTAAAGATACTTTAAATTTATTAGATACTTATTTAGAAAAGGGTCAAATAGATGATAATGATTTAAGATATGTTGATGAAGATACTGTAAATGAAATCCTAACTTTAGAAGAGATTCAAATACCTTTTTATGAAAGATATATATTAGCTTATGTATTAGTTAATTATATAGAAGCTAATTACAATGGTAAAGATATCTTAATAAGATTAATGGATATGATTAAAAATAATACTTTAGAAGAAATATTTAGTTACTTAAATCTTGATTTTAATATTATTAAAGTCAACAATAATATAGAATTTATAACTGATATAAGTGATAATAGTTTAGAAAGATTAAGAAAAGCTTTAAATAGTAAAACAAAATAGAAAGGAGTATATATATGCATAAGAATTTAAAAGAAATAAATAATAGAATTGATAAATATGTTAATTATTTCTTAAGAGATAATAATTATGAAGCACATATTGAAAGATTAAATCATTTTAAATCTTTTACTAAAATTCTTATAGATAATATTCCTTTTGTGGATGATGTAAGTTATAAAAACAGAGTTTCAAAAGAAGAATGTATTAATTATGCATATGAATTTTTAGAATCTATATCTCCTAAATATGGTTTATATTTATTTAAAAAATTAGATAATAATCAAATTGAATTTGTAACTCTAAATGAGGCATATCATAAGAATTTACCATTATGTTCTTATTATGAAAATGGATTTATATATATAGTCTTAACAAACGATATAAGCGATACATATGATATTATTCATGAACTTATGCATGATACTAATAATATAGAAGATCTAGATAATCCTAATTTTAATCCTGAAACAAGAGATTATTTTACTGAGACAATATCTTTTTTAGCAACAACAATTGCTCAAGATTTTTTTGCTAAAAAATATCCAAATAATAAAGAATTTAAATATGATATCAACTCCGATTATTATGGCTTATATAAAAGAGTAGCTGGTATTGATTATGTTTTACAATTAATAGATGCTTATTTAATAAATAATAATATAAATCAAAATGATATAGAATTAATTGAAAAAGATAAATCTCCTTTTTATATTAATTCAGCAGAAGAATATATAGATGAAGCTTTAAACTATGAAGCAGTATATGATGAAGATTCTTTTGATTTATTATTTAATGAAGGTTATTTACTTGCAGGATTACTTACTAACTATATTTTAAATACATATCCTGAGTATGAAGATAGAGTAAAAGTATTAAAAGATTTAAATGAATTAATTATGGTAAAAGATTATAAAGCAATATTTAATTATTTAGATTTAGATGTTTATGAATTAGATGATTGGTTTATTAATTTAACTGATGATTCGTTAGCTAAATTAGAAAAATCATTTAAAGAAGAGAGTAAAAAAATATAATTTTTACTCTTTTTATTTATATAGTAATGATTATCAACTAAAAAAACAGCAAATACTGTTTTTAATAATTTAAATATTTACTGTTTCAATGCTAGCTAGAAATTTTATTATTTTATTTAAGACTTCATCTATATTTTTGTTAAGCCAATTATATTTTGGGTTATTTAAATTATATTTATAATATTTTGAATTTACTATTTTTGAAAAATCGTTAACTAAGTCTTTAATATTATTTATTTGTAAAGTTTTATCGTCATATATTAATATTTTAAAACATTTTTCTAAATTTTCTTTATCTAATAAATCATTATCTATTAAATAGTAAAAATCAAATATATCTTTATATCTAGTAGATCTAATATTAAATTTTAGTAATGATTTTAATTTTTCAACAAATATTTGTTCTGGAGAATTGATTAATAAATTAGCCTCTAAATTAATTATATTAAAATTAAATATATGTTGTACTTGTTCCAATTCGAATAAGCTGTGAACTCCAATGTCTAACTTTGTGTTTATTTCATTATTAAATGTATCTTTAATTTTTAAAAACACTCTTTTACCACTATAATCTTGGTGATGTAATGTTATAATATCATCAATTATTTCAAAACTTATATTTTTGATAGATTTATTTAACTCATTAATAAACTGCCTAATGGAATTATCGTCTAATGAATATTTAATAAAATCTAAATCTAAATCAAGCGTTGCTCTACGAATATCGTTAGATAGATTATGCATAACAACTCCACCTTTTATAGTAATGTTTTTAAAATATTTACTATTTGAAATTGCTGTTAATACCAAATCCTGACATACTTTAGCTGATGCATCATCATCAGTATATCCTGCCTTAATGTATTTTTGTATTAACTTTTGCAAATTCATCAAAAAACCTCCTTTTGTATTTTTAAAAATATATCAATATTATTTTTATAATAACCTAAATAACTAGATAATTTGTTCATATCAATTTTATTACTTATTAATCTATAATTATTAATTATTTCTTTATAGTAATCAAATGGAATTTTTTTATTGTTTTTAATAAGTTCAATTAGCATTTTTTCCTTGTCATAAATTTTTATACTCGTTCCATTAACCTTTATAGTTGTTATTCCTAATTTTAATTTATCTTCAGGTACGTATATTTGTTTAACTTTATTATTGGTTATTTTAGCTGCTTTTCTATGAGTAGCAAGAAAATAATATTGGGGAATAATGTCTGTTAAATTATGATAATAGTATGCACTATCAGAAGTAAATACGGCATTTGGATATTTCTTATTCAAAACTAATAAATAATTAATAAATTCGTTTTCAGAGTACAATCCAGTATCAATTTTAAAAATTTTTTTATCTTTAATTGCTTTATTTAACTTGTAATTTGTTTTATATTTGGAAATTATTTCTTTATAATTGTAAATCATTTCAATCACCAAAAATTATTTTAAAGTAATTATCGGCAAAAGTCAATAAAATGCCGAGAATTAATAAAATTTATTTAAATAAATACAAATAAATTCCAATTAAAAAAATGAATTTAGTACATTATATTATAAAAATACTAAAGAAAATGTAGAATATTGTCATAGTTAATTAATTTATATAATTTGAATCAAGATTAAGTGTATATATTTAATTATTTGTGTTAAAATTATCATATAAAGAAGGAATAATATGAAATTAATATGTATTGTAGGACCAACTGGAGTTGGTAAAACTAAACTAAGTATTATGTTAGCTAAATATTTAGATGCTGATATTTTAAATGCTGATTCTACTCAAGTATATAAAGAATTAAATATAGCTACGGCTAAAATATCTGAAGAAGAAAAAGAAGGCATTAAACATTATCTTTTAGATATAAAAAATATAGATGAAGATTATACCGTTTTTGATTATCAAAAAGATGGTAGACAAGTAATAGATGAACATATTAAAAATAATAAAGATTTAATAATAGTAGGTGGAACTGGTTTATATATAAAAGCTTTGTTATATGATTATCAATTTAATAATTTAGATAATTCTAATCAATATGAAGAATTATCTAATGAAGAATTATATCAAAAACTACTTAAATTAGATCCTAATACCGATATTCATATTAATAATAGAAAAAGAGTTATAAAAGCTATTAATTACTTTTTAGCTAATAATAAACCTTATTCTGAAAAAGAAAAAACTGATAAATTACTATATGATGTATCTTTTATAGGCTTAACTTGCCCAAGAGATATATTATATAAAAATATTGATTTAAGAGTCGATAATATGTTTAAGCAAGGTTTAGAAAAAGAAGCTTTAAATATCTATAAAACAGGTATAAGAACTAAAGCTGTATTAACACCTATAGGCTATAAAGAACTATTTTCATATTTTGATAAAGAAATATCTTTAGATGATGCTAAAGAATTAATAAAAAGAAGAAGTAGACATTATGCTAAAAGACAATATACGTGGTTTTTAAATCAAATGAAAGTTACTTGGTTTAATGTAGATTTTACTAATTTTAATAATACTTATAATGAAATAATTAAATACCTAAATATTTAATTATTTTTTTTGACAAATATTTACAAAAATACATGTCAATACATTGACTTTTTTGTAAAAAACATCTAAAATATGAATTAATTAGGGAGGATTTTATGAAAAACGTAAAAACATATGAAAATTTTAAAAAATTAATAGGAGGATCTAAGTTAGTATTTGCTGGTGCAGGACTTGGTGCAACATTATTAATGACTGGATGCTCAGGATGTTCTGTTGAACCAGAACCAGCTTCAGAAGTAGTTGTAGATGTAACTTCTGAAACACCATCTCAAATAGAGATTATTGAAACTAGCGAACAACCAAGTGAAGAGATTAGTGAAGAACCTGTAGTTGAAGAAGCTGAACTACCAGAATTACCAATTTTAGATGAAAATGGTAATGTATATGTACCAAATGAAATAACATTAGATCAAGTATATGCTAAAATCGATAAAATGGTTGAAGAAAATGAATTTGAAAGCGACTTAGAAAGAGATAAAGCTATAGCTGTTATGATTTATATTAACAGTCCATATATTAGTAAGGATACATTTATGGCTGTAAAAGAGGATTATTTAGGTAATATGTTAGATGGTGATATTCTTACTCTTAGTCAAGTTTATTTTGATAAACATGCAATTCCACTTAATTACTTATTTTTAGATGACAAACAGGCTGATGCTGTTTCACAAATTATGAATTATCGTCGTCAAAATAAGGATTCAGAGGAATATTATAATTTGGCTTTAGATTATATTTTATTTTCATCAGAAAATATTGGTTATAATCCAATAAATTATTATTTTTATGGAACTGATCCTAAACGTGTTTTAATAAAAGAATTAAAAGCAAATCTAGATATTGATACTATTGATGCTATTTGTGGAGGTTGCAAAGAAGTGGATGGTTCTATAGAAAAGACGTTTGCTGATGGTAAATCCTATACTTTTGAAGGTATTAGTAATTATTTTGAAAATTATCAAAGTTCTCATATTGAAAAAAGTTTAACTAAGTAATTAATTAAATGGAGGTATATTATGAAAAAAAATATATTTACCACATTATTATTTTTAACCGTTTTGTTTATAATTAATAATTGTAATGCAGCTAACACAGATTATATTATTGGTAGTGGAGAAAAAATAAATACAGCAACTATTACTAGTACTGGAACAACAAAAACATTTAAAGATACCTATAAGGTCGACAATGGATATATTGTTGAAGATAATCAATACTATCAAATAAAATTAAATGGTCAAGATGCATTATGCCTTGACCATCAAAAACCATATGGTTTTGGAGATTTTTATTATGCTCCTATGACTGTAAATAATTTGGCAGTTAGAAAGATATATTCGTATGCAACTAAAGGCCCAGATGAAAACTTTTTTGCTCAAATTCTGCTATGGTATCTTTCAGATCAAGGCTTGCTATATGAAGATAATCTTGTAAAGGAACATGGCTCTATAAATTATTTTAATACTATTCGTAACAATATTGCTGATTTCACAGCATATTATATGCTTGTTGCAAATGGTAGTTTTGATCAATATGCAAAATATCTTGATGAGGATTATAAATGTTTAAATATTGATAATGAAAAATTATATAAAGTATGTGTAAATATAAAACAAAAGCCAAGTTTTTATGATAAAACTTACTATCTTTTAAATGAACTGGTACCAAATGCTACAAGTGTTTTTAATGCAAATAAAAGTCAAATTTTGACTAAGATTTCAGATATTGAAGAAGGCAATGCTACAAGTGTTTATTTATATAAACCAAGTAATGCTCAAAAACAAAATATAATTTCTGCTAATCCAAATGATTTAAATGAAACATGTGTAAGTGTTCTTCGTGCATATTCTTTAAAAGAAAATGGTAACGTTAAAAGTTCAGCAGAAGCTGTAAAATATTTAAAAGAGCATTTTCCAACTCAATTTAATGAAAAAGATGGTACGTGTGGGCAACCTAATGATGCATGCTATGTTAAAATAGTACAACCAACTTCATATAGATTTCCTGCACGTTTAGCTAACCGTAAAGCGGGAATAGGTGCACGTGCTTCTTATACAGGAACAATTAAGAAAATAATTGGTACTTATTATGCTTGCGCTGGTAAAACTTGTACTACTGAAGAACCAAAGAAAGAAGATTATAAGACATGTAAATTGTTTAAAGAAGCAATATCTGATCCAAAAAATGTTATATGTACAGATGATGGTAATAAAATAACTTACTTGAAATGTAAACCTGGTGGTGGCGGTGGTGGATCTAAAACATGTAAGGAATTGCTTCCATCATATTCTGGTGTACAAACAAATAAAAATTTTGAAGAATTTAAGAAAAAAATAACTGATCCTGAAAAAGCTACTCATTTAGCTGATGGTACTATTTCATGTGAACCTTGCAAACCTGATGTTAAAGTACCACCTGCAATTTGTGATGTTCAAGGAAAAGTTCGTTCAAACTTTACTTTAAGTGATGCTGTTGATGAGTATGGCAATCGTAATGAAACATGCTATCATAATAATATATCATATCAAATAGATGGTAAACCAGCTAGGGCATCAATAGATGAAAATTTTTCTGAGTCACCTTATTGTGACGTTTATTGTTGGGAATCTGTATTTGTAGATTTACCAAACTCACCAAGCGCAATGGGAAATATTATTGCTGGTTCATTATTCTATTGGGGAATTAATCAACCAGAACATATTTTTGCAGAATTGCAAACTAGGCGTGTTTGTTGGACAAAACCTGACTATGATACATTTACAGATGTTTGGAATACAAATGAAAATGCAATATCTCAAGCATATGCTGATTATATGGCAGAGGTCGAATATAATAAACAAGGCGATAGTGATGTAACGGTAGATAACGATAAATGTTGCATTGGTAAAGAGGTACCACCTGAACCTGATACATGGAGTGATCCTGTAAATAGTTGCGGTAGCGGTGATTTTGCTTGTGCCTGCAATAACGGATGCGGATGTGATGGAAATAATAATGCACCTTGTTCATATATTGATGGTGCTTGGAGACATAAAAATAGTGGTAGAGCAGGATATTGTGATGGTACAGAAGGTAAAACATATAAATTACCATCAAAAGATTATACAATTCCTGGTACAACTATAAAAGGTACATCTAATAGTAAAACATCTGGTTGTACAACAAGTAAACCAAGTGCAGATGATTTAAAAGATACTAAAGAAGAAGAAAAAAGAAAGGCTGCTGTTGCGAGAAAAGTTGGAGATCGATATACTTTAAGAGAACAACTTCTTGTTTGCCAAAGTAAGAAAAATATCAATGAATCAAGTATGTATGATTATTCTAAAGCATCAATTAAATTTACAACAGATACTAAAACTAATTTAGGATTATCTAGATATGGCGTTGGGGATGCTAATTTAGTTGGTGATGTTAAACCAGGTACTGTAAAAGTTGAAACAAATTCGGCTAAAGATGCAACTGCCAAAACATTCAATTGCTCCGGTATAAATGGTGAAATTGGTAATTCAACTGATCCAGATAACAGTGTAAGTAATATTTGTCAAGGACAAACATATATAAGCGTAGATAACTACGAAACTAAAGGTTATGAATGGGATTATAGTGGCGTGTATGCATTTTATTATCCAGACGATTATTTATTCTTATCTAAAAAAATAACTGCTACAACAACAAATGATGTTAATGATCAATTTAAACCAACTGGATACGAAAAAGAAAAGAATTTATATTATATCGAAGGATATGGATTCCCAGTTGGATTTACAACAACTGAAGGATATTTCTTTGCAAAAGTTGAAATATCTGGATTAGGACATAAAGGACATTTTGATGATATATTAAATCAAACTGACTCTAAAGAAAAATATGGTTATAATTTCAAAGATGGTTATAGTTGCCCATATTATGTTTATAATCCATTATATCAACATCAATGTCATTATGAATGTGATCCAAATACTATGAAATGTAAAAAAACTGCTGATTCACCAGCTGATTGTTGCGATCCGCAAACTACTACTTGTGATAAAGGTAAATTAGCTGTTGTATATCGTTTAATTGATATGGCCGAAGGAAACACTAAGAAAATTTTCCCAAGTATTGATGGTGATGGTAGAAATCCTGGTAGCAACTGGGCATCTTTTATCAACTTGAAGGGAACAGCATATAAAAATATAACAACAACAGGAGTTATTTATGATAATACACCAATGTACACAATTGAATTAACTCCAACAAATATTGGTAAGATTAGAAAAGATAACACTGAATTAAGGAAAAATAATAAGGATCCATATACAAGTTATACAGATGCTAAAGATAAGTTAAAAATTACTTGTGATGAATATCAAGATGAAACTAAGTCTTGCGTATCAAATTATATTACAACATTAATGAATGGAAATTATAAAGTAATAACTGGTGGTTCATTTAAAATAACTAATGAATCTCAAAGACTTAAAGCATTAAGAAACTATAAAACTTGTTATGATAATTCTAATCCAAATTGTTAATAAAAAAGTGAAGAATTTTTCTTCACTTTTTTTTGTTTGACAATTATTAATTATTTTTGCAATACTACTTGAAAAAAAGGGAAAAAAAATATATAATTACATTAGGTGTTAATATAATAAGACACGACATTAGTTTAAAGGAGGTTATACTTGAAAGAGTCATTTTGGGGTGTAATGATTTTGTTACTTGGTGTTGTATCTATTTTCTTAATTTATTTCTTTCAAAATGTTACAAACACGAGTGAACATAATTATGAATTATTAAAGGAAACAACTGAAGCGGCTATGTATGATTCCCTAGACTTAGCAGCGTATCGTAAAAATGGAATAATTAAAATTGATACTGAAAGATTTTTAGAGAGTTTTATCAGAAGATTTGCTCAAAATGCTAGTTTATCTCATACATATCACATTGATATTTATGATGTAAATGAAATACCACCAAAAGTTAGTTTAAAACTTAGGGTAGGTGGTAGTGAAACATCTACGACTTTAACAGGAGAAAAAATACAATATAACATCACAAATCAAATTGATGCTATATTAGAAACAAAATATTAGAATAATAGGAGGAAATATATGAATAATTTTATGATGTCAATGAAAAGATTCTTTTCAAACAAAAATGTTGTTACAATAATTGGTGTAGTTATTGTGCTTGCTTTATTATATTGGGAATATAATAGCAAAATTACGAAAGCTGTAAATCCAACTAGGGTTCCAGTTGCAGCTTCAGATTTATTACCACAACAAGAAATTACAAATACTGATGTTGTATGGATTGACGTACCAAGTGTTGCTATAGATAAAGATGCTTTAACAAATTCAAGTTCTATCGTTGGTAAATATGTTGGTGTTAATTCTATGATTCCAAAAGGAAGTATGTTCTATAAAAGTGCAATTGTAGAAAAAAGTGATTTACCAGGCAACTGGTTAACTGAGTTAAAGGAAGACGAAATTCCAGCATACATTAAAGTTGATATGGTAACAACTTATAGTAACTCTATTGAACCTGATGATTATGTTGATGTATGGATGAAAGCTGAAGATGAAGAAGGCTTAGTAATGTTTGGTAAACTTATTGAAAATATCAAAATTGTTGCTGTTAAAGATTCAAGTGGACAAGATGTATTCAAAAGTTCAAATGAAGTTGGTACTCCAGCATTCTTATACTATGGTCTAGAATCAGATTACTTTGTAATGTTAATGAAAGCTCCATACATTGATGGCGTTGAATTAGCAATAATTCCACATGGTGGTGCTGTTCCTAAAATGGGTGATGTAGAAGTTGCCAGTGATTACTTAAGAGACTATATTGATGCTAGTACATTAGCAATCCCTGAAAATGAAGATAACGGTATCGACGTAACTGATAAAGATAAAAAAGATAAAGAAGACAAAAAGGAAAATAATTAATGGAAGAAAATATTTTTGATCAAGTCGACTTTGGCCCATTACAAGAATATCTTGATAATGATGATGTTACCGATATTTCTTATAGTAATGGTGGTCAACTTTGGTTAAAAACTTTATCACATGGTATTTTTAGAATTGAAAATCCGTTAGTTAATAATATTTTCATGGAAAAGTTAGCCTTTCAATGTGCTAACGTTGTTGGTCACAGTTTTAACGCTGCCCATCCATTTCTAGACTCAGAATCTGCCGAGTTACGTATGAACTTCGTACATGATTCAATAGCTCGTAATGGTATTGCATGCGTTATTCGTAAAACTCCAGCAAAAATTAGACTTGAAAAGGGAAAATTATTAGAAGAAAAATATGTTACAGAAGATATTCATGATTTACTTATGAAATGCGTTGAAGGACACTGTAACATAATAGTTTGTGGAGAAACTGGTTCTGGTAAAACTGAGTTTGTTAAATATCTAGCTTCTCATACAAAAGAAAATGAAAAAATAATTACTATCGAGGATACATTGGAACTTCACCTTGATAGAATTTATCCTACACGTGATATAGTAGCAATGAAAACAAATAACATTGCATCATATTCTGATGTTCTTGTTACCTGCATGCGTCAGAACCCAAAATGGATATTACTATCAGAGGTTCGTAGTGCTGAGGCTGTTATGGCTGTACGTAACTCTATATCATCTGGACACTACATTTTATCAACAATACATGCAGATAAAGCAACTTCTATTCCTAACCGTATGTACTCACTACTTGAAACAAATCAAGATATAGCTCAGTTCTTGAAGTCTATATATCGTTATATTCAAATTGGTGTATATATAAGAGGTTATCAAGATAAAGAAACTCATCGTTTCATTCGTGAAATTGCTGAAGTTTGTGAATTCTATGTAACTGAAAATAATGATGCAAAATATAATATTTTATATCGTAAAACACCAGATGGTAAGGTAACAATGCGTAATCCAAGTTCTTATTTACTTGATTATTTGGAAGCACAAGGCGTTGAATTACCAGAACATTTAAAGAATATTGCTAATAGTGAAGAGGCATATGAACCTGGCGTTGATGCAATTGAAGAAATGCAAAATCAAAAGTCGGAATTAGAAATTGCCTTTGAAGAGGAAAATAATAAAGAAGAAAATGCTGATAATAATAGTACTAGTGCAAGTACTAATAATAGTCAGCAAATAATATTTGAATAGGAGGTAAATATGGGTGTAGCTTTAGTATTTATAATTGTTACGTTAATAATTATATTTATATTTATTTATCGTAGTGCTAATGGTGAAAACGTATATAAATATGTTTCAGATAAAACAAGTTTTATATATGAAAAAGTAGCTCCATATTCATTTAAAACAATACGTGAAAAAGTTAAGGAGTTAGGCCAAGAATATACAACTAGACAATATATTATTGAGATAGTTGGCTTTGCAACTATAGCAGCAGTTATAACTTATTTATATTTTTATAATCTATTAATTTCAGTTATTTATGCATTAGCTGCTGTAGCAGCTATTCCATATTTAACTTACTTAAGATGTAAAAGAATTTATAGTGAATTTATATTTGAACAAGTACAAGTATATACAACGAATACTATAATGGAATTTGCAACAACACAAAGTTTTGTTAAAGCGTTGGAAGGTGTATATGAATCAGGTGTACTTGAAGATCCAGTAAAATCAGATGTTAAAGTTATGATTGATATGGCTTATGAAAATGGTACGATTGATCAATCTTTATCATTTATGGATGCTAAATATGATTTCTATATGATTAAGAATATGCATCAATTGTTCTTACAAATTACTAATGAAGGTGCTCAAGATACTGCAGAGTCACTTGAAAACATGTCACAAGATATTGATATGCTTGTTGAAGGTGTATATCGTGACCGTATCGATCGTGCATCATTCCACAAAAAGTTCTTGCAATTTGGTATAATTTTGTATTTTATGGTTATGTTAGTTCAATTCTTATTAGGATCAGAAAGATATATGGAAATGCTAAAGATTTGGTATATTCAATTATTACTTCACGGCATTGTTCTTTTAAATACATACTTCTTGCTTAAAGGTGAGAAATATTATAATGAGAATGTGGGGGCTGAGTAATAATGATATATATAATTATAGGTGTTATCTTAATATTCGTATTGAACTATAATCGTGTAATTGATACAAATAAATTTGTTCAAGACACTGAACCATATTTTAGATTGTTAATGGAAGATGATTATGAATTCTTACTTAACATAAAATATCCAGGTCGTGATTTGGATATTGGTGCATTATTTGGTCAACGTGTAAGAAATGGATTACTTACAATAATCGTTGTAATATTCTTTTTCTTAAATAAGTTATCATTTATGTACATATTAATTGCTTTTGTAGCTGGTTATTTAGTATTTAAATCAGGTTACAATAGTTTAAAAAATTATTATAAAGCAAATTTACATTATATAAATCAAATGCTTCCATACTACTTAAAGAGTTTGGAAATCTTGGTTCAACACTATACTGTTCCAGTAGCATTATCAAGATCAATTGAAAGTGCTCCAGAAGTATTTAGACCGGGATTAAGAAGAATAGTTGCACGTATTGATGCCGGTGATTCTTCTATTCAACCATATGTGGATTTTGCTAATGAGTATCCAGTTCGTGATTCTATGCGTATGATGCGTCTTTTGTATCGTTTAGGTTTAGGATCTCAACAAGATAAACATGAACAAGTTATGATGTTCTCTCGTACTGTTTCAGCTTTACAAAATAAAGCTCGTGAACAAAAATATAAAGAACGTCTTGAAAAAATGGAAAGTATGACATTAACAATGTTAATTTGTACTGGTGGTGGTATCATGGGACTTATGATGCTATCAATGATGATGATGATGAATTTCTAATAAATGTAAAGTAATTTTAAAAAAATTGACTAAAAAAGTTATATTGTGATATAATATTTTTAGATAGAGTAAAGGGAAGGTGAGGTAAATGAAAGAAGCAGCAGGTGAAGCAAACTTAACTGTTGTTGCAATTATCTTAATCGCTGTTGTTGTTGCTGTTGCAACTCCATTAATCAATAGTTTAATGAAGACAAGTGCTAACAAGGCATGCTGTACAGATGCTGGTGGTGTTTGGAGTAATGGAACATGTAATAAACCAAAAGGTGATACAACAGGACAATATAGAGAAGAAGATTATAAAGCGTGCGTATCTGGAGCTAATTCAGAAGTAAAATCAAATTCAAATTCTTAATAGAATATAATAAAGTCCCATTATTTTTATGGGACTTTATTAATTTTAATATTGAAAAAATATAAATAATATGCTAGAATTGTTTTATAAGGAGGTAATAGCTTATGAGAGAAAGTATAGGAACGTCATTTTTGTTAAATTTTATAGTTATTTTTATAGTTTTTATCATGGCGTTTCTTGCTGCTACTCTAAGTTATTACAAGGCCTATAAAGTAAATAATGCTATTTTGCATTCAATTGAACAATTTGAAGGATACAATTCTTTCGCTAAAGAAGAAATAGATGATAGATTAGAATCATTGGGTTATCAGAAAATTCCCGTAGATTGTCCTAAAACTCGTTTTGCTAAAGGAAGCGATGTTAAAGGTGTTTTAATGGGCAATGGTGGCGATGGCTCAGAGGGTTATTGTATTTATGTTTACTTCAATGAGAATGCAAAACCAAAAGCTGGTGGTGGTAAATCCACAACAGATATTTACTACAGTTTTGGTGTTGTAAGTTACATGAGAATGGAAATACCAATTTTAGGTAAAGTAATTAAAATGCCAGTATATTCTAAGACTTATAATATTTACTATTTTACCGGGTCTGCAGTAGATCCTAGTAAATATCAAGCATAAAAAAAATATATTTTATATTTTTTTTAATGATTTATAAATTAGTTAATGAGGTGATTTTATGCGTGAGGCTGTTGGTAGTGCCTTTATTGTTAATTTAATACTTATATTCATAGGGGTTATTTCTGCCTTATTAATTGGATCTATAAGTTATTCAAAAGCATATAAAATTAAAGATAGAATTATATATACAATTGAAAAATATGATGGCTGGAGTGATGCCACAAAGAATGAAATTGATAAGCAAATTAATGCTATTGGTTATAAATTAAATGATGGTAATAGCTCTAAATGCCCAAGTATTTTATCAAGAAAATATGGTAACTATGATTCAAAAAAATTAGTTCATGGTGCAAATTTAGGCGTTAATCAATACAATTATTGTGTTTATGAAAATGATTATGAATCAGCTCCAGGTAAGTATTATACAGTTATAACATTTATGACATTTGATATTCCATTAATTGGTGGATTATTACAATTCCCTGTTAGTGGTGAAACTTCAGTAATCTATGAAGTTATTGATAATTAGATTTTAAAGGGGTGCAAATATGAATGTAATAGTTTCTAACAAGTATCAATATATGCTTGAAAACTTAGGCATTGATATTATTAAGAATTTAAATGGTGAATATACTGTTGATGAAATTATTTCAACTTTTCAAAACTTCTTTTATCAAAGAATGATTTTGGATATAACTGCTATTAAAGGTTATAAAGATATTAAGAATTTACAAAAGTTATCAATTTCATTAGATATGGATAAGGTAATTTTATTACTTGATGATGATCCTGAATCAACATCACCTAGTTATTTGTCTAAGTTAATATCTATGGGAATTTATAATTTCACGCGTAATTTAGATGGTATTCAATATTTGTATAATCATCCAAATTCATATCGTGATGTTGCTCAATTTCATCAATTAGAAGAACCTCAACCAGTTGCTCAATCACAATCTCCTGCAACAATTATTAAGGAGAAAATTGTATATAAGGAAGCTAAACAACCTGAAATACATGTTAAAAGAGTTATTGGTATTAAAGATGTTACTAAACAAGCAGGTGCTACAACTTTAACTTATATGATGAGAAATGAGTTAGCTAAAAAGTATAATGTTGTTGCAATTGAGTTAGATAAAACAGATTTTACTTATTTTAAGGACCGCAACCTAGTATCTGCAAACAATGGTACTTTTATGACTGAATTAAATAAATATGGTAATTCTGATGTTATCTTAATTGATGTTAATAATAATCAACAAGCTATTAGTAGATGTGATGAAATAATCTATTTACTAGAGCCATCAATGATTAAATTAAATAAATTAATGATGACTATGCCACAAACTTTGAAAGATATTAAAGATAAAAAGATTATTTTAAATCAAAGTTTATTAAGTTCAAAAGATGTATTAGATTTTGAATATGAATCAAAATTAAAGATTTATTATAATTTACCACCTCTTGATGAAAGAGAAAAAAATATTCAAGCTTTAAAGACTTTCTTAGTTAAATTAGGTTTTGATAAATTAAAGTAGTTCATACTACTTTTTTTGATTGATAAAAAAATAATTATTTTGTCAATAATGTATATAATTTCTTAATTTAATTGCAAGTTTTGCTATAATTTGCTATAATAAAATCAGTTATGGGAGTGTAATTATATGAGAAAAATAATTATATGTTTATGTTTAGTAATGCTAATGGTATTTGCATTTAGTCCAACAATTGTTCATGCAGATCCTCATACTAAGGGTGGTACGGAAGTAAAAGTTAATGGTGAAGATAATGAAGTACCAGAATATTTAGAAAATCAGGATGTTGTTTCTTGTGGTAATTTAAGTAATATCCCCGATTATATACCATTTATTACTAGTCTTACAATTACTATATTAACAATTATATCTATGGGTATGTTAGTTGTAATGGGAACTATTGATTTATTTAAAGGAATTAACTCAGGTAAGCCAGATGAAATGAAAAAATGTCAGAAAGCCTTCTATAGTAGAATTGGATCAGCTGTATTTTTATTCTTTATAGTTGCTTTAACAAAATTATTAGTTAGTTTCTTTTTGAGTATGAGTGGTGGCTCAAATAATATTATTGATTGTATAGGTTGCTTTATAAATAATAGTTGTAGATAGAGGGAAAATATGAAAAATATATTAAAATTATTAATAGTTTTTGTTATTGGAATAATTATTTATATTCCTAATGTTAAAGCTGATGATTGCACACTTCATGGTGTAAGCGATTGCACAAAGTACACTTATGGTTCAGATAAAAAACATTGTGTTGTAAAATCAGTTGGTGAATCAGGAAAAGGTACTTCACCATGTTGTACAACTCAAGATGGATATTGCAGTGGTAAAACTGCTGTAGATTCTGATGGCTATGAGAATTATGAAGTTAATAGTGATGTTACTTGTGGTAATGGTTTAACATTTAATAAATCTATTGCTAATGTTGTTTATTATTTTGTTTTAGCATTTCAAATATTTGGACCAGTTGCTCTGATTATTTGGGGTATGATTGATTTATTTAAAGGAGTAGTTTCAAATAAAGATGATAAAATAAAAGAAGGACAAGCAACATTTGTTAAAAGATTAATAACAGCTTTAATTATGTTTTTAGTTATAACTATTGTTAGATTCCTGATTAATATATTATCAACTGATACAATACTAGATTGCTTTAATTGCTTTGTTAACGGAGCAAGAAGTTGTAGTAAGCAATAGGGAGGTTTTATGAACGAGAATAAGAAATATTATATGATGGGTGGAAGTATAATTGCTGTTATACTTGTGCTTCTATTAAGCATAATGCTACTAAGTTCTTGTAGTAGCAAAGCTAATTATCAAAAAATAGAGAAAAAATTAATAAAAGCTGCCGAAAAAGCAGTAACCAATGGTGATGTTGTTGTTGTTGAGGGAAGTTCAATGATTGTTACTTCTGATCAATTAGAAGAGGCTGGCCATTTAAAATCATTAGCTAAAATGAATAAAGATGATTGCTCTGCTACTGTAACAATTATGAATAATGGTGAATCATATAACTATTTACCTAATTTGATTTGCACTAATTATCAAACAAAAACATTAAAATCTAAAATAATTGATGATAGTTTGACTACTAAAGATGCTGGCCTATATTATGATAATGGCGAATATATATTTAAGGGAACAAATCCAAACAATATTGTTTCTTTTGGTGGATCTTTATGGTTTATATTAAAAATTGATGCAAGTGGTAATTTAAAATTACTTAATACTGAACAATCAGCTCAATATACTAGTTGGGATTCTAAATTTAATACTGATACTAATGACAGATCTGGTGAAAATGTATATGAGAATAGTGATATACATGAAGTATTGAAAGCTAAATATGATGGCTATAAAATTAACGAGAGAAAGCATTTAATACCATTTGGTGTTTGTATAGGGAAAAGAACACCTGATAATATTGCTAAAACAGCTTATGTTGATTGTGGTGAAAAATTAGAAGGACAATATTTAGGATTAATGAGTCCAAGCGATTATGCCTTAGCATCTTATGATCCTGATTGCGAAAACATTTTATCAGGTAGTTGCACAAATTATAATTATATATATAAGAATATTACATCTGATACATGGACATCAAATGCTATGGCTGATAATTCATATGAAGTTATGATTTATAGTCCAGGACGTATTAGAAGAGCTACTGCTAATGAAATGTATTATTACAATTTAGTTGTTTATGTAAGTGGTGATGAATTGTATACTGAAGGTGATGGTTCAGTTGATAATCCATACGTTATAAAATAGTGTCAAGTAGTATAAAATTAATTGACATTTTAGATGTTATATAGTATAATTTTCTTATCGAGGGAGGAATTGTGTATGTTAGAATTATTAAAGTTAAGTAGAGGAGTTACATATACTTGTGGTAGTGGAGAATTAAAATTTGATGGATTAATTCCAACAGTTACTTCTACAATTGTATTAATTATTCAAATAGGTGTTCCTGTATTATTAATTATTTTCGGTATGTTTGATTTGGGTAAAGCTGTAATTGCTCAAAAAGAAGATGAAATTAAAAAAGGACAATCAACTTTCTTCAAAAGACTTATTGCTGCAATTTTAGTATTCTTTGTAGTAACAATTGTTAAATTAGTAGTAGGTTTTGCTGCTGATAGAACTGATGCTGTTACTTGTATTGATTGCTTTATTAAAGGTAATGCAGATAGTTGCCAATTAAGTAACAATGGTGCACCATCAACAGTTATTGGTAGATAATAAAATATATGTAAAATAACAAAAAAACTATTTTAATAATAGTTTTTTTTTGGTATAATTATGATAGTATGGAATTTTATACATAAAAATATAGGATTGATAATAATTGGGTAAAGGTGGAGAGTATTAATGAATAAAAAAAGATACATTTATATTGCTTTAATATTTGCGTTTACACTATTAACATTTAGCAATGTTAAAGCAGTTGATTATGGTTGGATTGAATGTGATGGACATCGCTGGACACCAGAAAGTGATTGCCGTGTTGAAACAACTGATGAAAATGGTAATAAAGTCTATAAATTAAAAGATAACGCTACCACTAAACCTGGTCAACTAAAAATAAATTTTGATGCTAACGGTAAGGTAACAGGTGTTGAAACGGATCCATTTCCAGGTAATGGTGTATGGATTTCTCCTAAAGGCGATGGTGTTTGGGTTAGAGTAAATACTAATAGATTAACTCCTATTGGTGAAATTAAAGATTTCTTTAGTTATATAACACAATATGGATTAAAAGATGGTATTGCAAATTTGATTAGAGATTCTATATCAACATTTACCATATATTGCGTGAATTTCAGTCCATTAGAACAATATTATCAGGAAACTGGTCATGCACCAAAAACAGTTGTTGCTGAAAAATTAGGAACTGAAATATCACTTTTTGATGCATTAAGTGGTGGCTTTCAAGCATATGTTTATCATGCATCTGATTTAGATGTTAGAGATAAAAGCGTTGCAGTTGTTAATATTGCTAGCCCTATACACTTGCTGGCTCATTTTTATGATGCTGAACAATTTTGGGAACAATTTGACTTTTTTAAAGGTGTAGGTATTGCTAACTTTATGTTATCTGGTAGTGGTTTACTTAATCCAGTTCAAGCAAATGGTGGTTGGACTACTCGCGAGGTATATTATTTTTCGTCAGATTTATCTGATAATGCTGATATTAATACATGTGATGATTTAGACATGTGGATTGAAAAGTTTAAAAAATATAAAGAAGAATATGGTAATACTAGTACAGAATATAAAGAATTATTTGTTAAAATAAATGAAAAATGTGAAGCTTATTTAGGTAAAAAACATAAAACTGGTAAATCAGATTGCTTTGAAAAATGTTCTAGCCTACAAGATATTCTTTCAGAAATTGATCCAACGGTTTATGGTGAAACCAATGAATGTGGCTTTGGCCAAGATATGATTGGATGGCTAATAAGAATTTTTAAAATAATTAGATATATTGTTCCAATTATTGTTATTGTTACAAGTACAATCGATTATATTGGAGCTTTAGCATCTGAATCAGATGATGCAATGAAAAAAGCAGGTAGTCGTTTTTCTAAGAGATTATTAATAATGATTATAATTTTCTTAGTTCCAGCGTTATTACAATTTATCTTTAATATATTTAAAATACCTGGATTAAATAGTAGTAATCCATATTGTTTAAAATAATTAAAGGGGGATTGTTATGAAGGGAATTTTATATTACCTTACATATTTAAATAAAAATAAGGAGGTGAACAAATGAATACAGCATTAGCTAATTTGCTTGAGGTATTCTTATCATTAGATAAAGTAGTATATAACTTAATAGCAGTAATATATAAATTAATTGTT
Source organism: Bacilli bacterium (assembly GCA_017527675.1). GTDB lineage: Bacteria > Bacillota_I > Bacilli_A > RF39 > UBA660 > RGIG6635. The sequence continues at coordinate 29,448 of JAFXPU010000021.1, forward strand.
GACTTAGCAGAGTATCAAGTATTTGATGCAGAAGATATTGAAGAATTTTCAAATCGTGTGTATGCATTAGTAGGTATATTTATGTTATTCAAAATAACTTTCTCAATGATTGTTTACCTTGTTAATCCTGATGAATTTTCTGATAAATCAAAAGGATTTGGTAGTTTAATAAAGAATGTAATAATATCAATGGTATTAATAGTAGCTGTTCCATATATTTTTAATGAAGCATTTTATGTGCAAAGAATGATTTTACATGATGGAACAATAGCTAAAATAGTATTTGGTAATGGTATTAAAGATTCTTCAACTAATATTGATCAACCTGGTAAAGAATTAAAATTCATTTTGTTCTCTCAATTTGTAAAACCTAATAGTGATGATTATGCTCAATTAGCTGTGTGTGATGAATTATTTACATATGATGCAGATGGAAAAATAAGTAATTCTGAAGAATCAACAGAAGAAGGGGAAGAAACAAGTAAAACTGTTAAACATCATGAAATAAATGAAACTTGTAAAAATGCTTTAAAATGTGCTTTTGATGGTAATAAAGAGGGTGACAGTTGTGAAGAAACTGATAATTATCTTTATTATGTAAAAGGTATGGAAAACAGTGAGTTTGGTCTATTAACTTCTGATTCAGATGTTTTCACATATTCAGCAAATACAAAAAATAAAAGTCAATCAAACTATAAACAACCTGTAATCGCTTATCGTTGGGGTGTTTCAACAATTATTGGTATTGTTGTTACATTAATTTTAATAACAATATGTTTAGATGTTGCAGTACGTAGTATTAAATTAGGATTCTATCAAATAATAGCTCCTATTCCAATATTATCTAACTGCGATCCAAAAGCTAGTAAAAATGGTATGCTTCAAAAATGGGCAAAAGCTTGTGTTGAAACATATTTAGATTTGTTTATTAGATTGTTAGGATTATTCCTAGGAATGAAGCTGATAGTTGCCTTAACTGATAATACTAAATTCCAAGGATTTGCTTCTGTTGTAATTGTTATTGGTGCATTAATGTTTGCAAAACAATTACCAAAAATATTACAAGATTTAACTGGATTAAAATTAGATGGTAAATTTACATTAAATCCATTTAAAAAAATTAAAAATGAAATTCCTGAGGGTATTTCTAAAGGACTAGAAAAAGCAAGAATGCGTGCTACTGGTGCTGCTGGTGGATTCTTAGCTGGTGTTGTTGGCGGCGGTAACAAATTTGGTGAAAAGATGTTCTCTGGAGCCTTAGGTACTGTAAGAGGTGCTGCTATTGGTAAGGGCTTTGGCGCTGGTTTAAATGCTCAAGCTGATGTTAACCGTAAAATAAGAGATGCAAGAATTAATGGTGCAACATTTATGGGCAGCGTCGGTGCAGGTTTAGCATCAACATTTGGAGCTGATGGTGCTGAATTAGAGACACGTGCAAAACGATTAAGAGAAACTGAAGATAAAATTGCTGCAAAAAGAAGAGAAATCGATGAAAAGAATAAACCAAATGATTTAAAAATTAAGTCTAATGAACGTAAGATTGCCCCAATTCAATCAGTTATAGCTAAACAAAAAGAATTTGTAAGTTCTGCTGATGCAGCAGATAAAACGTATACTAGTTATATTGAAGGACATAAGGCAGGAGCCTTTTCAAAACAACTTGATAAGTTACGTGGTTATCAAAAACAAGCTGCTAATTTAAAAGTTGGCGATACAGTTGGATTTGATATGCCTGAATTAGGAATTACAGCTGATATGACAGTTACTGGTGATATGCTTGGACAAATTGAAAATGCTGCAGGTAACTGGTCTGGAAAAGAAGGAAGAAATCAGTTGCGCGAATTGATGTATGCTCATGCTATGAGCCATACTTATGAAAATATGACTGATTTAACAGATGCTTCAGGAGCTGTAATTGTTAATAAAGCTGATATGCAAGCATATAAAACAAAACTTGATGAAGCTGAGTCAAAACGTAAAATTGCTAATGAAGCAACTGTTTATTATAATGATCATGGCGGTGAAGATGGTACACCTGCTACTGAAAAGATTAAACTTATTACTCAAATGCATACTGGTAGTGGTTACCATGATCTTATTGGCGAGGTTAGTAATAGAACATCTTACGAACAAGAGAGTATTTCTGAGATTCTATTTGAAAATGAAAATCTTAAAAGAGAAAATCAAGCTAATGAAGTTGATGCTACAATTGATTATGAAGATGATAAAAATGGTAAGACTATTACAGGCGCAAAATTAATTGACGTTGAACAAGCTGTTAAGACTAGAAAAGAAGAAATTGAAAGACTTAAGAAAGAATTTAGTAACAATTTAGAGAATTCTAAAGCTAATACTAGTCATATATTTAATAATAAAAATTAAAGAATAAAAAGGGTGTGATACTATGGAACAAGATGAAAATTTATATTTAATTCCAGCAAACTCAAAAAGAGGATTATTATATTTTGGTATGTTTACCTTAAATGATTTAATCCTCTTTGGATCCGGAATTGTGCTTACATTTATACTGTTTTATGTACTACCAGTACAGAATATATGGTTTGCAATATTAGCCATAGTTCCTGGTTGTATATGTGGTTTTTTGGTAATCCCTGTACCAAATTACCATAATATTAGGACAGTAATAAAAACGGCATATGAGTTTTATACTACAAGACAAAGATTTGTATGGAAAGGTTGGTGTGCGAAAGATGGCGAAGATAGCAAAAAGTAAATATACTGTTGATGATGTTCCTGTTAAGAATATCATGAATGGTGTTATTGTTCTTGATAATAATCAAAAAGTAACTGGTGTTAAAATAATGCCAAGAAATATCTTTATTCTTGATCAACAAACACAAAATGCTATTATAGCTAATTTGAAAACAGTTTATAATATGATTGATTATGAATTTTGGATTATTGTTGCTGATAAACCTGTTGATATTAATTCTTATTTATCACAACTGCAAGTTTTATATACCAATACCGGTGATCCAGTAAGAAGAAAAATGATTAATGAAGATATTGAAAAAGCTAATATGTTTATGAATAATAATGTAGTTGATACAGAATATTTCATTTTATTTAAGGAAAAGGATCAAGAATTAATTAATAAAAGAATTCGTAATTTAATAACTAATTTACAAGCTGCAGGTTTAACTGCATTTCAAACTTCTAATGACGATTTAAGAATGGTTTTAGATAACTTCTTAAATGGTGGTCAAACAACAGAATTCGGGGTGACTATGGTATGATAGATATTAAAAGTCAAATAGCTCCTAAAGGTTTGGAATTTAGACCTAGTGAAATTATTATTAGCGATAAACATGCCACAATTTTAACAGTTATAGGTTATCCTAAATACATTTATCCAGGATATCTATCAACATTAACATCTATGGCTGGAATTAAATTAGTTATTAAACATATACCGCTTCCTTTTTCAGTAATTCAAAAGATGATTAATAAAGAGTTAGCTGAATTAAAACAACAATATCAAGATGAAAAAGATAAAACAAATCAAGAAGTAATTCGTCAAAATTATGAATCATTGGAACAATTTATTACAATGCTTGCTTCAACTCAAGCTAAAATATATGATTTCCAAATGCATATTATGATTACTGCTAATGATGATGAAGAATTAAATATGAAGAAGTTACAAGTTAAAAATTTCTTAGATGCAATGGAAATGCGTGCTATTCCGCTTCGTTTTGAACAAGAAAAGGTATTAAAATCTATCGTTCCAATTTATGATAAACAAGATATTGAAGATCGTATTGGTACACCAATGCCTGCTCCAACAATGGCAGCTATGTATCCATTTATCTTTGATAGTGTTAAGGATCCAGGTTTATCTACTTTACTTGGTGTAGATTTCTCTGGTGGTGTTATATTATTTAACCAATTCTTGTATCAAATTAAAAAGGAAAATAACCGTAATAATGCTAACATGGTTATCCTTGGTACATCTGGTTCAGGTAAATCTACAGCTGCCAAGTTATTGATAAGAAGTCATATACGTAATAACCATCAAGTTGTTGTAATTGACCCTGAAGGTGAATTTGAAGATATGGCTAGATTATATGGTGGAGATTTCATATCACTTGGCTTAGGTGGAGAATATGGTATGATTAACCCACTTGAAGTTGTTCTTGATTCCGATGAAGAACAATCTAATTATACGGCTTTAACGCAAACAATTATTTCAGTAAAAGCATTCTTAAAATATTACGATCCATCTATTGAAGAAGATGTAATTAATATGTTTTCTGATGTTTTACAAGAAACTTATATGCGTTTTAATATTAATCAAAATACAGATTTTACCAAATTAACATCTGCTGATTATCCAATTTTTAAGGATGTATATGCTACTGTTCTTGGTAGAATAACAGCTATGCCTGAAAAAACAAAGGAAAGAGATACTTTAGAAAAACTAGAACTAAAAATTAGACCAATTGTTAAGGAATTAAAATATTATTTTGATGGTCATACAACAATTTCTCCAAAGAGTGGATTTATTGTGTTTAATATTCGTGAATTGATGAATTCATCAGCTAATATTAAAAATGCTTTATTCTTTAATATATTAAAATATGCATGGAGTTTAACATTAAATGTTAATGTTAATACTGTTCTTGCTGTTGATGAAGCACACGTTTTATTGAGTAATCAAAATGAATTAGGTGCTGAATTCCTAGCTAATATTCAAAGACGTGCACGTAAGTATAATACTGGTACAATTATTTTAACTCAACAACCTACAGATTTTGCTGCACCAAGTATTATTACACAAGGTAAAGCTATTTTTGATAATGCTTCATATTACCTAGTTATGGGTCTTAAGAAGCAGGCAACTGAAGATTTAGCTAAATTAATTGATTTAAATGAATCTGAAATGGATAGTATTAAACGTTATTCACAAGGTGAAGCATTGTTTGTATGTGGTAACCGTCGTATGCGTATTAATGTTATTGTTACAGATGAAGAATTAGAATCATTTGGTTCTGGTGGAGGTTTATAAAAAAAGTAGGAGGTGATATTAGTGGATGAGAACAAAGATTCTTTTAAGGCTGCAAGAGAGCAGAGAAAAGAAAAGAAAAATGCTGAAGCAGATCGCACGACGCAAGCTTTGGATAATGCCGCTAATGTCGCCCAATTTACACCAATAGGTGGTTATGCTAAAGCATATAAGACATTTAGAGCTATTGATGATAGAGTAACTGGTGGTAAATTAAGTCGTACTTTATCAAAAACAGCTAATGCTACTGGTCCAGGTGTAAAATCCTTAAGTAAAGTTGGTAGTTCAGGCTTAGCAAATAATGCTGGTAAGGCCTTGGCTGCTAAAGAAAAATTATCAGGTAAGGGTGGTGGCCCATCTGCGTCTGGTGGTAATACGCCTGCGATGAAGACAACAACTACTTCATCAAACGTAAGTGGTACTCCGTCGACTATTGGCGGCAGTAAAAATACTGCCAAATCTAATAAAGATAGTAAAAAAATAAATAAAGAACAAAAGAAAAAAAATAATCAATCAAGCATAAGCAATCAGTCTAGTGAAAAAGAAGAACAAACAAATCTTCAATCAAGTTCCTGGGCTATTCTTATAGGTGAAATGACTCCAATGAAGATTATAATTCTTTTAATTGCTGCATTTGTTGCAATTATTGTATTTCTATTTATTGTTTTATTTAGTACTATTGGAAATAAACTAGAATTTTTTAAATCACAAGCATTTTCTGAAATATCTTCTAAGGTTAATAATGTTTCTGCTGGTTTTTCAATTGGAAATATTAATATAATTGATAATGCTATGAACTTTAAAGATGCTGATTATGATTTTAAACAATTTAATCAAGATTATGAATCTCCAGGTGAGGGACTTGTTTCTGCTAGCCGTGATAATAGTAAAAGAGATACATTATTGGCTTGGGCTAAAAAATTCTTTCCAGCTGAAATATATTTAAATTATTTTAATATTGGCAATATTTTTAATACCAGCGATAAAAAGTGTTATGGTGATGAATGTAATGATCGTGCTGAGGTGCTTTTTTATCAAAAAGTTGCGGACATTTCCTTTAGATACCGTAAATTATATAATATTGAATTAGATTGGCCATTAATTATTTCAACTGTATTAATAAAAAGTACTGATAAAGAAACAACTTTTGCCAATAATTTAAATGACTATACTGTTTTAGAATTAAATAATTTAGAAGAAGATATGTCTCTAGATTGGGAATATGATTATAAAGATATTCAAGGTTATGATTACCTATCTAGCGATTCAAGATATGACTTGCAAATTCTAGCAAAAAATATGGTTAAAAAGAAAACCATCCAAACTTGTGCATCAGCTGATGGTAAAATAACAAAAAAATTAGAATTAGAAGATATTGAGGATTCTTTAATTGAAAAAAGCAAAAAAGAAGTAACTGCACCAAATTATAAACCTGATCCAACAAAGGAAGATGAAGTTTATTATCTAGTTTGTGAAAGCGGAGCAAAATACAATGTGAGTAGCACATATTCCTTAGATAAGGAAAAATATAAGAATTTCTTAGAGGAATATGTTGAAAAAAGGTATTTTATTGCTGGAACTAGTAATAATGCTTCTGGCAATGGTGGAGGTGTTGTACCAGGATATGATCCAGGTGCATCTACATCTATGGGTACAGCTGATTTTGGTTGGCCATTACCAGAAGGTGTTAATTCCATAAGTTCACATTATGGTCCTAGAGGTAAAGGATACCATTATGGTGTTGATTTTGGTGTTGCTGTTGGAACACCAGTATATGCAATTGCGGATGGTGTGGTTGAGGGTGCCGCTGCAGGATGTGTTGCTATACCAAATGATGCAAGCTGTGGTGGTGGCTATGGAAATAATGTTAGAATAAATCATGGACCAGACTCAAATGGTAATATTGTTTATGCCATTTATGCTCATGGTTCTCAAGTTCTTGTTTCTAAAGGTCAAACTGTTCATCGTGGACAATTAATTATGTATTCTGGTAATACTGGACATGTACTACCAGTTCCAACTGCTGAACATCCAAATTATGGTCAACATTTACATTTTGAAATTAAATTAAATAATGGAACATGTACTAAGTGTGGTGTTAATCCGGCTTCATATATTGGAGTAAGCTAAAAATGGTGATAAGATGAAAAAAATATTATTATTACTTACAATTATTTTACTTGTTAGTGGTTGTACTACTAAATATGAAATAAGAATAAAAAATGATTCAATTGAAGATACACTTACAATTGATAATTTAATATTTGATGGTTATGATCCTAATGCTGATGATAGCGAAGAATACTACGATTCTAATCGTTTTATATATGATGTTATTACATCAGATGTTTTAGCATTGGATGATACATTGGCTGATAAAAAAGTTTACTATAAAAAAGAAATAAATCAAAATGGTAATAGTTATAATCTAAAATTTAATTATGAATATAAATTTGAGGATTTTTCCAAGTCATATGTTATTAATTCATGTTTTGAAAATCGTGATATTAAGATTGTTGATGATAAAGTATATATTCATTTAAGTGGTCATTTTTATTGTTATTATGATGAACCAATAGATATAGTTATTAAATCAGATAAATATGTAAAAAAATCTAATGGTAAAAAGAGTGGTTCTGGTTATCATTGGGAAATAAATCAAGATAATTATAATGATATTGATATATTAATAGAAACATCAAATATTTCAAAATCACGTCATTTTATTTATTATGCTATTGCTATTATTGCTGGGATAGTTTGTTTATTATTTATTATTCATTTTGTAGGAAAATTATTAGGAAAAGATGATGTAAATAGTATTTAGGAGGCATTATGAAAAAAGTATTAAGTTATGTGCTATCAGTTTTAATATTAGCATCTTTATTTAGTATAAATATTAATGTATTTGCTGCTAAGTATGAATATGAATTTGTTGATCCAGCTAATGAGAATGAAGTTCATGAAATAATTGATGATATATATAATATAACTGAAGAGTATTATGCTGTTTACCATAAAGATGATGATAATGGTTTTATTGGTGCTTATAATAATAAATTTTGGTGGCCAATAGGTAGTGCTGAGACAACTGAAGAAAATGGTGTAATATTTGCTAAGGGCGATCCTGAAACAACAAATGTTACTTCACCATTTGGGCCAAGGGTTGTAAATGGTGTTGCTGGTAATCATGGTGGCGTAGATATAGCAGGTGGATCTGGTGAAGGAAATGTAAATATTATTGCAGCAAAAAGCGGTGTGGTAATATATCCAACAAGTGATTCACAAACGCAATATCCACGAGGATATTATTGTAGTTCTGATGGTGGTGGATATGGTAATTATGTAATGATTCAACATTCAGATGGAACTATAACTGTATATGCTCATATGTACACTAATTCTATAACAGTACGTGCTGGTGATACAGTTTCTCAAGGACAAGTAATTGGTAAGTTAGGAAGTACAGGCTGCTCAACTGGTGGACACTTGCATTTTGAAGTAAGAGTTAATCAACAAAGGGTAGACCCATTACTATATATTTCAGCTGATGATCCACGTCCATCTGGATCTGGTGGTCAATTTCCAGTTGCAACAACTACATTAAGTAAAGATGAATTTGTTTATATGGCTAGGGATTATTTAGAAAAGACAGGTAAAGGAAGTAGTCTATTCTATAATGAAATTGAAAATGTGTATGAGTGGTCACTAAAATATGGTGTTAACCCAGAATTAGTTTTAGTTACGGCTTTAACAGAAAATGGTGTTAATGCACGTAATGATAATAACTATTGGGGAATAGGTTTCTATACAGGTAATCAACATGGTACTTCATATGCTTCTCTTGAAGAAGGTATACATGCATATGCTGATTTATTAGCAAGTTATAGAAACAATCCTAGTTATGCAAATTCGATTAATAGTCGTGCACAAGAAAGAGAAGCTGCAGGATGTGACCCATTAGGTTATGGTTCTCCTGATACACTAAGTGGAACTCAATCACTTTATTCAAGTTTTGGTTATAGATTTAATCCAGGTAACTGGGGTGCTGGTGGTTGTGTTTATTTAAATGGTCATATGTATGAAAGTGATTATTGTTCAAAGGTTCCAACATGTACAGATTATGGAACAGATGCCAGTGGAAATTTTTGGCATCATTGTTCACCTGAAACAGCATTAACAGTTATAGAACAATGTGATTATACAAAATGGCAAGTTCAAAAGAAAACAAGTGTAAGATTTGCAATATTTGGCTTATAGGTGATAATATGGATAAAATAAATAAAAAAATGCTTATTTTATTTGTTGTTTTAATTTTAATTATTGGTTTTATTCTTCATTTTAGTAATAGAAAAAGTAAAGAAAAAATACAAATTGTTAATGATAATAGCACATTTTATACAGTTGCATCATGTGCATCAAAATACATTAGTTATTTATCTGCTAATGATACGGATAATTTACTTATTCTATTAGATAATAAATACAAGAAGAATAATAGTATTGATGCTGGTAGCATTTATAATTATGTTGGTATTTTATCAGGTAATTATATGTTTAAAGCTAAAAAAATGTATTTTGAGAAAGTTGGTAAAGCAAGATATAAATATTATGTTTATGGTGTTGTTATTGAAAACACTATGGATGTTTTTGATACAAATGAAAAAGAATATTATCTTATAGTTTATTTAAATGAAAAAGATATGACATTTTCAATTGAGCCATATGATGGCGAAATATTTAACAATTAGGTGGTGCTATGAATAAAAGTAATAAAATGATAATAGTTATTATAATTGTTATGTTAGGGTTGGTCTCATATATCATATATAGTAAAAATTCTAAAAGTAAGGGTGCCGAGTATGAAGAACATAAGGAATATGAGGAACCTGAATATGTTGAAAAAAAATATGGTGTTAATCAATATAGCAAGATAAGTGTTGATGATAATCAAATGGCTATTGCATATTTTTCTGATTATCAACAATATTTACTTAATAATATTGATAAAGCATATGAATATGTTGACCCTGAGTATGCTAATAGAAAATGTAATGATATATCTTCTTTTAAAATAATTGTTGAAAACAAATTTAAATCATCAAGTGTTAAAAATTATAAAAAGGAAAAACATGGTGATTACTATTATTATATAATTCAAGATACTGAGAATAATATAATAGTGTTTAAAGTAGATGGTGTTATGAATTATACTGTTTATTTAGATAATGAGACAGTGGTGATAGATAGATGAAATTAAAATTAAGAGCTGATGCTAAAGATTTAATTATTTTTGGTATATTTGGTCTTGTTCTTTTATATGTTATAGCTTTAACTATATCAAATATTGGAACATTTATGCGTGAACAGGAATTTTGTGGTTTAAATCCGTTTCCTGCTTTTCAGCATAATTTCTTATTAACTATTTTCATATGGATTGCTATTATTGCTGTATTATTTTTAAGTGTTCAAACTAACTTTTTTGAAAGAGAAAGTGGTATTGGTTTTGAAGTAGGAGCTAAAAAAGAGAAAAACTATTCTCGTTGGGCTAAGAAAAAAGAAATTGAAAAGGGATTGGATGTTGTAGCAGTAGATCCAAAGTCTGATAAGGCAGTTGCTGCTGGTATCCCTCTTATTATGAATAAACAACGTGTATGGGTTGATAATGGTGGTTACCATAACCTTGTTATCGGTTCTACTGGTGCTGGTAAAACTCAAACTACCGTTTTACCAATGGTTAACCTACTTGCTAAGCATGATGAATCAATGGTTATTACTGACCCTAAGGGTGAAATTTATGAAGGTACTGCTGAGTATTTAAAATCTTTAGGATATAATATCGTTTTACTTAATTTCCGTGATCCTCAACAAGGTAATTCATGGAACCCTATGCATTTACCACATACATTATACCTAAATGGTAATTCTGATAAAGCAGCCGAGCTATTAGACGACCTTGCTTTAAATATCCTTTATGATGAAAACAATAAAGGACAAGATCCATTCTGGGAGAAAACATCAGCTGACTATTTCTCAGGTTTATCAATGGGTTTATTTGAAGATGCAGCAGAAGAAGAAGTTAACTTAAATAGTATAAGTTTAATGACTACTGTTGGTGAAGATAAACTTGCAAATACTACTTACATTAAAGAATATTTCAGTTTTAAGGATCCAACAGGAAATGCATATATAAATGCATCAAGTACTATTATGGCACCTAATGATACAAGAGCATCTATTTTATCAGTATTTAAACAAAAAATTAAATTATTTGCTTCTCGTGAAAATATTTCTGAGATGCTTGCAAATAATGACTTTGATATGCGTGATATAGGTAAAAATAAAACTGCCGTTTTCATTGTTATTCAAGATGAAAAGAAAACATATCACTCATTAGTTACAATTTTCTTGAAACAATGTTATGAAACATTAATTTCTGTTGCTCAAGAAAATGGTGGTAAACTTAAGTATCGTACTAACTTTATTTTGGATGAGTTTGCTAACATGCCACCACTTAAGGATGTTACAACAATGGTTACTGCTGCTCGTTCAAGAAATATTAGATTCACCTTTATCATCCAGAACTTTGCTCAATTGTACGAAGTATATGGTAAAGAAAATGGTGAAACAATTAAAGGTAACTGTGGTAATATAGTATACTTAATTTCTACAGAGTTATCTGCCTTGGAAGAAATAAGTAAAATGTGTGGTGAGGTTAAATCAAAAGAAAAGGAAAAAACATCATCAACACCACTTGTTACAGTATCGGATTTGCAAAGACTAGATCAATGGGAAACTATTATTTTAAGATTACGTACAATGCCATTTAAAACAAAGCTAACACCTAACTTTCAAATGGATTGGGGTCATCATTTCCCAAAAGCTGCTTATCCACAACGTGAGAAGCAACCAATTAAAGTATTTGATTTAAAGAAATTTGTAGAAGCAAAACGTGAAGAAAAAATTAATAATATGTTAAATGGTGGTGGAGATGCACCTGTGGGTGGTCGTGGAATGCCAGGAATACCGGGAATTCCGGGTATGCCAAGTTTTCCAGGTATGCCTTCATCAAGACCATCTGGTTCAAGTTCACCATTTGGTGCAAAGAACAATAAGAGGGATAATCAACCTCCAATTGATGTTGATGACTTAGTTAAGCGTATAGATGCTAAGATTGCTGAATTAGAGGCTGAAGAAGAAGAAGAAAGAAAGAAATCTAAAGAGCCAGTTAAGGCTGATAGGAAAACAGTTGAAAAACCAATTGAAAAACCAATTGAAAAACCAGTCTTACAACCTAAGGAAGAAAGAATTATTCCAAAACCAGTTAGTATTACTCCAAAACCAGCATTAGTAACTGAGGCTCCAAAGCCTGCTCAAACTAAAGTTGATTTAAAACCTGAAGCAAGCGCTCCTAAGGTTACTAGCAAAACAGATGATATTACTGAAGATCAATTCTTTGATGATTTCTTTAATGACGAAGATTAAGGTATTTAATACCTTAATTTTTTAGAAAGTAGATGATTAAATGGAATATGTTATTTTAGCTTTATTAGTTGTTATAATTATTTTATTAATGGTTATATTATTAAAGAAACCAACGGATAATACAGCTTTAAAATTAATGGAAATTGATCGCAACATAGTAAAAGAACTAAGTGATTTTTCTCATGATATTAATGAAGATTTTGTTAAGTTAAATGAACATATTAATGAAAAATTAAGATTAATTAATGATGCTGTTAATGAAAGATTAGATCAAAATTTTGAAAAAACTAATAAAACTTTCCAATCTGTTTTAGAAAGACTTGCTAAGATAGATGAAGCTCAAAAGAAAATAGATGTTTTATCTTCCGATATAGTATCACTTCAAAGTGTTTTAACGGATAAGAAAACTCGTGGTATTTTTGGTGAAGTTAATCTTGAACATATTATGAGTAATGTTTTTGGTGAGAATAATACTCGTATATTTAAAATGCAATATAGTTTTGATAATGGAACTATTGCTGACTGTTGTTTATTTGCGCCTGAACCACTAGGTACTATTGCTATTGATTCTAAATTTCCATTAGAACATTATGAAATAATGGTTAATAAAGATAATTCAGAAGATATTAGAAAACAAGCTGAAAAAGAATTTAAAAATGATATGAAAAAACATATTGATGCTATCTCAAGTAAATATATTATTCCTAATGTTACATCAGATCAGGCAATTATGTTTTTACCAGCCGAAGCTATATTTGCCGAGGTTAATGCATATTTTCCTGATGTAATTGAATATGCTTATAAAAAGAGAGTATGGATTACTAGTCCAACTACTTTAATAAGTACTTTAACAACTATTCAAATCATAATTAAAAATATGGAAAGAGATAAATATGCTAGTGTTATTCATGCAGAATTAAATTTACTAGCTGCTGATTTTAAACGCTACAAAGATCGTTGGGATAAACTTTCTCGTAGTATTGAAACTGTTTCTGCTGATGTGAAAGATATTCATACAACAACAGAGAAAATATCAAAGCGTTTTGATAGTATTAATCAAGTTGAAATGGAGAAATTAGATTATTTTGATAAAGAAAATTAATAAATCTTTAGTCATTATAACATTAATAGGAAGTATGATAATGTTATTTAAAACAAAATTAAATGTTGTAAATACATTAAAAATACTTTCTATTTTTTTGTCTATTAATGTTATAAATATTATTAATTATAAATATAAAATAAATGATAAAGTTAATTTTATTTATATTGTTTTTATTATTTTAGCTCACTTTTTAGGAGTCATTTTAAACTTTTATGATAAGATTAAATATTATGATAAATTTGTTCATTTTTTATTTGGAATTGTTGCTTCATATATATTATCTTTTTTTATAAAGGGTAAGTATAAAATAATAAAGATTATAATTGTTGTAATTTTTTTAGCAACTATGTGGGAAATATATGAATATATATGTAGTATATTATTCCATATTGATCCCCAAAATAATTTAACAACTGGTGTTAATGATACAATGCAAGATATTATAGTAGCTTTTATTGGTTCCATAATTGCACCAATATTATGTAGAAAATTATAATATCTAAATGTAAAGTAAAAAGATATAATATATCTTTTTTTTGTTTATTAGGTTATAATTATTATAGGTGATTCTATGAATAAAATAGAGAATTTAATATTAGAAGTATTACATAAAGAAAATAAGGCTTTTAGCGCTCTTGAAATATGTAGGATTTTAAATTTTAACACTAAGGATGATTTAAAAGCTATTATTCAAGTGTTACATGAAATGGAAAAGAATTTTAAAGTATATGTTACCAAAAGTGGTAATTATATGCTTTTTGAAAATAGTAATTGTCAAATAGGTATATTACAAACAACAACTAAAGGATTTGGTTTTGTTAGAGTTGATGATAATTTAGAAATTAAGATACCTTCAGATAAAATTCATGATGCTATAAATAAAGATAAGGTTATGGTTAATATTACCAATAATAAATCTGAACCTATTGAAGGGGAAATAGTAAGAGTTGTTGAAAGAAGTAAAGATAATATTGTTGGTACTGTTTTCATAAGAAAAGGTAAGATATTTGTAAAACCAGATGATACTAAATTAAATTTTGATGTAGAAATATTAGATAATGATTATGCTAATTTAGTTGAGGGACATAAAGTTGTTATTAGTTTGCTTACTGGTATTAAGGGAAATCATTTAGGAAATATTGTTAAAGTAATTGGTCATATAAATGATCCAGGTATAGATATTTTATCTATTATGGCCAAATATGATGTTAATGACGAATTTTCTGAGGCCTTAATGGAAGAAGTACATACATTACCTGATCATGTATTAGATGAGGAAATAAAAAGACGTGCTGATTTGGGACATGATTTAAGAGATAAAATAATTTTTACTATTGATGGTGATGATACTAAAGATATAGATGATGCCATATCCGCTGAAATTATGGATAATGGTAATTATTTACTTGGGGTTCATATTGCTGATGTATCACATTATGTAAAAGAAGGTCATGAACTTGATAAGGAAGCAATGTCACGTGGTACTAGTGTTTATTTAGCTGATAGGGTTGTACCAATGTTACCTCATGAACTTTCTAATGGTATATGTTCTTTGAATCCTAATGTTGATAGATTAGCTATGTCATGTATTATGGAAATAGATAATCAAGGTCGTATTGTTCATAGTGATATTTTTGAAAGTGTTATTAAATCGCGTATTCAAATGACTTATAAAAATGTTAATAAGATATTAGAAGAAGATATTATTCCTGAAGGCTACGAAGATTATGCTGAAACATTAAAATTAATGAATAAGATATCAGATATTTTAAGAACTAAGATGAATAATCGTGGTTATATTGATTTTGATATTGATGAAGGAAAAATTATTGTAGATGAAACAGGAAAAGCTATTGATGTTGTATTGCGTAATCGCGGTATTGGAGAAAAACTAATTGAAAACTTTATGATTGCAGCTAATGAAGCAGTAGCTGAAACCTTCACTTTTATGGATATGCCACTTATCTATCGTATTCATGGTGAACCAAGTGAAGAAAAATTGCAAAATTTCTTTAGATTACTTAATGTTTTAAATCACCGATTAAAAACTAATACTAAGAAATTAACACCTAAAACTATTCAACAAGTACTTGATGAATTAAAAGGTTTAGATGATTTTTATGTATTATCTAATCAATTACTTCGTTCTATGCAAAAAGCAGAATATTCACCAAATAATATTGGTCACTTCGGTTTAGCAAGTAAGATGTATTGTCATTTTACTTCACCTATTAGACGTTATCCAGATTTAACAGTACATCGCTCTATTAAAAAATGTTTATTAAATAAAGAGTTAAATATGGATGTTATTAATGCATGGCAAAAAAAATTACCAGAAATGGCAGAGCATTCATCTTTAAAGGAACGTGCTTCTATTGATTGTGAAAGAGAAGTAGATAAGATGAAGATGGCTGAATATATGGAACAGCATATTGGTGAACAATTTGAAGGTATGATTACAGGTGTTGCTAGTTTTGGTATGTTTGTTGGTCTTCCAAATATGATTGAAGGACTTGTTAAAGTTGAAGATTTAACTGATGATTTCTATAGATATGATGAATCAACATTCTCATTAGTTGGTGAACGTACAAAAAAGAGATATACAATTGGTAAAAAAGTTAAAGTTGAGGCTATTTCAGCTTCAAAATTAACTCAAACTATTGATTTTAAGTTGGTATAACTATATAATAAATTACTAATTAGGTGATTAATATGCGTGAAAGTGTAAAAAAGAATCAGGAAAGAATTAAGCAATTAAGAAAAATTAGGGAATCATGTAAAAACTCTGATGAGGCATTAGATTATTTAGATCAACATTCAGCTGATCCCTTTGGCCGAATTGTGTATGGTAAAGCATTATTACATGAAGGTAATAGAAAAGAAGCTAAAGAAGTCTTTGAGGAATTATTAGAATTAGGTAATTTTAAACACGTCTTAAAATATTTGTCTTTTATTGAATTGGTTGAAAAAGATTATATTAATTGTTTAAAACATATAAATATTATTGAAGAATTATTTAAAGAATATTATGATAAACGTGATTTTCGTTATATTAAATATCTCTGTATGAGTCAGTTAGGAATGCAACCAGATATAAATAATAATTCAATGGATTATATTGAATACTTAATTTTTAATTATAATCGGGAAATGGTAATTAAGCATATTTCAAATCATTTAATAGAATTTCATGAACAAAAATCTGGAATTTTAGGATTTGATGAAAAAGATTTTGACGATGCTTTATTTGCTAAAGATACAGATATTGAAAAATTATATGACGAGATGATGGATATTTTAAAACTAGATGAGGTAAAGGATATTACTGATTATGCTGTTTGTACAAAAATATATTTTAAATATGATAATATTGGTATAAATACAAATGGTAAACAAAATTACTTAGTGGTTATGATTTTAACTGGAACTGATCATATTATTTCTATGTATCCAACTATAAGTCCAGAAAGAAATTATTTAATTAATAAAAACCCAGTATTCGATTTTCAGGAAACACTTAAAAAAGCAAGAGAACAAAGAGCATTATAGACAATAATGCTTTTTTAAGTTATAATTAATATGGTGATAATGTGAATAAAAAAAGAAAAATAAAAAAGGGCCCAATTATTATTTTAGCTATTATTTTTATAGCTTTAATAGTTGTATCTTTTAAACTATTTAGTAAATCAGATAATAATAAAAAAGATACTAAAAAGGATAATAAAACGGAAGAAAAAAAGAAACCTCAAAAACCAGATAAACCTGAAAACAAGGATAAAAGAATGTCTGTTTTTATGGTAGGTGATGTATTAATACATCAAGCTATTTTAAATGATGCTGATTCAGATGGCGATGGTAATTATGAATTTAGATCGATGTTTTCTTATATTGAACCAATGTTAAAAAAATATGATTTAAGATATTGTAATCAGGAGTCAACTATTGGGGGTAAAAATTTAGGTATATCAGCATATCCAGGATTTAATTCACCTGATGAGATAGGTGATACCTTGGTTGATATGGGATTTAATATGGTATCACTTGCAAATAATCATACTCTAGATAGAGGTATTCAAGCCGTTAATTATTCCAATAATTATTGGAAAGGTAAAAATATCATTACAGCAGGTACATATGCATCAGAAGAGGAAAGAAATACTATAACTATTCATGAGAAAAATGGTATTAAATTTGCTTTTTTATCATATACCACAATATCTAATGCCACGGTTCCAAATAATTATATTTTAAATATGTATAGCAATGAAAGAGCATCAGCTGATGTTACTAAGGCTAAAGAATTAGGCGCTGAAGTAATAATTGTAGCTATGCACTGGGGAACAGAATATACTAATGAAGAAACTAATTCTCAAAAGCAAATAGCAGAGTATTTAGCAAATTTGGGTGTTAATTTAATTATTGGTGCTCATCCACATGTAGTTGAACCAATTACTTATATTAATGACACATTAGTAATATATTCTTTGGGTAATTTTATTTCTAATCAATTATTTTTAAATGAGAATGCCGGAACAGGTATGTATGCAACTGTTGATATAGTAGTTGATGAAAATGGAAAAGTTACATTTGAGAATTTAAATTATGAATTATTATTATCTTATATGGAGAATAATAGTTCAGTTGCTAATAATAGCCGTAATTTTAAGGTAATTCCTTATAGTAAATTAACAAATGAAATGCTACCAAATTATCAAGCATTTCAATCTGAATTAGAAAGTTATGTAGAAAGGTATCAAGAAATATGAAATTAAGAAAAGAAGTATGGTTTATAATTATATGTTTAGTATTAAGTGTAGGATTATTCCTTGTTTTTAAACCTAGTGATGGTACTAAAACTAAAAAAGGAAGTAATGATTCTAAACCAAGTGGTAGTGGGAAAGATAAGCCAACTGAGGAAGTAGTTAAAGATAAAAAAATGTCTTTAGTTATGGTTGGTGATACATTAATTCATGGAGCTGTTTATTATGATGCATCTCCTAATTATTCAGGGCAAGCTCCATATGATTTTTCAAAGATGTTAACTCATATATCTGAATATATTAAAGATTATGACTTAAAATATTTTAATCAAGAAAGTATTATAGGTGGCAAGGCTATTGGCCTTAGTCACTATCCACGTTTAAATTCACCAGAAGAAATAGGTGAGGATATGGTTGCTGCTGGTTTTAATATGGTTAGTCTTGCTAACAACCACTCATTTGATAAAGGTGATGTTGGTCTTGTTAACTCAATTAATTTTTGGAAAACCCAAAATATTATAACAGCTGGTCAATATGCTTCTGAAGAAGAACAAAAAGAAGTACCAATTCATGAAAAAAATGGCATTAAATTTGCCTTCTTATCTTATACTACTGTAACAAATGGTTTATCTGCTTCAGAGCCATATTATGTAAATGTTTATAGTAATGAACGTGTTAAAGAAGATGTTACTAAAGCTCGTCAAAAAGGAGCAGAAGTGGTTATTGTAGCTATGCACTGGGGAGCCGAATATACTCATGAACCTGTTGATGAAGAAGTTACAATTGCTAAATATTTATCTGAATTAGGTGTTGATTTGGTTATTGGTACTCATCCACATGTTATTCAACCAATTGCTTATGTTGGAAATACTTTAGTTATTTACTCTTTAGGTAACTTCTTATCAGCTCAACATGAATTAGGTCAAGAAAAGATTATTGGTTTAACAGTTGGTCTTGATATTGTTGTTGATAAGGATGGTAAAGTTAAATTTGAAAACATAAAACCAGAATTAAATTATACATATTGTACTTGGCCAAATGGATATCATAATTTCTCAGTTTATCAATTTAGTCAATTAGACGATTCAATATTACCAAATTATAAGTCTATTGAAGAAAAATATATGCAAATAGTACATAGTGAAGGTGTATAATGGAAATCTTAAACCGTAAAGCAAAACATGATTATTTTATTGAAGATGAATATGAGGCTGGAATTGTTTTAACAGGTACGGAAATTAAATCAATTCGTAATGGTAAAGCTAACATCAAAGATAGTTATGCAATTATCAAAAATGGTGAAGCCTATATTTTAAATATGCATATTAGTAAATATGATGAAGGTAATATTTTTAACCATGAAGAAACTAGAACACGAAAATTATTATTAAATAAAAGAGAAATATATAAGATGCGTGATGCTATAGAAAAAGCAGGTTATACACTTGTACCTTTAAAGGTTTACTTTAAAGGTAATTATGCTAAAGTTTTAATTGGTGTTGCTAAAGGTAAACATAATTATGATAAACGTGAAAGTTTAAAAGAAAAAGATATTAAAAGAGAAATAGAAAAGAATTTAAAAAGGTCTTAAAATGCTTGACTAATTTGCTAATTTATTATATATTTAAAGTGTACAAACTAGAAGACGGAAGGAGTGTACTTTATGCAAATTACATCTGTAAATGTAAAGAAAATTGAAAAAGAAGAATCAAGAATGAAAGGAATTGCTTCAGTTCTAATTGACGACTGCTTTGCTATTCGTGATATTAGAATCATTGAAGGTAATGAAGGCTTATTCATTGCAATGCCTAGTCGTAAAAATGCTGATGGTGAATATCATGATATAGCTCATCCAATTAATGCTGAGACTAGAAAAATGTTTGAAGATGCAATTTTTGAAGCTTATGCTAAAGAAGGAGAATAATTAAAGGTTCTTTGTCAAATAGTGTTGGTAGACAACAAATACGATAAATGAATTGATATTGAAGAGTGATTTTTATCACTCTTTTATAATGCCTTTAATTAAAAATATTCTAGATATAAAATGATCAAATTTTCTATAACCA
>JAFXPU010000022.1 GCA_017527675.1 Bacilli bacterium
ACTAAAACATATAGAGATAATTTAAAAAATAAAAAACTTCAATTATATGAAGATTGGAAATTCAATAATATAGATAAAGATGAATTTATAAATCAATCTAAACTTATTGAAGAAGAGATTAAATTAGTTGAAGAAAAGCTAGAATTAATAACTAAAACATATAGAGATAATTTAAAAATGATTAAAAGAAATGATTACTGGATAAATCATTATAAAAGAAATAAAAAAATAAAAAAACTAACTAGAGAAGTTATAAAAGAATTAATTGATGTTATTTATATAACTGCTGATGGTAATGTAGATATTCATTTCAAATATAGTAATGAATATAAAGAGTTAGTATCATATTTAGAAAATGAAGGAGCTGTTAAGAAATGTCAAAATGGAGAGTTGGTATTTACTTAAGACTATCATCTGATGACGATGATGATAAATTAGAATCAAATAGTATTACAAACCAAAGAAGTTTAATTAACTATTATTTAGTTGATAAAAAAGATATAGCTGTATATAAATGTTATGCAGATGATGGATATACAGGAACTGATTTTGATAGACCTGCATTTCAAGAGATGATGGACGATATTAGAAATAGAAAAATAAATTGTGTAATTGTAAAAGATTTATCTAGACTAGGAAGGAATTATATTAGTGTAGGTCATTTTATAGATGATACACTACCAAGATATAAAATTAGATTTATTGCAATAAACGATAATGTGGATTCTTTTCTAAGACCAGAGTCTATGAATTCATTGGAAGTATATTTTAAAAATCTAATGAATGAAAGTTTTGCTAAAGATATATCAAAAAAAGTTAGAACATCATTTGAAATAAGTAAGAAGAATGGAAACTTTATAGGAGTAGTAGCTCCATTTGGGTATTTAAAAGATCCTTATGATTGTCATAAATTTATTATAGATAAAGAAGCAGAAAAAATTGTAAAGAAAATATTTAAACTTGCTTTAAACGGAATTAGTAGGCAGGATATAGCTAATGAATTAAATAAGAGTCATATTCCAACTCCAAGTAAATATATGAAAAGTTTTTGTAAAAAAAAGTCATCAATAATTTTAGAAGAATGGAATGTTGATTCAATTGATAATATACTAAGAAATAGAACTTATATTGGAAATTTAATTCAAGGTAAAACAACTAGAATAAGTCATAAAAAACATAACATTGTAACTGTTCCAGAAGATGAATGGATAGTTGTTCCAGATCATCATAAAGCTATTATAGAAGAAGAAATATTTGAACAAGTTCAAAATATCGTTTATAATCGTAATTCAAGAGTTAGTTCAAATGGTAAGTTCTATAAATATACAGGTTATTTAAAATGTGCTGATTGTAATTCTACTATGAAAAAATTCAGTCGACCAAACAGCAACAGTATTTTCTTTTATTGTAGTACATATATAAAAAATAAAGAATGTCATAAACATTATATTACAGAAAATGATTTGGATAATACATTGTTAGAAATTATTAATAAGTATATTGAAGTAATAACAAATTTATCTGAAAAAATAAATAACGATATATCTATATCATATATGGAATACGAAAAAGAGAATAAAGAGTTTAAATTAATTGAATTAGATAAAGAAGAACAAAAATATAGAAAGCTAATTAATGAGGTAAAAGATGATTATAAGAATGATTATATATCTAAGGGTGATTATGAATTATTTAAGGATAAATATATGTTTCAATTAAATAAAATTTTATTAGAAAAAGAAGAATTAAATAGTAGTAAATCAAATCAAGAAAATATAGATCGAATAAATAAAATTAAAAAGATAGGAAAAATAGATTATATAGATAGAAATATAATTATAGAATTAATTGATAGAATTCTAATACATGAATGTGGAGATATAGAAGTTATTTTTAAATATAAAAATTTATATGAAGATGCATTGAGGTATCTCAAATCATAGAAATTATGGTATAATTGATTAGTAAAGTTACTTACAAAAAAGGGAGTGATTTCTATGAGTAATACAAACGAAAATCAAAGTGTTGCTAAAACCAATATCAACTGGTATCCAGGGCATATGGCTAAGACTAAACGTATTATTAAGGAAAATATTAACTTAATAGATATTGTTTACGAAGTTATAGATGCACGTATGCCTCTTTCATCAAAGATAAAAGATATAGATGAATATCTTGGTAATGTTAAAAAAATATTAATTATGACTAAGATAGATATGTGTGATATGGATGAGACTAATAAATGGATTAAGTATTATGAAGATAAAGGTTATACTGTTTATCCAGTTAATTTGGAAAAAGAAACTAAGTTTAATAAACTTTTGGATTTAACTAATAAGTTAATGGAGGATACTAATGCTAAAAGAGAAGCTAAAGGTATGTCTAAAAGAAAGACAAGAGTACTTGTTGTAGGTATACCTAATGCTGGTAAATCAACTTTAATTAATCGTTTAGTAGGTAAAAAAGTGGTTAATACTGGTAATATGCCTGGTGTTACTAAACAAGTTAGTTGGATTAGAGTTAGCAATGATATTGAACTTATGGATACTCCTGGTATTTTATGGCCTAAATTAGATAACCAAACTATAGCTTTAAATTTAGCTAGTTTAACATCTATTAAAGAAGAAATATTACCAATAGATGATGTTGTTTACTATATTTTAAAAACTTTAGAAAAATATTATCCTAATCTACTTGAAGCAAGATATGGTTTAAATAAAATAAATGATTTTGAAGATGCTTTAGTACATATAGGATCAAAAAGAGGATGTCTTGTTAAAGGTGGATGTGTTGATTATGATAAAACCTATAGTGTAATTATGCAGGATATTAAACAAGGTTTAGTAGGAGGTATTACTTTTGATAGAATTGAAGAATAAAGAGATACCATCACTTGCTTTAGCTTATCTTGGTGATTCTGTTTATGAAGTTTATATACGTGAGTATTTGTTAAGTAAAGGTATATGTCATGTAAATGATTTACAAAAAGAAGCAACTAATTTTGTTAGTGCTAAAAATCAGACAAAATTCTTAAATAGTTTAGTGGATAATAATATCTTAACTGAAGCTGAAATAACTATAGTAACTCGTGCTAGAAATCAAAAGAGTAATCATAAACCTAAAAATACTGATATAATCACTTACAAGTATTCAACTGGTTTTGAAGCTTTAATAGGTTACTTATATATTAATAATAAAGAAAGATTAGAAGAAATAATAAATATTATTCTTAAGGAGGATTAATGGAAGTATTTGGTAAGAATGTTGCTTTAGATTATCTTGAAAAAGAAGATAAAATAAATAAGGTCTATTTAGCTGATAATTTTAATGATGAAGAGATAAAAAGATTAATTAGTAAAAGAGGTATTAAACCAATTGTTTTAAAAAGATTTGAAATGGATAAAAAAGTAAATGGATTACACCAAGGTATAATTCTTGATGTACCTGATTATGAATATGCGGAGATAGATGAATTTATTTATAAAGAAGATGCTTTTGTTGTTATTCTAGATCATCTTGAAGATCCTCATAATTTTGGAGCCATTATTCGCACTTGTGAAGCAGCCGGGGTTGATGGTATAATTATACCTAAGGATCGCTCTGTTTCTGTTAATGCTACTGTTATTAAAACTAGTGTAGGAACAACTAGTAATGTTAAGATTGCGCCTGTTACTAATTTAGTTAATACTATTAATAGTTTAAAAGACCGAGGTTTTTGGATAATTGGTACAGATATGGATGGTACTGATTATACAAAGATAGACTATAAGGGAAAAATTGCTATTATTTGTGGTAATGAGGGTAGTGGTATGAGTCGTTTAGTTCGTGATAACTGTGATTTCATAGCATCTATTCCTATGTATGGTAAAGTTAATAGTTTAAATGCATCTGTAGCAACTGCCTTAGTTATATTTGAAGCTAATAAATCAAGAAGGTGAGAATATGAATTTAGAGGAAATGAATGATTATGAATTAATTTCCTATATAAATGAACATAATGAAGAAGCTAATAATATTTTGATAGCAAAGTATGAACCCTTAATTAAAAAAATAGCTTCAAAAATGATTAAGTATTGTTCAGGTAGTGGATTAGAAATAAATGATTTAGTTCAAGAAGGTCGTATTGGTTTAAATCATGCTGTTAGTTATTTTAATGAACAAAAAAATATTACTTTTTATACTTATGCTAAGACATGTATAGAAAGAAAAATGATTAGTACAGTAATAGCTACTAAAAGACAAAAAAATCGTATTTTAAATGAATCAGTTTCTTATGATGTTGATTCAGAAGATAGTAATTTTGAAAGGGTATTAAAAGATGAAACATCTAATCCAGAAAAGATTATTATGGATTTAGTTGTTAGGGAAAAATTAATTGAAAGAATTAAAATGTGTTTGACAGATTTTGAGATAGAAGTGTTTGATCTTTTAATATCTGGCTTTACTTATCGTGAAATTGCTGGTATACTAAATAAGGATGATAAGCAAATTGATAATGCAATACAACGTATAAAAATGAAAGTTAAAAATTTAAATTCTGAGGTGAAATAATATGAAAAATAAAAATATGATAACTGGTATTTTAATTGCTGTTATAGTTATAATTTTAGCTTTAATTGTTTTTTTAGTTGTTAAAGGAAATGATAAAGATAAGAAGGATTCTAAAGATAAAAAGGATACTAAAACTGAAACTAAATATGAATTAGATGATGAAGTATATGGTACTATTACAATTAGTAATATTAAGATAGAAACATTAGAAAAAGAAACCATTGTTAATTTTACTGTTAAAAATACTGGTACTGAGGTTTATCCTGAGGGTATGAGAGTATTTAGTATTGAAGTTGAAAATGATAGTATTGAGGATGTATCTAGTTATTTATCATCTATTGAGGCTAATGGTGAATTAGATGTTGAGATTATCATTAATGGTGTTCACAAAAAAATTGATAAGATAAGTATTAAGGAATAATTAACATATCCGTTGACAGAATTAATAATATATGGTATTATTTATTCAGTAACACGGATGTGTTTTTATTTTGGAAAAATTTAAAAGGTGGGATTTGATGAAAAAACTTGCAAAGTTCTTTGCTAATGTCAAAGAAGAAATGAAAATGGTTAGATGGCCAAAGAAAAAAGAAATGGTTAATTATTCTGTATCTACAATAGCATTTATTGCTTTATTTATGGGATTCTTTGCTATTATTGATGCAATATTAAGTTTTGCAGTAAAGGCGGTTGGATAATATGGAAAAAGAATGGTATGTAGTTAACACATATTCAGGACATGAAAATAAAGTAAAAGAAAAACTTGAAATGCGTGCTAGTACAATGGGTATGGAAGATTATATATTCCGTATTATTGTTCCTGAACAAAAAACTGTTGAGGTTAAAGATGGTGTTGAAAAAGAAAAAGTAACTAAAATGTTTCCTGGTTATATCTTAGTTGAAATGATTATGACTGATGAAGCATGGTTTATTGTTCGTAATACACCAGGTGTTACAGGATTTATTGGTTCATCTGGTAAAGGTGCTAAACCATTCCCACTTTCTAATCAAGAAGTAGATAAAATATTATCTAATATGGGTATGAGTCGTATTGATATTGAATCTGAACTTGCTGTTGGTGATAACATTAAAGTTATTAATGGTGCATTTGCTAATATGTTTGGTAAAGTTAAAAACATTGATATGGCTAATCAAAAAATTGAAGTTGCACTTGATTTATTTGGTCAAGAAACTATCGTTGAAGTTGAATTTTCAGAAATTGAAAAAGCATAATAAAGAGTCACTTGTTATAGTGACTTTTTTATTTGTTTTTAAAAAATATATGTACCTTGCTTGTAACTTTTTTTTATGATATAATTAGACAAATATGAGGGAGTGAAAAAATGAAGGAAGAATTTAAAATTGGACCAGTTTATGTTCCTTATCAGCAAGTGGCAACTGTAACTGGCATTAATGGAAAAACAGATGAAAAAGATTCCGGTTTGCATTTTGTAATTGGAAGGGTTAATTTATTTGATTTAAAACCATATTCATTAACAATAAAAAATATTTATTTATATGGTGACCCAGGTGTAGATTATTCAATTGATATTTCAATATTATTTGAAGCTGATAGGGAAAATATTCAAAAGTATTTAAGTAATTCGAATGCAATAAAAAATGAAGTTGATAAAAATAAAGAAAAAGAAAATTATAAACATTTCTATTTTAAACAAGATTTTGAAGAGGGATTACTTGAAGGTATTGTAAAAGATTTTTTTATAAAAAGAATAAATCCTGATAAAGTAGTAGTTAATAAAATAATAAATAGTAAAACTATAGATAGTAGCATAAAAAATGAATTGTCAACTGTGTTAAATGAATTAGGTATAAAACTAAATAATGTTTATTTACGTAATATAAAAATGGCTAAACCAGTTTACAATTTAGATTTACAAGAGGAAGAGTTATTGTTAGATAAAGCTGATGTTGATTATTTAAAATCTAAAAAAGATATGATAAATAATGAAATTCTTAAATTAGAAGAAGAAAAAAGAAAAATTGAAACTGCTGCATCTGCCGAAGCGATAAGACCACAAATAGATGATGGTATGGAATTAAGTTCTGAACAATTAAATGCAATAAATAGTGGCAATAGTGATTTAGAAATGCCAAGAAGAAGTTTATAAGAATTAAAAAAATTGTTCAATAGTATATGATATAAATGAATAAAAAAATTTTCATAAATTCAAATTTAACTATTTAACCATAAGAAACAATTGTTGAAGTTGAATTTTCAGAAATTGAAAAAGCATAATAAAAAGGTCACTTGTTTGAGTGACTTTTTTTATGTTATAATTTTTATGGTGATACTATGAATAGTAGCGATAAAAAAATAATAGGATATGATGCTAATACGGGTTTTCCTATCTATGAAGAAGAAGATAAAAAGATTTTAAGATTTAATACTCAAACAGGAGCACCAATATATGAAAAAAAAGAAGATAATATAGTTGGATATGATCCTAATACTGGAGAGCCTATTTATAATGGTGAAGAAAATCTTATGGAAAGCAAAAAAAGTAAAGTTATGGTAGGATTTGATCCAAAAACGGGTTTTCCAATTTATGAGGAAAATAGTTCTGTTAATTATGAAAAAGTAATCAATATTAAAATGAGTTTTTTAGAAAAAATATTTTGTCTAGGCATACATATTGCTGCAGCTATATTTGCTTTTTATGGTTTTGTAGTAACATGGTGTGGAATAGTAGCTGGAATTTTATTAGTATCTTTTGTTTTAATTGATATTATTATATATAAAAAGCAATTACAAAAGAATATTAATAGTAATAATATTCATACTGATAAAATATCTTTTAATAAGTCATATAAGCTATTATATATATTAATGGTTATAGCATTCTTTGTAATATATATAGCTATGTGTAGTAAATATAATGCATTAAATGCTGATGGTAATGGTTGGGATGATGCATCTGGCGGGGGAGCTGGCTGGTATGCTATACTGTTTTTTTGGCCATTATATGTTGTAATTTTATTTGGACTATTTGCATCTGGAATGGGTTTTTTAAGCAGAAGAAAAAGAGAAATTAGAAAAAATATTAATTTATAAAAAAGTGTTGAAAAATAAAAAAAAATATGTTATTATTAATTAGCTATATGTTTATATAGCTTTTTAGTGGGAGCAATATCAAGCGGATGCATTTGAACCACGGCGAAAAAATATTATTATATAGGAGGTGTTTTTCGTGGCACAAGCAGTTAAGAAAATTAAAATTCAAATTCCAGCAGGAAAAGCTACACCAGCTCCACCAGTAGGAACTGTTTTAGGACCAGCCGGAATTAATTTACAAGAGTTCTGTACAAAATACAATGATGCAACTAAAGATAAAATGGGTGACATTTTACCAGTTGAAATTTCTATTTATGAAGATAGAACATTTGATTTTGTAATTAAGACTCCACCAACAGCATTCTTAATTAAGAAAGTATGTAATCTTAAAAAAGGTTCTGCTAAAGGTAAGAATGATGTAGTTGGAACAATCAGCAAGGCTAAATTACGTGAAGTTGCTGAAATTAAATTACCAGATTTAAATTGTTACACAGTTGAAGACGCTATGAAAATTGTTGAAGGCACTGCTATCAACATGGGCGTTAAAGTAGAAGACTAATTAAATAAAATTACATAGGTTTACCTATGTGGGAGGAATTTATCCGCTAACGACCACACAAGGAGGTTTATATGAAGAAAGGTAAAAAATATTTAGAAGCAGCTTCAAAAATCGAAAAGAATAAATTATATACTAAAGAAGAAGCTGTAAAACTAGTTAAAGAAACTAGCACTGCTAAATTTGATGAATCAGTTGAATTAGTTTTAAGATTAAATCTTGATACTAAAAAAGCTGATCAACAATTAAGAGGTGCAACTGTATTACCAAATGGTATTGGTAAAACTAAAACTGTTTTAGTACTTGCTCGTGGTGAACAAGCTAAAGCAGCTAAAGAAGCAGGTGCAGATTTTGTTGGAGATATGGACATGATTGAAAAAATCGAAAAAGAAAATTGGTTCGGTTTTGATACTATGATTGCTACTCCAGATATGATGCCAGCTTTAGGTAAAATTGGACGTGTTTTAGGTCCAAAAGGATTAATGCCAAACCCAAAAACTGGTACAGTTACTATGGATACTAAAAGAGCTGTTGAAGACGTTAAAAAAGGACGTGTTGAATACAGAACTGATTCATTTGGTAACGTTGCTGTTATTATTGGTAAAGTATCATTTGATGAAACTAAATTACTAGAAAATTTAAATGCCTTTGTTACATTAATTTTAAAAACTAAACCAGCAGTAGTTAAAGGTAAATATGTTAAGAACATATCTATTTCAACTACAATGGGTCCTGGAATTAAAATTGATGCTAACGAATTTAGTATTTAGTATTTACAATTTGAAAACATTGTGTTATAATTAACATGTTTTGAAGTACCGGAGACAGTAGGGGAGCAATCTTAATAATCCTACCGAGGAACTTAAGTAATTAAGAATCCAAAGTCTCCTTGCGGAGACTTTTTTTACGGTATTAAATGATAAGGAGGATATATGGCTAATCAAAAAATATTAGATCAAAAACAACTTGTTATTGATGAGATTGCTAAAAATGTAGCTGATTCTAAATCATTTATTTTCTTAGAAAACCATGGTTTAACTGTGGCTGAGATGACTGAATTAAGAAGAAAATTAAGAGAATCTGATTCAGAATTAAAGATTTATAAAAATACATTAGTTAATCGTGCATTAACAACAATGAATATTGATTTAAAAGATGAATTAAATGGTCCAAAAGTTGTTGCTTTTGGTTCAGATTCCATTGCTCCAATTAAAACAGTTAGTGAATTTGCTAAAACTCATACTAATTTAGAAATGAAAATTGGTATTGTTGATGGTAATATCACTACACTTGATGTATTGGAACAATTAGCATCTATCCCATCAAGAGATACATTGCTTACAATGTTTGCAAGTGGACTTATGGGTGTTGCAAGAGACTTTGCTATTTGCCTAGATTTACATGCTAAAAATCTAGAAGAAAAATAAAAATAAATAATTAAGAGGGAGGAATATAAAATGGCAAAATTAAGCGCAAAAGAAATTATCGATTCTCTAAAAGAAATGACTCTTTTAGAAATTAAAGAAGTAGTAGATTTAATGAAGGAAGAATTTGGTGTAGATCCATCTGCAGTTGCAGTTGCTGCTCCTGCTGCTGGTGCTGCTGTTGCAGCTGATGCTACTCCATCTACAGTTGATGTAGTATTAGCTAACGCTGGTGCTAACAAAATCAACGTTATCAAATTAGTTAAAGAAATCACTGGTTTAGGATTAGGTGAAGCTAAAGCTATCGCTGATAACGGTGGAGTTGTTAAAGAAAAAGTTTCTGCTGATGAAGCTAATGAATTAAAAGCTAAATTTGAAGAAGCTGGCGCTACTATCGAATTAAAATAATTAAATTATAATTAACTTTAAGCCTATACATTTAATGTATGGGCTTTAAGTGGTTTTAAAGGGTGATAAGATGGCTCATTATTTTACTAACGAAAATATTGAATCGAAGATAGTAGAAACTAAATGTTATGTTAATGATATAGAACTTAAGTTATTAACAGATAATGGTGTTTTTTCTAAAAAAGGACTAGACTTTGGTACTAGAACTCTTCTTGAAAGTCTACCTCATATTGAGGGAAGTGTTTTAGATATAGGCTGTGGTTATGGTCCTATTGGTATTTATTTAGCTAAGATGGGTGCTAATGTTGATATGTGTGATATTAACAAACGTGCTTTAAAATTAGCTAAAGATAATGTTAAATTAAATAATGTAGAGGCAAATGTATTTGAATCAGACTTATATAGTAATGTTAATAAAAAATACAACTACATTATTTCTAATCCACCTATTAGGGTAGGAAACGAAATATTATATAAATTATTGCTTGGAGCAAAAGAATATATGCTAGATTCTGGACATTTAATAATTGTAGTAAATAAGGATCAAGGAGCTAAAACAATAGCTAAAAAATTAGAAAATTCTTATAAAGTAGAAATTATTAAGAAAAATAAAGGATTTTTTGTAATTGATTGCCAAATATAGTTGACAATTGATTGGCAAAAGAGTAAA
Source organism: Bacilli bacterium (assembly GCA_017527675.1). Lineage (GTDB taxonomy): Bacteria > Bacillota_I > Bacilli_A > RF39 > UBA660 > RGIG6635. The sequence continues at coordinate 10,683 of JAFXPU010000022.1, forward strand.
ATTATATAGTGGTGGCATATATTGTTTTGCCCAATATGTGCGTTTCAAAAAATATTAGTATATGGGGTGAAAAAGTGGCTTATACAATTAAGAAATTCGGTGATTACCGTGAAAGAAGAAGTTATGCAAAAACTAAAAATGCAATAGAAATGACAAATTTGTTAGACATTCAAAAGAAGTCATATGAATGGTTTATAACAGATGGTATCAAAGAAGTATTTGATGATATTTTTCCAGTAGAGAGCTTTACTGGAAATTTAACGCTTGAATTTGGTGAATACTCTTTTGATGAACCAAGATATTCAATTAAAGGTTGCAAGGATAGATATGCAACATATGCTGCACCTTTAAAAGTAGCTGCTAGATTATTCAATCATGAAACAGGAGAGGTAAAAGAACAAACTATCTATTTAGGTGATATGCCTATTATGACAGAAAGTGGAACATTCGTTATTAATGGTGCTGAACGTGTTATTGTTTCTCAATTAGTTCGTTCTCCATCTGTATACTTTGGTCGTGAAGTAGATAAAAAGAATGGTAAATTAATTATTACTTCTCAAGTTATTCCAACTCGTGGAACATGGCTTGAATATGAAACTGATGCTCGTGATGTTATTTATGTTAGAATTGATAGAACTCGTAAAGTTCCAATTACTACATTCTTAAGAGCTATTGGTTTATCATCTGATGCCGATATTGTTGATTTATTCGGAGAAGATGAATTAATCTTAAAAACAATTGAAAAAGATACTAATAAAAATACTGATGAATCATTAATTGATATTCACTCTAAATTAAGACCTGGTGAACCATCAACATTAGATTCTGCTAAGAACCAATTAATATCTAGATTCTTTGATTCATTTAGATATGACTTAGCTAAAGTAGGACGTTATAAATTTAATAAAAAATTAAATATTTGTGATCGTTTACTAGGATGTAAATTAGCTGAAACTATTAAAGTTGGTAAAGAAGTTATAGCTAATAAAGATGATATTGTAACTAAAGAATTATTGGAAAAATTAAAACCAGTTTTTGCTGATGGTTATAATGTTAAAGAAGTTTTAATTAATCAAGAACTAGATTCTTACAATAAAGTACAAACTTGTAAGGTATACTCAAAAGTTAATCCAGATAAAGTTATTACTTTAATTGGTAATGATCAATCAATTGATTTAAAACGTTTAACTATTTCTGATATTTATGCATCTGTATCTTATTATTTAAATTTACATGATGGTATTGGTAATTATGATGAAATTGACCACTTATCTAATCGTCGTGTTAGACAAGTTGGTGAATTATTACAAAATCAATTTAGAATTGGTATTTCACGTATTGAGAGAGTTATTCGTGATCGTATGTCAACTCAAGAGTTAGCTGATGTAACTCCAAAAACATTAATTAACATACGTCCATTAACTGCTGCTATTAAAGAATTCTTTGGTAGCTCACAATTATCTCAATTCATGGATCAAACTAACCCAGTTGCTGAGTTAGCTAATAAACGTCGTTTATCTTCTTTAGGACCTGGTGGTTTATCAAGAGATCGTGCTGGTATGGAAGTACGTGACGTTAACCCATCTCACTATGGAAGATTATGTCCAATCGAATCTCCAGAAGGACCAAACATTGGACTTATTACTGCTTTAGCTTCATATGCTAAGGTAAATGATTATGGTTTCATTATGACTCCATATTGTAAAGTTAAAGATGGTAAAGTAACTGATGAAATAGTTTATATGACAGCAGATGAAGAACTTGATTATCATATTTCTCAAGCTACTGTTAAATTAAATGATAATAATGAATTTGAAGCTGATCGTGTTCCAGTTCGTTATCGTGGTGAAAATATAATTATTCCATCTAAAGATGTTGATTATATTGACGTTTCATCACAACAAGTTGTATCTGTAACTACTGCAGGTATTCCATTCTTGGAGCATGATGATGGTAAACGTGCCTTGATGGGTGCTAACATGCAACGTCAAGCAATCCCTCTATTACAACCAGAAGCACCAATTGTTGGTACTGGTATTGAAGCAATTTCTGCTCGTGATAGTGGTGCTGTTATTATAGCAAAAGCAGATGGTGTAGTTGATTATGCCGATGCTAAAAAAATCATCGTTAAAACAAAAGGTGGAGATGACACATACTACTTAAATGGTTTTGATCGTTCAAATGCTGGTACATGTTATCATCAAAAACCAATTGTTAGAACTGGTGATAAAGTTAAAAAAGATCAAATTATTGCTGATGGTCCATCAACTGATAAAGGTGAGATGGCCTTAGGTAAAAACGTTACTGTTGCTTTCATGAACTTTAATGGTTATAACTATGAGGATGCTGTTATTCTAAATGAAAGATTAGTACGTGATGATGTTTATACATCTATTCACATTCAAGATTATCAAATTGAATGTCGTGATACTAAACTAGGACCTGAAGAGTTCACAAGAGATATTCCAAATGTTTCTGAAGAATCTCGTAAGAACCTAGATGAAAATGGAATTATTGCTATTGGTACTGAAGTTAAAGATGATGATATCTTAGTTGGTAAAGTAACTCCAAAAGGTATGGCTGAATTAACTTCAGAAGAAAAATTATTACATGCAATTTTTGGTGAAAAAACTCGTGAAGTTAGAGATACATCACTTCGTGTACCACATGGTGGTGGCGGTATTGTTCATGATATTAAAATCTTCACTAAAGAAGATACAGATGAACTACCAGCTGGTGTTTCTAAAATAATTCGTGTTTATATAGCTCAAAAACGTAAAATAACTGTTGGTGATAAGATGGCTGGTCGTCATGGTAACAAAGGTGTTATTTCCCTTGTATTACCATCAGAAGATATGCCATATATGGCTGATGGTACACCAATTGATATCTTATTAAATCCACTTGGAGTTCCATCTCGTATGAACATTGGACAGATTCTTGAAATGCACTTAGGTGCTGCTGCTAAAAAATTAAATTGCTATGTTGCAACTCCAGTATTTAGTGGTGCTGAACGTGGTGAAATAATTGATGCTTTAAAAGAAGCTGGACTTGACGAAGATGGTAAGACTGTTTTATATGATGGTCGTACAGGTGAACCATTTGATAATCGTATTTCTGTTGGTGTTATGTATATGATTAAATTACATCACATGGTTGATGATAAATTACATGCTCGTTCAACTGGACCATATAGTTTAGTTACTCAACAACCACTTGGTGGTAAAGCTCAATTTGGTGGTCAGAGATTTGGAGAAATGGAAGTTTGGGCATTATATGCTTATGGTGCTGCTCATGTTCTTCAAGAAATGATGACTGTTAAATCAGATGACGTTGTTGGTCGTGTTAAGGTTTATGAAGCCTTAGTTAAAGGAACACCAATTCCATCATCTGGTGTACCAGAAAGTTTCAGAGTATTAATTAAAGAGTTCCAAGCATTAGGACTTGATATTCAAGTTGTTAATGAAAATGGTCAATTAGTTGACTTAAAAGAAATTGAAGAAGCAAACGTAGATGATGATAATAGAAAAGATGACGATAAGAAAGTTGTTTCTCAATTAGTTGGTGCTGAAGAAGAAAAAGAAGAAATGTTTGAAGAGTATCAAGATGATTTAGATGATGAAGAATATAACGACGAATTTGAAGATACTGATTTAGATGATGAAGAAGATGACTTCGATGATGAAGAAGAACTTGACGATGAAGACATTGACTTAGATGACATGGAAGGGGATGAGGATTAATGGACGTTAATAATTTTGAAGGATTAAAAATTTCTATTGCCTCACCTGAAAAAATCCGTGAATGGTCTTATGGTGAAGTTAAAAAAGCTGAAACTATTAATTATCGTACTTTAAAACCTGAAAGAGATGGTTTATACTGTGAGAAAATATTTGGTCCAACTAAAGACTATGAATGTTCTTGTGGTAAATATAAAAGATTAAGATATAAAAATATCGTTTGTGATCGTTGTGGAGTTGAGGTTACTCGTTCAAAAGTACGTCGTGAACGTATGGGACATATTGAACTTGCAACTCCAGTATCACACATTTGGTTCTTTAAAGGTGTACCTTCTCGTATGGGACTTGTTCTTGACATGTCTCCAAGAGATTTGGAAGAGGTTTTATACTTCGTTTCATACGTTGTATTAGATCCAGGTCCAGCTCCACTTGAAAAGAAACAAACAATTTCTGATAAAGAGTATCGTGCTTACTATGAAAAATATGGTAATACATTCCGTGTAGGTATGGGTGCTGAAGCTATTAAAGAATTACTTGAACAAGTAGATCTTGAAAAAGAAGTTAAAGAAATTAAAGAAGAAATTGAAGCTATCAAAGATTCTTCTTCTCAAAAACGTATTCGTTTAATTAAGAGATTGGATATCCTTGATGCTTTCTTAGAATCAGGAAACCGTCCTGAGTGGATGATTTTAACTGCTTTACCAGTTATTCCACCAGAACTTCGTCCAATGATTCAATTAGATGGTGGTCGTTTTGCTACATCAGACTTAAACGATTTATACCGTCGTGTTATTAACCGTAACAATCGTTTAAAGAAATTAATGGAACTTGGTGCTCCATCAATTATCATTCAAAATGAAAAACGTATGTTACAAGAAGCCGTTGATGCTTTATTTGATAATGGTCGTCGTGGACGTAATATTACTGGACCAGGTAATAGACCACTTAAATCTTTATCTAGTATGTTAAAAGGTAAACAAGGTCGTTTCCGTCAAAACTTACTTGGTAAACGTGTTGATTATTCTGGTCGTTCAGTTATTGTTGTTGGACCATCACTTAAAATGTATGAATGTGGTATTCCAAAAGAAATGGCTTTAGAGTTATTTAAACCACATGTTATCAATGGTTTAGTTGAAAAAGAAATTGCAAGCAATATTAAAGTTGCTAAACGTATGATTGAAAATCAAGATCCACGTGTTTGGGATGTTGTTGAAGAAAAAATTAAAGAACATCCAGTTATGTTAAACCGTGCTCCAACTCTTCACCGTTTAGGTATTCAAGCATTTGAACCTAAATTAATTGAAGGTCGTTCAATCCGTTTACATCCACTTGTTTGTACAGCTTTCAATGCTGACTTCGATGGTGACCAAATGGCTGTTCACGTTCCACTTTCAATTGAAGCTCAAACAGAAGCAAGATTATTAATGTTGGGTGCTAACAATATCCTAAAACCATCTGATGGTAAACCAATCGTTACACCAGGACAAGATATGGTATTAGGTAACTACTACATTACAATTGAAAAAGAAGGTGAACCAGGTGAAGGTCGTGTATTTAAATCACCTGATGAAGCTTTAATGGCATATGAAAGAAGAGAAATTACTCTTCATACAAGAATTGCTATTCCAGTAAAAGCATTTACTCATAAATTATTTACTGATAATTATATGGATAAATATTTAGTTACTACTGTAGGTAAACTTTTATTCAATGAAATTTTCCCAGATTCATTCCAATATATTAATGATTCATCTTCAGAAAACATTGAAAAAATTACTCCTGCTAAATACTTCATTAATCGTGGAGAAAATATTCCAGAAGTAATTAAAGGTATGCCTTTAGTACATGCATTCAATAAGAGTGTATTATCTAAATTAATTGCTCAAATATATAAGAGATATCAAACACATGAAACATCAATTATGCTTGATAAATTAAAAGATTTAGGATTTAAATATTCAACAATTGCTGGTATTTCTATTTCTATTTCCGACATCAAAGAATCACAAAAGAAACCAGAAATTATTGCTGAATCTCAAGAATTAGTAGATCAAGTTAATAAGCAATTTAAACGTGGTTTAATTACTGAAGAAGAAAGATATCAAAAAGTTATTAGTATATGGTCAGATACTAAAAAGAAAATTACTGCTGAACTTGAAACTATGGTTAAAAATGATATGGATAACCCAATTTGTATCATGATGGATTCAAAAGCTCGTGGTGATATGGGATCATATACACAATTAGTTGGTATGCGTGGATTATTCTCTAAACCAAATGGTCAATCAGAAGAAATACCAGTTATTTCATCATTCTCTGAAGGTATCACTGTTTCTGAGTTCTTCTTATCAACACATGGTACTCGTAAAGGTGCCGTTGATACAGCCTTAAAAACAGCCGATGCTGGTTACTTAACTCGTCGTTTAGTTGATGTTGCTCAAGATATCATTGTTAAATCTGACGATTGTGGTACTGAAAATGGTGTTATGGTTGAAGCCTTCATTAATGATAAAGATGGTACTGTTGTTGAAACATTATACGATCGTATTTTAGGACGTTATACATCTAAGAAAGTAGTTGATCCAGAAACTAAAGAAGTTATCTGTGAAAGAAATACTTACATTAATGAAAACTTAGCTGATAAAATTATTAAAGCTGGTATTACAGCTGTACCAATTAGAACAGTTTTAACTTGTCGTGAAGATCACGGTGTTTGCCGTAAATGTTATGGTCGTAACCTTGCAACAGGTACAATTGTTGAAGAGGGTGAAACTGTTGGTATCATGGCTGCTCAATCAATTGGTGAGCCAGGTACTCAGTTAACAATGCGTAACTTCAACTCTGGTGGTGTTGCCGGTGGCGATGATATTACTCAAGGTCTTCCACGTGTTCAAGAGTTATTTGAATCACGTAATCCAAAAGGTAAAGCATGTATTTCTGAAATCAATGGTCAAGTATCAGAGATTGAAGAAGGCAATGGTAACTTTACTGTATATGTTAAAAACGATGTTGAAACTAAGAAATATACAACTAACTATGGTGCTAAATTATGTGTTGAAAAAGGTCAAGACATTAAAGCCGGAGATAAGATTACATTCGGTGCAATTAATCCAAAAGAATTACTTGCTGTTACTGACCCATTAACTGCACAAAACTATATCTTACTTGAAATTCAAAAGGTATATCGTTCTCAAGGTGTTGATATTTCTGATAAACACGTTGAAATTATGGCAAAACGTATGATTTCTAAGATTAAGATTATTAACTCTGGAGATTCATATTTCTTACCAGGAACTATGGTAAATTATAATAAATTTACTTCAACTAACCAAGAATTAATTCTTGAAGGTAAAGTACCTGCTAAAGGTATTCCAGTTCTTCTTGGTATTACTAAAGCATCTCTTGAAACTGATTCATTCTTATCTGCAGCTTCATTCCAAGAAACAACTCGTATCTTAACTGATGCAGCTATTCATGGAAAAGTTGATAGATTAGAAGGTCTAAAAGAAAATGTTATTATTGGTAAATTAATCCCAGCTGGTACTGGTGCTAAGAAGTACCGTAAAGCAAAATATACATTAGAACTTGAAAATTTAAAGGATGAACCATTAGAGGCTTTAGAACAAGAGTTTATAGACTAAAAAAGATAGAATTTTCTATCTTTTTTTTCTATTTTGTTATAATTATAGTAGGAGATAGTATGAAAAATAAAAAAGGATTTACATTAGCTGAATTATTAGGAGTAATAGTAATACTTTTATTACTAGTTTTAATAGTAACTCCAATATTTATAAATTATACAAAGAAAGCATCAAAATCAGCCTATGAAGTACAAATAAATACAATAAAAGAAAGTGCTCGTGAGTGGGCATTAGATGAAGAAAATATAAAACTATTACCAACAAAAGAAGATGAATGTGTAAAAATAACTTTAGAAAAATTAAAAGAATTAGGATTATTAGATTATAATATAACAAATCCAAAAACTAATGAAAAGTTTTTAGATGAGTCAGCAGTAATAATAAGAAAAGAAGGAAAAGAATTAACATATACCTATAATGAAAATGGAGTAGAGACATGTGATACAGTTATAACAACAGATTATCCAAGATGGGTATTTGTTTCTAGTACACCAGCAGTTGCTAGTGATACAGATGAAGTAACAGTAAATATCAAAAGTGATCGAAAAATATCAGAAGAAAGTTTAGATCCAGAAGATATTACAGTAAAAGTAGGGGGAAAAATAATCGATGATGCAGTAGTAACTGTATCATGTAGTGGAATTGTTCCTTTAACTTGTGAACTTAAAATAAGTAATCTAGATGGTGATGGAAAATTAAGTTTAGTAATTGATAAAGATACAATGAAAGATGAAGATTTAAATCCAAGTAGAATAACAAATATTCAAACAAATACTACAATAGATACATCTGGACCAAAGATAACATATACCGGAAAAACTAATACTAATAGTAGTATTTACTATGCAACTAAGGATGATACAGTAGTAATTAAGTTTAAAGCCGAAGATAATGGAGAAGTAGTAAATGAATTAGCAGCAGAAGATATAATAGTATATTTAGACGGTGTACCTGTGGATTGTGGTAAAAGTTTAACAACTTCTGGAAGTGGGACCAAAGTTGATTATGAATTAACCTTAACAAATGTTACTGGAAATGGTAAATTAAGTATCAAAATACCAACAGGAAAGATTAAGGATAACAGAGGAAATCTAAATAATGAAAAGATAATATCACCAGGAATAACATATGATAACCAATTGCCAATAATAACATATACACCAAATGGAACAGTAGGATATGTAAGAGATATAAATGTAAGAATAAATGCTAAAGATAATGAAACTGGAATCGATGAAGATACCTTAAAATATATCTTTACAACAGATATTAATACAACACCAAATGTAGCAATAGCTAATGGTGGAAAAATAAGTAAAGATAGTGTAACAGGTGAGTATTATGTAATTGCTACAGCATGTGATGTAACAGGATTATGTACAACTAAAACAAGTCAAAAATTCTATTTTGATAATGAAGCTCCAGCAATTTCTTATGATGCAAATGGTCATGATTGGATTAAGAGTATTAATGTTGATATTGATGTAACAGATAATGTTGCTGTTGATTGGGCAAAATATATTCTTACAAATAATAGTAGTGATAAACCTACAGATTCAAGTGAATCAATAAGTAATGGGTCCAAAACAGTTACTATAAGTAGTTTAACTGGAATTTACTATTTGGTAACTACTGCTTGTGATGAATTAGATAACTGTAAGACATCTAAAAGTAATGTATATAAGATGGATAATACAGGACCAAATATTACATTTGGTACAAATGGAAATAATACATATGCAAAATCACAATCAAGTAAAGTAACAGTATCTGATAATCATATTGGTACATTACAAAACTTAAAATATGTATGGTCAAAATCAAGTAAAGGATCTGCTGCATCTGGTACTGCATTTACAAACAAAGAAGTACTAACAAAAGATAATCATAGCGGTGATTATTACTTATGTATATATGCTGAAGATGGACTTGGAAATTCAACTAATACATGTTCAAATGTCTTTAAATTAGATAATGAAGGACCAACTATTAATTTTGGAACAAATGGAAATAGTACAGCTGCTAAATCTCAGTCAACAACTGTAAATGTTACAGATGCTAAAAATGGTACAATTAAAAACTTAAAATATGTATGGTCAACTTCAAGTACAGCATCAGCAGCATCTGGTACTTCATTTAGCAATAATGCTACAATAACTAAAAATACTGATAGTGGAAATTATTATCTATGTGTATATGCTGAAGATGGACTTGGAAATTCAACTAATACATGTTCAAATGCTTTCAAATTAGATAATGAAGGACCAACTATAACATTTGATTTATCAGCTGGTGAATATCATGAAACTAAGACTGTTAATATATCTATATCTGATAATTATACAGCCACACCAAGTGTTCAAGTAGTTGTTAAAAAGAATAATGTTCAAACAAGCAATACTACAGCAAATAGAACAAGTGCTTCTGTAAATCTTAGTGAATCAGCAACTTATTCAATTACAGTTACAGCAACAGATTCTTTAGGTAACTCAAATACATCTACAAGAGCATATACAATTTCATTAGAGTATTTAGCATCATCTTCAACAACTAAAAGTTGTACTGCACAATGGCATAAATATAATACATATGATATTTCATATTCAGCTACTGCTGATTGTCATGGTGGATATTTAGATCAGGGATATATGTGTGTAAGAGGAGATGACGCATCTTGGGGTCCAGATGCTGGTTGTCCAGGTTCAACTCATTATGATTATGTTGGAGATAATTGCTGTTCAGATGTTACAACTTACTCTTGTCCAAATGGTGGAACTTTAACTGATAGAAGTGGAGTGAAATGGTGTGTATTCTAAAAAGATAATAGCAATTATAGTTGTTGTAATTATTGTAGCTTGCTTAGTAACTTTAATTGCTTTAAAACCTAGCAAAGGAAAAAATAAATCAACTGATAAAAAAGATAATAATCAAGATAATGTAAAAAAAGAAACAAAAAAGTGTTTCTTAGTTAGTAACAATTTAACCGTATCTTATACTTTTGAAATAACTAATGATGTTATTGAAATAATTAATTATAAAGAGGAATATGTATATGATAAAGAAGATGATTATAATGCATGGTAAGATTATTATATACAAGAGGGATTTAATTGTGATAAAAAGGATTTAAGAATCTATAAAGAACAAGTAAATAAATTAGAAAAGGGTACGCAAGAAACAAGTTATGATTACTATAAAACAATGTTAGAACAACAAAACTATCAATGTGATTAAAAATAGTGGATATTAATCCACTATTTTTTTGCCTTGATATAAATTGTTTTTAGCCATATATTTATCAATGTCATTTATAATATTTCTTTTTTTAATTAACCATTCCGGCTCAATTAAATCATCTGCTTTAGGATCACCTGTAATTCTGTTTATTACTATTTCAGAACGTAAATAACATAATTGTTCACATACTATTTCAATATATTCATCTTTAGTAAGTAAGTGAAATGGTTTAGATGTAAATATTTCAGCTAATTTAGTATCTTTTAAAACGGATAACATGTGAATTTTAACACCTTGAATATCAAGTTTATTAATATGCTTAATGGTATTAATCATATCTTCTTTTGTTTCATAAGGTAAGCCATTTATAATATGAACAACAACATTAATATTTTTTTCTCTTAATTTTTTTACCATTTCATCAAAGCATTTTAAATCATGACCTCTGTTAATAAATTTAGCTGTTTTATCATTACTAGTTTGTAGACCAAGTTCAATAGTAAGATAAGTTCTTTTATTCAAATCAGCTAAGTAATCTAAACATTCATCTGTAATAGCATCTGCTCTAGTTGCAATAGAAAGTCCAATAACATTATCATATGTTAAAACTTCTTCATATTTTTCTTTTAAAATAGGAAGGGGAGCATAAGTATTAGTATTGGCTTGAAAATAAGCAATATATTTAGCTTTAGGCCACTTATTTAACATAACTTTTAATACATCATCAAATTGCTTTTTTAAATCATCTTTTGGTTTACCACCATATTCACCACTACCTGATTTAGAGCAGTAAATACAGCCTCCTAATCCTTTGGAACCATCCTTATTTGGACAAGTAAAGCCACCATTTAAACTAACTTTAAACACCTTAGAACCAAATTTATGTTTATAAAAGTAATCTAATGTATGATATCGTTTGTTAGAATCAGAATATGTAAACATAATATCACCAAATTAATTATACCTTATTTTTTAAAAATATTAAACGTGGTATAATTAATATGATGTATATGAAATTTGAAATAGATAATAAAATATATGATGTAGAGATTACAAGAAAGAATAATAAAAATACTTATATTAGAGTTAAATCTGATTTAAAAATATATGTAACTACTTCTTATTTTACAACTAAAGGAAGTATTATGCGCTTATTAGAAAGAAATAAGGATGCTATAAGCAAGATGATAGAACATCAAACTAAGCAAATAAATAAAGCCGATTCCTTCTTTTATTTAGGTAAGAAGTATGATATAATAGAAGTTAGTAATCAAGATAATGTTGAGATTGTTAATGATACTATTTATGTTAAAAATATGAAACAATTAAATAAATGGTATAAAGAAGAAACAATTCGTATTTTTGATGAAAGATATATATATAATTATAATCGTTTTACTGAAGTTAAAAAAAGTCCTATCTTAAAGATAAGAACTATGAAAACAAGATGGGGTGTTTATAATAGATGTAATCATTCAATTACTCTAAATTCAAAATTAATAGAGTTTAGTGAAGAAGTAATTGATTATGTTATCATACATGAATTAAGTCATATAATTCATTTTGATCATTCTGCTGCTTTTTGGACACTTGTTGCCAAGTATTGTCCAAATTATAAGGCTATAAGGAAATATATGAAGGAGTAAATATGAATTTTTTAAAAAAGATAAATAAATTAAATTACCTTTTAATAGCTTTTATAGTTTTTAGTATTCATATTGTAACAACTAATACTGATGTTTCTGCTAAAACTGTACGTGATTTAAAAAATGAATTAGCAGAAAAAAAACAAGAAGCTGAAAACAATCAAAATGCACGTAGAAGAACAGAGGCTGAAATGGCGGCTGTTTATACACGTATTGGGGAAATAACTGAAGAAAAAGCAGCTATTGAAGAGGAAGTTGTTAGATTAAATAATGAAATAGTTGAATTAAATCAAGCTATTATTGATAAAAATGAAGAGATTAAAAATATCATTAATTATTATCAATTATCAGCAACTGGTGAAGCTGCCTATATGGAATATTTATTTAAATCTAAAGATTTTACAGATTTTATTTATCGTTTAGCTGTAGCTGAACAATTAAGTCAATATAATGAGGATTTAATAAAAGAATATAATGATTTAATTACTAAAAATGAACAAACTAAAGAGGAACTTGCACAAAGGCAAATTGATTTATCAGCTAAGCAAGAAGAATTGAGAAATGAACTTAGTGGTTTATCTGCTAACTTATCTGATTTATTAGATGCTAACGTTGATATTGAAGATGAAATTGCTGCTTTAGAGGAATATATTGATATTTATCAAAATCAATTTAATTGTGCAGACGATGATGATATTGATTATTGTACTCGTGATCAATTACCTCCAGGAACAGCAGCATTTAGACCAACTGATTATGGTTATGTAACTGCTGATTATGGATGGTATTATCCATGGGGTTATGCAATGTGGCATTATGGTATGGATATTGGTGGTAATCATCATGCACCAGTATATTCAATTGCTAATGGACGTGTAGCTGCTGTTTACTATCATCAATCATGTGGTGGTAATATGGTATTTATTCAACATATTATAAATGGTATGGCTATGACATCTGGATATTTACATTTAGCTTCTGTTAATGTTTCTGTTGGTGATTCTGTTACATATAATACACAAATAGGAACAGTTGGTGGTTCACCATCTTCTGAGTATTGGGATTCATGTTCAACAGGTGCTCACTTACATGTTCAAACATCATATGGATTAATGATGCAGGATTATTCTGATTTAGGTTCATTTAATGCTTATGCATTTGATCCTAGATACTATGTTAACTTCCCAGGTGAGGGTGGTTACTATTCAGATCGTACAACAAGATATTAATTGACAAAATATTTAAATTAAATATGTTAAAATGACTTTGGTGATTTGATGAAAGTTAAAATTTTTGATGAGGAATCCGAAGTTGATTTGGAACAAAAAATAAATGAGTTTATTGAAGACGTTGAAGTATTTGATATTAAATATCAAGTATCTGCTGCAATATTCTCCGAAGAACAAATATATTGTTTTTCAGCATTAATTATGTATAATTAAGTACGCATTATCAAAATGCGTATTTTTTGTATGTAAAAAAGGCACAATAAACATAGAATATAAAGGAGGCAAATATGTTTAATAATTTTTCTGAAGAAGCCCGTAAAACAATTATATTAGCTAAAAATGAAATGTCAGAGTTAAATCATCCTTATGTTAGTTCAGAACATTTATTATTGGCTATTTTAAAAAGTAATAATGATATTTCTAAGCGCTTAAAAAATTACAATATTACATATGATAACTTTAAAAAAGAAATAATAAAAATAATAGGTATTGGTAAAAAGAAAAGTGAATGGGTTTTATATACCCCAATGTTTAAAGCAATACTTGAAAAAGCTATTTTAATAAGTGGTGATGATGATTGTGTAACTATTGATAATTTGTTTGAAGCTTTATTAGATGAAGGAGAGGGTGTAGCAGTAAGAATTCTTTTAAGTATGAATATTAATTTAGATACTTTATATAATGATTTTTCTTCTCATCAAGTTAAAAAGAGTAAAAAGAAAAAGACCATTTTAGATGATATAGGTCAGGAATTAACAGCTATAAATAGTAATTTAGATCCCGTAGTAGGCCGAGAAAAAGAGATAAAAAGAATTATGGAAATATTAACTAGACGTACTAAAAATAATCCTTTATTAATTGGTGAAGCGGGTGTTGGTAAAACTGCTATTGTAGAAGAATTAAGTCGGTTAATTAAAGAAAATGATGTACCACAAAAATTGATTAATAAACGTATTATAAGTATAGATATGTCTTCTTTGGTAGCTGGTACTAAGTATCGTGGGGAATTTGAAGAAAAAATTAATAAAATCATTAAAGAAGTGGAAAATGATAGCAATATTATTCTATTTATTGATGAAATTCATACTTTAGTGGGTGCTGGTGGTGCTGAGGGGGCTATTGATGCTGCTAACATCTTTAAACCAGCTTTAGCCCGTGGTAGAATTAAAGTCATTGGTGCTACTACATTAGTAGAATATAAAAAGTTTATGGAAAGTGATAAAGCTTTAGATAGACGTTTTCAAACAGTAATGATTGAAGAACCTACTAAAGAAACAATTAAAAAGATTATAACTACTTTAAGACCAATATATGAAGATTATCATAAAGTAATTATTCCTGATAAAATAATTGATCGAATAATAGATTTAAGTTCTAAATATTTAAAAACCAGAAAAGAACCAGATCGTACTATTGATATATTAGATGAAGTATGTTCTCATACTAATATTAAGGAAAATAAAAATTTAGCTAATTTTAATAGATTAAATAAGCAATTATATAATGTTATTAAATTAAAAAAAGATGCTATTATTAATGATAATTATGATATGGCAGCAAAATATAAAGAAGAAGAATATGCTTTAATGACGACAATAAATAATTTAGAAATTAAATTAGCTAAAACAATTAAACATGAAATAACTAATAAAGATTTAGAAGAAGTTATAGCTAGTAAAGTAAATATACCAATTTATAAATTAAATAATAAATTTAATAAAGATAAAATATTAAAAGAATTAAAAAAAGATATAATAGGTCAAGATGATGTTTTAAATTATTTTTTAAATAATTTTAAAAATAACATTACAAATAATAATTGCTTAGCATATCTTTTTATTGGTAAAACAGGAGTAGGTAAAACCTTATCAGCTACTAAGTTAGCATCATGTTTGAATTATCATTTATTAAAACTTGATATGAGTGAATATCAGGAAGTTCATACAATATCTAAATTAATTGGAACAACAGCCGGTTATACAGGTTATAATGATATAGCTATATTAGATAGTATTAATGATTATCCTTTTACTTTACTCGTATTAGATGAAATTGATAAGTGCCATGAGAGTATATTAAATCTTTTTTATACAGCAATTGATAATAATATTATTAAAAATAGTAAAGGTGAAAATATCTATTTTAATAATACAATTATAATAATGACATCATGCTACGATGGTAATAATATAGTTGGATTTAATAAAATAGATAAAAAGAGTAAATATAGTAATTCTTTTTCAAAAAGTTTATTAAATAGAGTTAATGTTTTAGAATTTAGCGATTTAAGTAAAGATAGTATTATTAAAATAGTAAATAAAATGACTTCTAAAAAGAAATTTAAAGCAAAAGATAAAGAAAAAATATTATCATTAACAGATTATAAAAATAATGGAGCACGTGAAATACCTTATATTATAAAGGATTTAGAAAATGACTTTGCAAAAGTGTCATAAAAATTTAAAAAAATAAAAAAAAGAGGTATTAAATTGCTTTTTTTATGTTATAATTAATACAGGTGATTCAAATGGATATATTAGAACAAATACAACAAAATTTGAATGCTAATAAAGATTTTACTAAGGATTTTAAATATAAAATCTTTGAGTTAATTCTTTTATTCAATAAGAAATATCCTGATGTTAATCTAGATACATTATGTTCAAAGATTAAAACGGTCACATTTGAAAAAAGTGGAACCTTTGAAAGACGTGGAACATTTACTTATGATCCTAAAAAGAATAAGGTATCATTTGATGCTAAACGTATAAAAGATTCTGATTATGACATTGACAATATGATGATGAAAGCTGTTATTGCTATGGCTACTGCAAAAGATACATACTATGGCTTTAATAAAGATGATAAATTATCTGCTTTAAATAAAGCTGTAACAGAAATGATTGCTACATCAATTGTTGGTAATGAAGGTATTTCGGATTATGAAGAAGAAATACTAATAGCAAATTTACTTTCAAAAGTACTTGGGGTTGATTTTTTAATAGAATCATATTTCAAAAATGATTCAGATGCAATATTTAGAAAATTGGTTGAGTTGGAGGTATAATTATGAGTAATGCTGAAAAAAATATGAATGTATTAAATTATGTTAGTGATTTAAAAGAAAAAAATGATGGGGTTATTTCTAATGAATATAAGAATGTTGTAAAATATTCATTTACATGTGGTAAATTAGCTGTTGAAAAGAACTATGTGCCTGTTTCTACATTAGGAGAAATGATTGCTATGGTTCCAGAAAACATGGAAGCATTTACAAGAGAACATGTTGAAAGTCTTGATTCTGTTTTAGATGATGCTAAAAAAGATTATAACGATTTAAAAGTTATGAAAATGGTTGAAGAAGACTATGAACCAAAAGTAAGAGCAAAAGCTGCCTAAGCGGCTTTTTTTGTTGAATAAAAAGGGTTTTTATGATAAACTTATAAAGAGGTGTAATATGACAAATAAAGAATTAGCTGATCTACTTATTCCTGATGTAGATTCAAATATAGATTATTATGAAAAATTATATAAACCAAGAAATGTTGAGGGAATTGTAACTCGTTTTGCTCCATCACCAACAGGGTTTGTTCATATGGGTTCTTTACTAGCTTCATTTATTGAAAATAAGGCTGCCAAAGATACTAATGGAGTATTCTATTTAAGAATAGAAGATACTGATCAAAAAAGAGAAGTAGAAAATGGTGTTCAAGGTATTATAGATGACCTTAATTATTTTAATATTGATATTGATGAAGGTGTTGTATCAGAAACTGAAGAAAAAGGAGAATATGGTCCATATACTCAAAGTAAAAGAAAAAATATCTATCGTACTTATGCTAAACATCTAATTGAAGAAGGACTAGCTTATCCATGTTTCTGTTCACCAGAAGAAATTGAAGAAACAAGAATGATTCAAGAAAAAAGAAAAGTAAGAATTGGTTACTATGGTCGTTTTGCTAAATGCCGTCGTTTAACAAATGATGAAATAAAAGAAATGGTAGAAGCCGGAAAACCATATATCATTCGTTTTAAATCACATGGTGATTATGATACTAAGATTAAAATTAATGACTTAGTAAAAGGAACATTAGAGTTCCCAGAAAATGATATGGATATTGTAATTATTAAAAGTGATGGACTTCCAACTTATCATTTTGCTCATGCTATTGATGATCATTTAATGCGTACAACACATGTTATAAGAGGAGATGAATGGGTTAGTTCACTACCTTTACATGTTCAATTATTTGAAACATTAGGTTTTGAACCACCTAAATATGCTCACTTATCACCAATTATGAAAGAAGAAGATGGTAAGAAAAGAAAACTATCTAAAAGAAAAGATCCCGAAGCAGCAGTTAGTTATTATAATGAACTTGGTATTCCAATTGAAGCTGTTAAATTATACTTAATGACAGTAGCTAACTCTAATTTTGAAGAGTGGTATTTAAAAAATCCAGATGGAAAATTAGAAGATTTTAAATTTGATTTTAAAAAGATTTCTTCATCAGGTGCTTTATTTGATGTTGAAAAATTATTTAATATTTCTAAAAATTATATTTCACGTTTATCTAAAGATGAAGTATATGATTCATTAGTTAAATGGACTGCTACTTTTGATAAAGAATTTAATGAAATATTGCTAAACAATGAAGAATATGCTAAACGTGTATTTAATATTGAACGTGAGCAAGCTAAACCACGTAAAGACTATGTATATTATAGTGATATTAAAAATCAAATATGGTATATGTTTGAAGAATATTTCACTAAATTTGAAAAAAATTATGAATGGCAAAAGATTACAGATATAACTGAAATAAAAAATATCTTAACAACTTATGTTGATGAATATTTAGATGTTAATGATGATAAAGATACATGGTTTAATAAAGTTAAACAATTAGCTGATAAATTTGGTTATGCATCAGATATGAAAGCTTATAAAGAAAATCCAGATGCTTATAAAGGAAATGTTTCTGATATTGCAACAATTATTCGTGTTGCTTTAACAACAAAAAGTCAAACTCCTGATTTATATGAGATAATAAATATCTTAGGTATAGATAGAGTTAAGACAAGAATAAATATTATTAAGTAGGTGATTTAATGTATTGTCCAAAATGTGGTAATTATGTTGAAGATGGGGCTCAATTTTGTAATAATTGTGGTTTAGCTCAAACTCCAACAACAGTTAGTAATAATTTAATTATTTCTCGTCCAGGAAAACTTATGGGAGCTGCTATTAATATTACAGTTAATATTAATGGTGTAGAAACTAAAATAGGGGCAGGAGATGTAGTAGGATTTAATCTATCTCCAGGCATGGCAGTTATTAAATATAAAGTATGGTGCCGTCGTGAAAAAGAAGTTACAATTAATGTTGTACCTGGGCGTAATTATTCAATTATATTTAAATACGACCCATTATGGGGCGGATTTAAAATTGGAAAAGACTCAATTATAAATTAGATATTTTTAAGGGGTTATGGAGGTATATATGGAATTAACAGAGATAAAATGTCCATGTTGTGAAGGAACCGTACAAATAAAAATTAATCAAAAAGAAGCAAAATGTAATTATTGCGATACTGTTTTTTTAATATCAAATATTATTGATCAAGATAAAAAAGAAGTATCTGAAGCAAAATCAAATGAAGAAAAAACACAATTAATTAAAAATGCTTCTAAATATAATGATTATTATCAAGAATTACATTTTGAATTTAGTCAATTATATTATAGTTTAAGGAATGGTTTATTAGAAAGTAATGGCTACTTTGATAAAAATATAGATTTGCCAAGAAGTGGTAATGGCAAATTATGCAATTATGTATCAGGATTTGCTATTCCTATAGTATATTATAAAGATGTTGAAGTAAATAAAGAAAAATTAGCTCCAAATTACTATCGTAATCAATATGAGGAATGGCTAAAAGAAAATAAAGATTTATATACTAAGTTGTTTGAACTGGAAACAAAATTAAGAGAAGTAGAAAAAAAACCACTTTCTTTAAGTAAAAATAAAAATAAAAAGATTACTAGTCCAAAAGAAAATATTACATTCTTAAAAGAAAAAAATTCAAATGATTTTGATGAAAAAAAAGTTACTGAATTAGAAGAATCTTTAAGCGTTAGAATCGATGATTTAAAATTTACTAAAATTGAATTATTACTTTTTTCTAAGAAGAAAGATGATTCTTATGATATTAAAAATCAATTTGATCGATTAAAGGGTGCTCACTTAAAGGGTAAGGAATTAAAGAAAAGAATAAAGGCATATGATAGTTTATCTGCATCAGAAATTGAATTCTTAAATAATTGGTTAGCACTTTGCGATTTAGTTAAAAATTATGGAGAAACTTTAGTAACTTATTTAAAGAGTGTTGATCGTATTACAAATAGTGAAGAATCATTAAGTGCTGCTAATAAACAATTATTAAATAAATATGAAGAAATAATGGATGAAATTAAAATTGAGTTAGATAAAACAGAACTTCTTAACATAGTTAAAACTGGATTTAATGATTTAATGGATATTAAGAAGGAGAAGAAAATAAGTTAAAAAGCAAAACTATATAGTTTTGTTTTTTTTATCTTCTTTTGTCGAATAGCAACATATTATTTTTTATTATGTTAAAGTAATATTGGGTGATAAAATGTTAACCGTTATTACGGAATTTAGGCGTGGTATATTCTTTGTTAGACTAAAGGGTAAACTAAATACTAAAACAAGTGAAATCTTAAAAAAGAAAGTAACTAATTTAGTAAAAGAATATGGCATTACGAATTTAGTAATAAATGTTAAGGATTTAAAAGAAATAGATTTAGATGGTATAGCTGGCCTGTTTAATAATTATTTATATATTAGAAAATATGCTGGTACTAGCTTTTTATGTGGTTTAAATATTAATATTGAAAAAGATATTAAAAAATCGCAAATACTTAGTTATATACCTTTAGTAAATGATGAAATAAATGCTATGAAGGTGATAAAATGGATGGGGTAGATATAACTTATGATAATTTAATAAATAGTATTATTTATAAGTCATTTAGATTTTACAAAGATAAAGATGATTTATTTCAAGCAGGTTATATTGGTCTTATTGAAGCATATAATAATTATGACTCTACCAAAGATACTAAATTTACTACGTATGCTTATCCATATATCTATGGGGAAATGTATAAATTAGTAAATTATGATAAAAACATTAAAATAAATAAAAAAACCAATACTCTATATTTAAAAATAACTAAAGTAATGGCTTTACTATCTCAAAAATTAATGCATGAACCATCAACAAAAGAAGTAGCTGAATATTTAGAAATAGATGAAGAACTCGTAATAGATGCTATAACCGCATCAGCAGCCTTATTAGATATTGACGATAGACAAATAGGGTATGATGATGAAGTAATTGAAAATATGGCTTTAAATAGTGAAATAGAAAGACTAAATCCCGAAGAATATGAAATAATAAATAACCGTTATAAAAATGATTTAAGTCAGCAGGAAGTAGCTAATTTAATGGGTATTTCACAAGTTCAAGTATCTCGTAAAGAAAAGAAAATATTAGAAAAATTAAAAAGTAAACTAATTTAGTTGAAATAAAAATTAAAATGTGCTAAAATTAACTAGTAAGTTGATTGGAGTAGTACTCAAGAGGCTGAAGAGGCGCCCCTGCTAAGGGTGTAGACCGGGCAACTGGTGCGAGAGTTCAAATCTCTCCTGCTCCGCCATTTTAATTAAAAAAGGAACTATTTATATAGTTCCTCTTTTATTTTGTCTAAATTATCATACATAATTGTAAAATAATCTCTATCATTTTTTCTATCATCTTCAGATATAATATTTAAATTATCAAGTTCAATAACTTCTATTTCATAGTCAGCATAATTTTCTAATATTTCATTAATAGTTGCATTAGTTGCTTTTCCTTTAGTAGTGTAAATATATTTAACTTCACCAGCTTCAATTAAATCTGTAACACTTTTAATTGTTTTTTGTGTTAAATTATCATTTTCAACAAGTGATATAACATTAATATTATATTTAGTTAAATATTTATATAAATCATCACCAACAACAATAGTATTATGTGATGCTCTATTTGCTACTTCACGATAATCAGCATCTAATTTTAGAAGTTCTTCTTTTAATTTTTGATAATTTTCATCTATTTCTTTTACTAAATAAGTACTAGATGTATATTCATTAAAACCTTTTTTAATATTATTAGCAACAGTTAATAATTTAATTGGATCTAACCATAATTCATATACACTATTATCAAAATCAATAGAAGCAGCAACATCAATTATTTTTAAATTTTTATTTTCAATTAACATCTTATAGGCATATGTTTTTTCATTTACTAATGTTGGTAAATTATTATTTAAAACTAAATTACCATCTTGATCAAGTTCATAATATTCATTTAAACTATTAAAGATAAATAAATCACCTTTAGAATAGTCTTTAAGTAATTTATCGCTTACCTTATAACCTTCATGTATACCAGTAGGGTAGACACTCTTAATTGTACTATGATCTTCATATAATCTTTTAGTTACGTATTCAATTGGATAAGATGTTGTATAAATAGTTATATCTTCCATATTTTTATCTTTAAAACAACCTGTTAATAATATTGGTATTAACAGTAACATACTAAGTATTTTTATTTTCTTCATTATTACACCTCTTAATAACAGGATCATATCCTTGAGTTCCCCATGGATTACATCTTAATATTCTTTTTAGAGACATCCACATTCCTTTTAATAGTCCATACTCTATTATAGCTTCAATAGCATAATTAGAACAAGTTGGAACATGTCTACACATTTTATGCCATGGACCAGGAGTAAGTTGATATACTCTAATCATTCCTAACACTATATATTTCATATATTTAATTATACTAAAAAAATAGTAAATTATCAAATAATAATACTATACTTAATTATTTATATGTTATAATTAATATAGTAAGGACGTATAAATAGAAGGTGTGGTTTCATGACAAAAGAAGAGTTATTAAACATAATTGATAAATTTGATTCAGAGGCATATTCATATAAAGATGGATATGAAACGGAAATGAAATATCTTTATGCTCTTGGAAGAGAAATAAATAAAAGTGATGAAACAAATTTGAACCCTTTTTATGATAGATTAGTTGCCCTAATAGGAATGATCAAATTTAAATATGGCTTTGAAAGTGAAATAATTGCATCTTGTCCTGAATTATATAATGTAGAAGGAATTATTGATTCTTTTTCACTTGATAGTAATGATATAGTAAATCAATATAATTATGTTTTAACTATGTATAATAGTGTTGTTAGTAATCTTAAAAATGTTGATTTTTTGGATAATAAATATACTAATTTATCATCCAAAGAAGGATTATACTTAGAAATAGAATCTTTAAAATCATTAATATCTAATACTGAATATAGAAAATATATAGATTCTAATCAAATAAGTGATATATTAGTTGATTGTGTTAAACTAAATAGGGGATTAAGTATTAAAAAAAATAATAATAAATATAGTGAAATTATTAAAAATATCTGGGAATCTTCTATATCTAATTCTATTACTAATGATACTAATTTTAGGTTATTATTTTCTAATATTTCTGGTGATGATTTAGTATCTCAAGCTAATAGATTATTAAATAGAAAAGAACAATCATCATGTAGTATGATTAGTTCTAATTTTATTGCTACATATGGTAGTAAAACTAGAAAAATAGGTTTTATATATCCAAATAGTTCTGAAATAATATTAGCAAGTGCTTATGACTTATGTTCCAATGTATTTGGAAGTGGTGCTATTAATTCTGAAAAGGGTACTCAAATAGCAACGCCAGAAGTTTTAGAAAAAATAGGTATCTTAAGATCTACCGAAAAAAAAGAAGATATATTTTCATCTAGTTGTTATAATGAAGTAACAGTTAATTCTAAACCATGTGGTATTGTAGTTATTGGTTTAGGTGAAAATGATTTAAATATTGATTATCAAGATACCTTACTGCTTTCTAAAAACACTAATTTACCAATATACTATATTGATACTATGAAATTAAAAGATACACTTTCTGATAATGATAAAAGTTATATAGCATTTCATACATTAGCTTCATACTATGGAATATCTTCTAAAGATTTTGCTAATATCTATAAAGAAGATAAAATATCCTTAATATATAGTCTTGTTGATAGATATAAAGAGACTATTTCTGATATCTTTTTAAAACTTAAAGAAAATGGTAATTTAAGTAAAGAAAATATGTTTGAAGTGTTAAATAGTGTAATTGATCTATCTTTAACAAATAATCAAATTGATAATGAATTTGAAACACATAAAAGTTTATAGTTAATTATTAACGATATTAAAAATAAAAAGATGATGTCTTTTTGTGCAATAACTGTAAGAGGTGAAAAAATGAAAAAATGGCTTATTTCTTTTTTTGTGTTAGTATTAATTTTTAGCACTATTTTGTTATTTGTTTTTTTACCTAAAAAGAATAATAATAAGAAAAATAAAAAAACTAATGAACCAAAAGTTGAAACGAAAGTTAATAAATCAAATAAAAAGAAAAATGAACAAGAATCTAAAACTGTTGAAGTTAAAGATGATATTAATAAAGATGATAACAGTAATAATGCTAATGATGAGAACAAAGATGAAAATTTAACTACTAATCAACAACAAGAAGAACCAGTGAGTGTTGCTCCAGTAGTAGAACAACCACAAACTCAAGTTGTACAGCCTGAACCAGTTCAAGTATCACAACCTGAACAACAACCTGTTGTTTTAGAACCTCAAACAGCTCCTGAACCTAAACCATGGGATAATCTTGGTATTACAGAATATGAATACTATCATTCACCGATGTGGTCTTGGGCAAGAGTAGATTATGCCATAGAAACATATGGTAGTTTTGCGGCAACACATCAAGCTTGTATTGATGCTGGAGAAAGATTAGAAGATATAACTAGTTATGCTTGTACCAATATTAACAGTTATTCAGGTGATTATTTAGGAGATATGTTAAGAGTGAAATATTAATTATTAAAAAACAGGATATATATTCTGTTTTTTTGTTATAATTTCCACTCTACATCTGCTGTGGTGCAAATAATATTTATCTGTATTATAATTACTTGTAGAGGTGGAGATAATGAATCAAGAAAAGATTGGAAAATTTATAGCTAAATTACGTAAAGAAAAAAATATGACTCAACAAGAGTTAGCAGATATGTTAAATGTAACTGATAGAGCTGTTTCACATTGGGAAAATGGTCGATGTTTACCAGATATATCACTATTTAAATCTATTTGTGAAATATTTAATATATCTATAAATGAATTAATAAGTGGAGAAAAAATAACTAAAGAAAACTATAAAGAAGAATCTGATAATAATATATTAAATGTTATTACAACTACAGAAAAAAAGAATGTATTAGTAAAAAGAAAGTATAAAATATTTATTATGATTAGCATAACAATAATTGTAATAAACATTCTAATTTTCTTTTTAACAAAAAAAAGATATGAGCAGTCAGAAATTGAATCTATTACAGTTTTTGGTGAAAAAATAGATGTGATAAAAAATAAAAAAGTATATAAAGTATATATGAAAAGTGCAACAATAAAAAAAAGAATAAGTAATAAGGAATGTGTTAAACCAATAGAAGTAAAATATAAAAATGGTAAAAGAACCAAAGAATGGGCTTTTAGATATAATGAAGGTGATGAAGAAGCATATCTTTACAGTACTACAGATGAAACATATTCTGAAAGAATAATGGATAATATAGACAATAGTTCAATATATTATGTTGGTGCTTATGATGTATATATTGAAGTTCATTTAGATGAACCATTACATATAGATGAGTCATGTAAATTTAATAAATAATACTAGACATTGTATTTAACTCATTATAAGAATATATTATATAAACATATTTGAAATTTATCCTTTTTATTATATAATGAAATTGAAAATTATTAAGGAGACATTATGGATAGATTTAAAAGAGTTATAAACAAATCAAAGCATAAAACAATTGATATATATATTAAAGAAAAATGGTATGATGTATTTGTTTATGCCTTTATGCTTGGATTATTTGACTCATTATTATTAAATTTAATTCCAAACATTATATTTCAAATAATAATTATTATAATAAGCATCGGAATAGTAATCGAAAAAATATATGTTTATAAAACTTTTAAAAAAATAAAAAATTATTTAGTAAATAGTGGCCTTATTAATGATATAGGAAATATTCTATTCTGTAATGATCGAAATTATTTTTTAACAGATAATTATATAATTTTAGAAGTTAATGGAGTAATTAATTGTTTTAGTTATAGTGATATAAGGCGTATATATAAAACAAGGAAAATAAGTGGTTCGTTGATGCATAATGGTGAAAATTCATATTTTGAATATTTACATATAGTTACAAATGATAATGATTATGAAATTATTACATATTCAACAGCATTAATAAATGAAGATTTTTATGACATTAGTAATTTTTTATTGGAAAAGAATCCAAATATAATTGATGAGGGATTTATAAAGAAAAAAGCAAATTAGCAAATATTTGATAGTAAAAATTAATATTGATGAGTAATAAATAGTTTTTAACCGTATTTTTATACTATTATAATTATAAAGGAGCATGGTATGTATGAAAAAACCACTTATAGGAATTATTGGCAAAGTTCAACCACAATATGGAAAAGATATTTGGCATAGGATTGATGAAGTTGATGAGATAAGATACTTAATAGTTAAAAATGGTGGTACAGCAATAGTGCTACTACCCACAGAAGAAACTTTAAAGTTTAATGATAATGATATTAAAGATAATACTATATTAAGTGATAGTGCTAAAAAAGAACTATATAGACAAATTGATTTATGCGATGGTTTTATATTACAAGGTGGTTTATATAGTTCAAATTATGAAATAGAAATGGCTAAAAGGATTATAGCTTTAGATAAGCCACTTATAGGTATTTGTGCTGGATTTAACAATATATTAAGAGCATTAGGAACAGATGTAATAGAGGATAAAACCAAAAGTCATGATATATATGATGTAGAGTATAGACATAAAATAACAATTAATACTGATACTATATTATATAAATTGATTGGGAAAGAAGAATATAATGTAAATAGTATTCATAGCATGATAGCACCTGTAAAAAATGTTGAGAAATATGCTAAAATATCTTCCTTATCATATGATGGGTTAGTTGAAAGCTTTGAATTAGATAATAAAAAGTTTATTATAGGAATAAAATGGCATCCAGAATTAATGTTAGATGATGAATTTCCTGATAAATTATTTAAAGAATTTATTTCAAAATGTTAAATAAATATTTACATGTTTAGATAAAGGTTTAACATATAATTTATGTGATTAACTAATTAATAATTTAAAGATAAATAATAAGTATTCTCGTTTTATATTAACCATTAAAAAATACTCCCAACAATTGTTGGGAGTTTTAATTAATTATTTTCTTTACTTGGAAATGGATTATCCCATTTAACAAATCCTTTATCTTTATAATCATTACAACTAAGGTATATTTTCCATTCTAGTTTTCCCTCTTCAACACATTTAACAGGAACGTATACCATACAATAGGATTTTTTATCTACATCAAGTAGTTTTTCTTTATCAAATCCAGCATTATAAACTAATTTTTTGTGTGTTACAGTCGTTTCTGATCCTTGTTGACATTTTGGTTGAACAACATATAAATATCTTTCTAATTCTTTATTTATATCTTTTTTTATTTCATCATATCTATTAGTTTTGTTTTCTTTTTTTACTGATAATAAAAATATACATGTTAAGAATATCAAAATTAATATAGAAATATATATAACAATTTTCTTTTTCATATTATTCCTCCTTTTTATCATATTACATGCCTTTTGTATATTATTTCATGTGTCTTATTGTTATAAGCTATAAATACATAGTGACCATGATTACAATAATTCATTTTTTTATCACCTAAAAATTCATCATTACAGTCACATTCTATTAAATAAATTTTGAAATCCTTTTGTTTTTCTATATCATCTATTGGTGTATTGCTAAATGGTTCATATTGTAAACATTTACTTGTGTCTTTATCATCTAAATATCCAATCCACAATGCCTTTTTACTATATTTTTTATTTATTTTGCTTTCTGATATGTTGTTATCTATGTAATATAAAATAGTAGTATCAACACCATTATCATAAAAATATGACTCTTTAGCGTTTTGCGGTATTCTTTTAGGAAAATTATTATAGAATGAGCGATTATTAATATATTTAGAGTAGTATTTTGGATTAATTATGGAGTAAGTATCAGTGTAAGAAATAGTTTTAAAACCAATTACAATAGAATATATAAATAAAAATGGTAAACTAAGTACTAATACAATCCATGTTTCATTGTATTTTTTAGTATAAGCAATAATTGCAAATAATAAATATAAAATAAAAGGTAAATAGTTAAGAAACACAATATAAATCTTTTTTAGTGTTGGTATAGGACGATAAATTTCATCTTTTGTTATTCTATAACCATAATAAAATGTAAAAACTATTAATAGTATAAAGAGAATAATAGTAACTATTAATTTAAAATAATTTTTCTTTTTCATAAAACCTCCATATAACTAATAAAACATTATATAATTACCTTTTTTCAACATAACTATTTTTATGAATATATTTTACTAAATCACTATCATCATTAAAAGATATATCTATTGTTTCCTCATTTCTACAATAAATGTGTCCAAATGCATTATGTACTGAATGATATAACTCAATTTTAGTTATTGAAACACAGTATTTAATATCTTCCTCTTCAAGTAAAGATATTATGTTTTGTTTATTATTTTTATCAATATCTAAAACATAGTATGTATGCAGTGATAACTTCTTTTTAGCTTCTTTAATAAAAAGAATACCAGCAATACAAAATACAACAATAACAAAACAAATAGCTATTACAGTTATAGCAATGTTATTGCTTTTTATTTTTTCAACTTCATATTCATCTAACTCATCAAATTCATCAAACTTGTTCATAACGTTTTCACCAATCAATCATATAACTAATTTAATTATACATTATTATTTTAATTATTCAAAATTATCCTATGTTATAAGCACATGCCAATTTCTAGTTTATTCATAAGATAAACTAGATAGGGGGATTAATATGTTTAATAATGGTAATAATTGTCCTAAAAGACAAATATGTGAACAAGTAATTGAACCAACTCAAACAAAGTGTATAGAAAAAGAATTTTATCATGAGGTACCGCAGGATTGCCCGCTTATGGTAGACAAATAGAGAGATGAGTATATAAAAATTTTACTTATTACAAAATAAGGGTGGTGGTTCAAATGATTTAAAAATTACGTTATTTTTTGATATAATAATTGTAAGAGGTGGTGTGCAATGAAAAAATGGATTATTTCTATTTTGGTGTTAGTATTAATTTTTATCACTATTTTGTTATTTGTTTTTTTACCTAAAAAGAATAATAATAAGAATAATAAAAAAACTAATGAACCAAAAGTTGAAACAAAAGTTAATAAATCAAACGAAAAGAAAAATAAGAAAGACGAACTAGAGTCCGATGCTGCTGAAGTTAAAGATGATATTAATAAAGATGATAACAGTAATAATGCTAATGATGAGAACAAAGATGAAAATTTAACTACTAATCAACAACAAGAAGAACCAGTTTATGTTGCCCCAGCCGTGGAACAACCACAAACTCAAGTTGTCCAGCTTGAACCAGTTCAAGTATCACAACCTGAGCCGCAACCTCAACCTGTAGTCCAACAAAATAATATATGGGATGAACTTGGTATTACAGAATACGAGTATTATCATTCACCAATGTGGACTTGGGCAAGAGTAGATTTTAAAATTGAAGACTATGGCACATTTGAGGCTACTCATCAAGCGTGTATAGATGCAGGATATAATACAAAAGATTATTTTAGTTTTTCTTGCTCTAATATTAATAGTTATTCAGGAGATTACCTAGGAGATATGTTAGAAGTAACATATTAAGTTATAAAATTGCACTAATTATTTAGTGCTTTTTTTGTGTAGAAAGGATGATTTTATGAAATCAAAAATAATTAAGTGTGCTTTGATTAGCATGCTTTTTTTATTGACAATATTTACTACTAAAGAAGTTAAAGCAGAAGAATATACTGGTCAAGCTATTTGGATAAGTGAATATGTTGATGGAGTATATGTTAGAATGAATAGACCTGATGGTTCTATGAGATATATACAAAGTGTTTTTTTAAGAAGAAGTGAAGATAATCAATTCGTATATTGTTTAGAGCCTTTTGCTGATATAGACAATAATTTACCTTATTACAACATAATTAGATCAGATTATGCTAATATTCTAGGTTTAAGTCAAGAACAATGGAAAAGAATTTCGTTATTGGCATATTATGGATATCAATATAATGAGAATGGATATAATCATAATGATCCAAAATGGTATGCTATTACACAAGTAATGATATGGCGTATAACTAATCCAAATGATGATATTTATTTTACAGATTATTTAAATGGAAATAGAGTACCATATTTTGAAAATGAAATGGCAGAACTTAATAGTTTAGTTGATACTCATTATGTTAAACCAAATATAAATAATAATATTACTATGCCAATTGGAAGCACAATAGAGTTAAACGACACAAATGGTGTTTTAAATAAATATAGAGTATCAGTATCATCAAATGTAACTTCATCAATTAATGGTAATAGTTTATTTATTACAGCTAATAATGTAGGTGCTGGAAATATGTCTTTAGAGATGAATACAACAAAATATGAATTGCCACCAATAGTTTATATTAGTAGTCATTCACAAAGTGTATTTAGAGTTGGAAAATTTGATCCAACAATTTTTAATCTTAATATAAATGTAATTGGTGGAAGAATATCAATAACTAAAAATGATTCATGTGGTAATGTTCCATTAGATGCATCTTTAGAAGGAGCTATATATGGAATATATGATGAACAAGGAAATAAAATAACTGAAATAACTACAAATGTAAATGGTGAAGCTACGTCAGATTACTTACCAAGTTTAGGTAAATATTATGTTCAAGAAATAAAGGCAAGTAATAATTATTTATTAGATAAAACAAAATATGAAATTATTTTAACTGAAGAAAATACCAAAGATAATATTCCTGTTCATATTGATGTTAAAGAAAATAGAAAAGCTAAAATAGAACTTAAAAAAGTTGATTATGATCAAAATACTGCTCAGGGCGAAGCTACTTTAGAAGGAGCTATATATGAAATATATGATGCAAGTGGTAATAAGGTTGGATCAATGACTACTGATGATAATGGTAAAGCAATTTCTAATTATTTACCAGGTACAGGTAAATATGTTGTAAAAGAGGTTAAAGCTTCAAATGGTTACAATATAGATTCTGAAAGTTATATTATAAATGTTACTGAAGAAAATACATGTAATAATTATAAAGTTAAATCACAAGAAAAAGTTATTACTAATACATATGAATATACAAAGGTACTAGCATCAAATGAAACTATGATTATGGTTCCAGAAATAGGAGTCAAATTTGGTATATATGATTCAAATAATAATTTAGTAAATGAATTAACTACTAATATTCAAGGTGTATTTAAATTTACTTTACCTTATGGAACATATACAGTAAGGCAATTAACAACAACACCTGGATATGAAAAAATAAATGATTTTAATATAGAAGTAAAAGAGCAATTAGATGATATTAAAAAAGTCATTTCAAATGCACCTATAACTACTAAATTAAGAGTAGTAAAAATAGATGCCGAAACAAAAGAAGTAATAAAAAGAGCAAATATTAAGTTTAAGATATTTGATGTTAATAAAAATGAATATGTATGTCAAAAAATAACATATCCAACAATGAAAGAAGTTTGCGTTTGGGAAACTGATTCTAATGGAGAATTTACAACAGCTTATCCATTAATAATTGGAACATATAGATTAGAAGAAGTTAATCAAGCAATAGATGGATATCTTTGGAATAATGAATCTCATGAATTTACAATTGATGAAAAATCTAATTTGAGAACTGATTCTGAATACGGAATAATCTTTGATACTGATTTTGAAAACACTAGAGTAAAGGGTGAAATTCAAATTGAGAAAGTTGGAGAAGTTGCGACAATTACAGATGATGGTTTTGAATTTAATAATGCACCACTTAAAGGAGTTAAATTTGGATTATATGCTTTAGAAGATATTTTTTTAAATAATAATATTATTTATACAAAGGATTCTTTAATTGGGGAAGGTATTACTGATATTGAAGGCAGAATAACATTTAAAGATTTATATTTAGGTAAATATTATGTTAAAGAATTAGAAACTTTAGATAATTATATTTTAGATGAAAATAAATATGAAGTTGAACTATTATATAAAGATCAATACACACCTACAGTTGTATACTCAAATTCATTATTAAATGTCGTAAAAACAGGAACTTTAGAATTTAGTAAAATTGACTTTTCAACAGAAGAACCTCTACCTAATACTTTAATTGAAATCTATACAGAAGCTGATGAATTAATATTTAGTGGTAGAACAGATTCTGAAGGTAAGATTAAAATAGATAGACTTCCACAAGGTAAATATTATATTTTAGAAAAAGAAGCACCTGAAGGATATGAAATAAATCCTGAAAAAATGAGTTTTGAAATAAAAGAAAACGGTGAAGTTGTTAAGTCTATAATGAAAGATAAACAAATTATAAAAGTTCCTGATACAGAAGCTAGTGATTTAAAAGAAATATTAATAAATGGCATAGCTTTAGTTTTATTTGGTATTGGCGTGATTTTATATGGAACAAAGAAAAGTAAAAAATAAGAGCTGGTTTATTATAATTGGCTCTTTTATTATGCTTGTAGGAATTGGTCTTATATCTTATGATTATTTATCAAATAAAAAAATAAAAAAACAAGAACAACAAGCATTAGATAACTTTTATAGTGAATTTGAAAAAAATTCTTTAAAAGAAAAAGTTAGTAATAATTTTAACGAAGAACAAATTATTGAAGATTATCAAGAAAAAATAAATTATATAGCTGTTTTAAAAATACCTAAGATAAATTTAGAAAGAGGTTTAGTTAATCCAACAAGTTATTCAAATAATATTAATTACAATCTTGAATGGTTAAATGGATCTTCTATGCCTGATGAAGAAAACGGTAATGTTATAATTGCAGGTCATTCTGGTAATGCTAGAATATCTTATTTTAGAAATTTAGATAAACTTATTATTGGTGATGAAATTACACTTTTATATAATAATCAAACATATAAATATCAAGTTATAGATATTTATGAAGAAATAAAAGATGGGAATATTGAAATAAGAAAAGAAAAAGATGAAACAACCATAACTTTAATAACATGTAAGTATAATACAAATTACCAAATTGTTGTTATAGGAAAATTAATATGAAAGGGGGATATATGAATAAAAGTGTTAAAGATTTTGAAATATTTGGAATCACAGGATATACAGTTATGTGTACCTATCATTTAAAAGATTCAAGATTGTCTTTAAAAGCTAAAGGCTTATTATCTATAATGCTAAGTTTACCGAAAGAATGGGATTATTCTATTAATGGATTAACTGTTATATCTGGTGAAGGTAGAGCATCAATTAAGACAATTTTGAAGAAATTAAAAGAGGCAGAATATATCAAAATAGATAAGCTTAGAAATGAATTAGGACATTGGACATACAAATACTCGGTTTATTATTTACCCTTCTCAAAATGGATTAAAATGCAAAATTTACCAGTGGTCGATTTACCACCCCTGGTTGAACGAACGACGGTTGAACCAGAGGTCGTGAATCAGCAACAATTAAAGATAGATATATCAAAGAATAATAATAAAAAAGATAAAATAGATAAATATCAAGACCTTACAATATCTAATGATATTAATAATCATAATATAGTAACTAAAGAGCTTATAAAAAAAGATTATATATCTTTTGATGATAGTAGCTCTTTTTTATTTGATGATTTATTTAATCAATTAATAGAAGAAGGACATGATTATAAAAGCTTATTAATTATTACAAATTATATTATTTCAAAAATTAAGTCTAATGATTTTAAAGATGAGTCTGGTAATGAAATTAAAAATAAGTATGGTTATTTTAAAAATGCTTTGTTTTCTAATATTAATAAATTTAAAAATATGCCAGATGAAATATATTCAGAAGAAAGACTCGAAGAAATATAGGGAAGGGGGTGATTTTTAAAACAAAAAAAATTCAGCAGGTTAACTGAATTAAAAAATAACCAAATATTTGATTTAAAAAAGGAGGAATGAGAATGTTGAATCAAATTGTTTTAGTAGGAAGAATTGTTGCAAATCCTGAAATTGAAAAATCTGAAGAAGGAAAGGGAAGATCACAAATAACTTTAGCTGTACCAAGAAGTTATAAAAATGCTGATGGCGAATATGATACAGATTTTGTTGATTGCGTTTTATGGGGTGGTATAGCTGAGAATGTTACAGAATATTGTAAAAAAGGTGATCTAGTTGGAATCAAAGGAAGAGTTCAAACAAATACCTATGAGAATAAAGATGGAGAAAAGAAAAAAAATATGCAAGTAGTTGCTGAAAAAGTTACGTTCTTATCTTCATCAAAAAACAAAGAAAATGAAACTGAAAAATCAAATGAAGATAATTACGAAATAGAACTATAGTTTCTAAAGAGAAAAGCAAAGAAATAATTTTTATTACTTCTTTGCTTTTTCTTTTTATATTTTAGAAAGAAGGAAAAACATATGACATTATTTTATAATTTATTAAGCGATTTAGCAGGAAGAAAAATAAAAAAAGAAAGACAAGCATGGGGTATGTCTAGAAGAAAATTGGCACGACTAGTTAAAACTGATGAAGAAACAATTAAATATATTGAAAATGGCTATGTCTGCATGTTAGATTCAGATTTACTTCGAAGAATAAGTGAAGTTTTAGATGTAAACATGTTTGATTTTTTCAAAAGAAAATTATCACATGATGAAATATTAGCAATTGTATAGGAGGAAATATGAAAAATTATTTAAGTTTATTAAAAATTGAACATCTTGAAGGTGGAACATATAATGTTGATTCAATTTTAAATGCTATTCAAACTTTTTCCAATTGGGCATTAAGAGTTGGAATTGCTTCTGCAGGTTTATCATTAATAATTGGTTTTATTATGTACGCTGTTGTAGATGTTGATAGAAAATCACATGTTAAACAAAGAATCATTCAAACAATGTTTGGTATAGTTGGAATTATTTTAGCTATATCAATTGTTAATTTAATAATAGATTTATTCTAAGCAGAGGTGATTAATAGTGCTATTAAAAGCGTTAGATTTATTAAGAACTGTTGGCTGGGCATTAATACATTTAATTTACGAACTTATTGACTCTTTATTTGACATTTTAAGAGGATTAAATGCTTATGATATAATCAATTCTGTTTCAGGTGATAACAATTTTGTAACATTCCAAAAAGGTGTGATAGCTATATCGGTTACTTTACTTGGCTTATTTGCTATTACCAGATTTGCCAAAAAGATAATTGATCCAGATGAAGGATTAAGTTCTGAAGGAATTATAAAAGAAATAGTTAAGTGTGGAGTGCTTATAATTATGAGTGCTTTTATATTCGTTCAAGCAGCAACCTTTTCAATAAAACTATCTGGATATACAGCATCTATTTTTACAAATAATAATATGACTATTTCTGATTCAATGTTAGCAATGTTTATAGACTATTCAGATGGCTATAAAGAATCAGATAATTTTAAAGGTGAAAATATTTTACAAAATGTTTCTAATGGAAGATTTGATGGAGCTGAAATGTATAATGACAAATATGTAACATCAAAAAGATTTATTTTACCCGATAAAAAAGCTTATAAATATAAAATTAATTGGTTAATGGCCATAATAGTTGGAGGTTTCTTTTTATACTCTTTATTTTTCTGCGGTATGATGTTAGCTAGAAGACAAATAGAGTTTTTATTTTTATTTGTTATAAGTCCAATTATATTTGCTACATCTATTGGCAATAAAGAAAGACGATCAGCTGTTATTCAGCAACTTGTATCCTTAATGTTACAGGGAGCCGTTATAATGCTTATTATATCTTTAACTGCCATAGTTATGAATCAAATAAATAGTACAAGATTTTTTAGTAATGATTTTAAAGATATAATAATGAAATCTATTATGTATATTGGCTGTGGTTCTTTCTTACTAACCGGTTCACAAGTAGTAAATAAATTTATTGGTGGAAATGTATCTGCCAATAGTGGTCGAGAACAATTAATGGCTATGATGGGTTTTGGACAGGCGATGGGAAAAACAGGAGCTACTGTTGGTCTAGCAACTGCTGGTGCTGGCTTAATGGGAGCTGGCTTACTTGCTAAAGGTGGACATACTATCTTAGGAAATGCTGGTAATTCAGCCTTAGAAAAAGTTGGTAAATCTGTTTCTAATTTTGGTTCTAAAATAAATGACGAAAGTGATTCAACAATAGGAAGTAATTTAAAATTAGTTGGTGACTATATGTATAATTCTTCTATGAGCAAAAATTTAGAAGATAAAAAGAATAGTAAATTTTCAAAATTTGAATCTAGTATTATGAATGCTGGTAAAAGATCAATGGCTCAAGCTATGTCAAATGTTATACCAGCTAAGATGATGCCAAGAAGAAGATATAGGGGGAAAGATGATTACTGAACTTAGTTTTATGATATAATACTTATCAAGGTGAGTAAATAATTACAAAAAATGAAATAATATTAGTTGCTGTTGATAATAGTTATTTTTTAATTGTGAATAAATAAAAATAGTTGAGTTTATCATCAATTAATTATGTTGATAATATTAAATGTATTAAGGAGAAAATTTATAAAAAATATAATATTAATATTAAAGAAAAAAATTGATGATATGATTACCAAATCTAGAAAAGTTTGATAAATCAAAATATCCATCATATGATTATGGTCTACTACGTGATGATATTCATCTATCATGAAATTCCAACAAAAAAATCATTGTATAATACAATGATTTTTAACTATCAAAAATGTTTGCTAAAAGTATAATCCTCCTGTAGAAACACCTTGTGTATTATCATAATAAGATGCTACTGAATTAGCAAATTTAAATACCTGACCCATTCCCGTAGAACTTATAGTATATAGTTTAGATTGTGATTCACTTACATTACTTGTAGCATGCTGATAAGAACCATAAGCACCATAATCTAACAAATCAGTATAATTACCCGTCGCAGATACTTGAGTTCTTAAATAAATTATAGAAGTGCTAGAAGGTAATTTCATTGAAATTCCAAATCCATAATCTCCACCAGGAGCATTAAAACCTGAACTTGCAGTAGTATAATTTTGTACATTATATGTGTTTCCATCTGAACTGTATCTTAATGTTCCCCAAATAGTGCTCAAATTAATATTAAAGTTGTGAAATCTTAATCCTGTAACATCATATGAACGAGTTGATGGTATTATCTTCCAATTTGTTGTTAAGATGAAATTAATAGCAGTATATCCTCCATCTGGTCCAGGATTTGCTCCATACATGGAAATGTTTATTAATTTATATGATGTCTCATGTGTTGGGTTACTCTTTGCCAAGTCTTCTTTGCATGCGGCTGGATTTACTTTATCATAATCCTCTTTTGAAATTTCTGTTTCTTCAGTACCTATTACGTTTCCAAATTGATTCAATTGATAAACAACTTTGACATACTTAGTTTCTTCGCCTATTTTTACATAATTAATATTTTTTTCTCGATCAAAGACATTTTGTGGCATACTATCCACACTTTCTTTTCCATAAACTTCCACCAATTTGGAATATTGATCCATTGTCATTCTTACATTTTGCTCATTTACGTAATATTCTCTTTGCATTTTTGCATGTACAGTAAATGGTAATAAAAGCAATAATAATAAAGTGGTTAAAACAATTTTTTTCATACTTATTTCCTCCTTATCTTTTTAACCATTCAAATTTCGTTTATCTAATATTTAAAATCATTAACACCTCCTATATTTTCCCATTAGTCTATTTATATATTGTTAAGTTTATTTTATCACATTATTAAATATTTTTAAACAAAAATATTTTTTTGCTAATATTTTTATAATAATTAGAGTTGCATAACGCAAAAATTATAATTGAAGAATAATAAAAACTATTATATAATATAAAAAAGAGGTGTATTTAATGAAAAAAAGTCTAATCATATTGTTGTGTGCCGTTTTTTTAATTATTTCGGTTTTATTTGTAGATTATATGATAGCAAAAACAAATAAGAAGAAACCAATTTTTTCTTTAAAAAGGACAAATACAGAAAATCAGGTTAAAATATATACTGGATTATTTTATAAAATATATCAATGCGAAGTAGATAGCGATATTTATTACATAACTAACAATCCATTTTCAAAAATGAATGATAATTTTTGTCCCAAAAAATATATAATAGATTTTAAAGATAATTACTATACAAACAACAAAAATGTTAGAATTTCAAAAGAGGATTATGAAAAATTAAGTCAATTTTATTCAACCGAAGAAATTGTTAATATGACAGAAGATGATCTAAATAAAGCTTATGATGAAATAAAAAAATGGGTTCCTATAACAAATTGATAATTTGTACATAACATGGAATTATTGCACTTTATTTTATAAGAAAGACATGGTACGTTTTGTGAGGAATTAATAACATATAAATTTGGTAAGACTGTTGATTAAAAAATTATTTCCAATAAGGAATTAAAAGATTTAAGAAATAATTATTTTAAATTATGTCCATTATTTGATTCTAAGCATATGAAATCAATTATTAATGAAATGGGAATTAATTTTATAGTTCGGATTTTGATATTGTTCTATTTTATAATAAAATAACAGAAGATGAAGTAATAATTTTAAATCAATATTAAGATATACATTTAAATTATATTATTAAAGAAATATAAAAACATATTATAATTAATTTTAATTCAGAAAATAAGTTTAGCTCTTGCAAAATTGCAATATTGGGCTTCAAATAAAGAGAAATAACACTAGTTGAAAAACTAGTTTTTTTGTATAGGAGGAAAAATGTATATAACAGTTAGAAGTTTAAAAAAGACTTTAGGTAAATATATAGAAATGAAAGATTTATACATTGGTTTACCAATGTTATTTTCGTTTTTATTATTATTTACTTTTATAAGTCATAAATTGTTTTCGCTTGTATATTTAACAATATGTATTTTTTTAATGCTTCCAGTTAAAGTATCTAAGAAAAATAGAATGTATAAAGTTTTCTTTCTATTTTTAAAATACATGTTTAGAACAAAAGAATATATTTTTAAAAAGAATGGAGATGAGACAGGTTGGTTAGAATCCCTAAAAATGAAAAAAATCTAAAAAAAATTCAAAAGTTTAATGCTAAATACAATAAGAAATATTTAATAAAAAGACAGATGAAAAGAAGAATTAGAAATTCTAAGACTTTATCAAATGTTAAAGAGATAAATGATAATGGTTTAATTAGTTTAAAGTCCGGTGAAGTAGCTTCCTTAATAGAAGTTAAAGCTATTGATTTATCTTTAACTAGTAATCAAGAAAAAAATCTATTCTTTTCTATGTTAAAAGTTTTATATCAAATACCTAATCTAAATTTAAAGTGTTATAAATTAAATGAAAAATTAAATTTAAATGCTAATAAAGTTAATTTAGATAATAAGATTGAAAAGTTTCAAAATGATAATGATAAGAAAATATTACTAGAAGAGTCCAGAAATTTAATTGATGATTTAGAAAATAAAAACTTTACTGTTTCAAGCAAATATTATTGGGTATTAATTGCAAAAGATGAGACTATATTGAGTAGACAATTAGATGAAATAGAAGATATTACATTTAATATAGTTCCAAGATTAATTATAGAAACTATAAAAAATAAATTAGAAATATATAAATTTTTATCAAATCTTTATCTAACATCTAATTCATTAGATGAATTATTATGGAGTGATTTACCAAGTTTAGTAAGTCCCATGAATGCATCTGAAAAAATAGATAAGATGAAATTTGATGATAAGGAATTTCAAATATTAACAATTAAAAATATTCCGCCATTTGTTCCTGAATTATTCTTTGAAGATATTTTTAATTATCCCGATGTTAGAGCTTCAATTAGTATTAAAGAATGTATTACTCAAGAAGAATTAATAAGATGGGTAAATTCAGAATATCAGTTTTTATTAACAGATCTAAATACTACAAAAAAATTAAGTGATGCAACCGAACTTGATACTCAAAAAGAAAACTTTCAAGCTTTAATGCAAGATATTAAAAATGGTGATGAAAAAATTAAAGAAGTGTCTTTAATTTTAATTGTTGAAGGGGATAAAAAGCATCGTGAAGAAGTAATAAGAGATCTAAAAAGAATAGCTGATCCATATCATATAAAATTAGATGTTCCAAGACTACGTCAAATGGAGGCATGGCAAAATTATGATATAACACCTAATGCTTTTGAAGATTATGGTTTCTATTTACCAACCTTGACTTTAGCTGCTGGTTTTCCATTTACTAAAACATCATTTAATGATTCGGCTGGTTATATGTTTGGAGTAGATATGCATACATCTTTGCCAATATTTTATGATCCATTTGTTTTAAATAATGCCAGAACTTCACATAATATGGCAATTATATCTTCAACTGGTGGAGGTAAGTCATATACGATGAAAAAGATGATTGTAAATGAATATGCAAGAGGTACTAAAATTTTTATCTTTGATGCGGAAAACGAATATAAGAAAATAGTTGAAGCTAATAATGGTGAGTATATTGATCTTTACTCTAAAACAGGAGGAATTATAAATCCATTACAAATTAGATTTATTCCATCTGATGATGATGCTCATGATACAAAAGAAACAGATTGTCCTTTAGCTAAACATTTAGGATTTTTAGAAGCTTTCTTTAAAACAACTTTTGAAAGTATAACCGAAAAAGAACTTGTTATGCTACTTGCAATAGTAGAAAAATTATATAATCAAAAAGGTATTTATAAAAATACATCTATAAATACTTTGCAAAATATGAAACCAACAGATTATCCAATATTCTCAGAATTATATAAATTCTTACCAGAGTATAAGAAAGATGTTGATAGTAAAGAGAAAGAAAAGATAATTGAACAACTAGATATTTTGTTATCTAGATTTTTAACTGGAACAGATTCATATCTATTTGATGGTTATACAACTATTAATTTAGATAATGATTTAATAGCTTTCAATTTACAAGAACTTTTATATAGTGGTAATCAAAGATTAATTAATACTCAAACATTGAATCTTTTAACTTATCTAAATAATAGTATTGTAGCCAATAAAATTAATAATGATAAATTACCATTAGAAGATAGAAAACATGTCATGATTATAGCTGATGAATTTCATTTATTTATTGATGAAAATAATTTTGAAGTATTAAGAAACTTTGGACAACTTGCAAGAAGAATTAGAAAGTATTCGGGTTCTCTTGTTGTTGCTACTCAATCTGTAAAAGATTTTGTTGGAAGTCAAAACATATTAAGACATGCAACAGCTATATTTAATAACTGTCAGTATCAAATGGTTGGTATGTTAAAGGAAGATGATCTACTTGCATACTTAGAATTATTTAAACAAAATCCTCTAACAGATACTCAAAAGAAATTTTTAATGTCAGCAAGAAGAGGAGAGTTTTTATTAAATATAGATTCTAAAAACAGACTAAAAATATGGATTAGAGCAACTGAACTTGAAAGAGAAATGATGGGAGAAGGTGTTTAATATGATTTATCAGTTAGTGTCGGATTTAACTGATTTTTTTTATGATTATAATCCCGAAAAATTTAAAAGTTTATATGAAGATTTTGATGCTGGATATAATGATGTAGAAAGTAAGCTGTTTTCTAAAAAAGATTTAGATGAATTAATTCAAGAAATAGAATGGATATGTGATGAGTTAATGCTTGAGGATAATTATAACTCAAGACAATTATATAAAAGAAGCTTAGCTTTGCTTAAAAGACTAAAAGTTTTTAAAAATCCATTAGAAGAGAAAAAAGATGAAGCATAGATTAACAAAAGGAATATTAACAGCCACAATTGGAAGTGCTGTAGGAATAATTGCTATGATTGTAGTTATTATTGTTGCTTTACTAATGATGTTAGATTTTTTTGGAACATATGAAACAGACAATTATATTGAAAATAATATGTATTATGCTGATGCATATAAATTAGTTTTGAATGTTGCTTTAAAAGATAATAAAGGATATATTCCTTTAACAAGAATATTATATTTTTATTTGGAAGATGATAGTTTATCATTTTATGAAATATATGTAGATAATCTAGATAAAGAAACAAATAAACTATTACCAATAAGTGAAGTATGTGAATTAGAAAAATATAAATTATATGATGGATGTAAAGACTTTTTAATGAGTGGACAAATTGACGAAGAACAAAATAAACCATTC
Source organism: Bacilli bacterium (assembly GCA_017527675.1). GTDB lineage: Bacteria > Bacillota_I > Bacilli_A > RF39 > UBA660 > RGIG6635. The sequence goes on from JAFXPU010000022.1 coordinate 52,926, forward strand.
GTTTCACCAATTGATTTTAAAGATGTTGCTGTAACATCATTTTTTATGGAAGAAAGAGAAGTATTTGGTGTACAAGATGTTCACTTTGGCTGGGATTTTGCAACAAGTAATCAAACACCAGTTAAGGCTGTATGTGATGGTAAAATAAAAAAAGTCGATTTTACCTTTACTAAAAATATAACAGATGTATCTGGTGGAGGAGGAAATCAAATAACTCTTGAATGTGAAATAGATAATGATCTAACTTATGAAGTTTTATACGCCCATTTATATCCTGGTTCGGCTAAAGTAAAAAAAGATCAAGAAGTAAATGCTGGAGATATTATTGCTGGTGTTGGAACAACAGGATATTCTACAGGACCTCACTTACATTATGAAGTATCATTAGATGGAAATGTAGTTGATGGAATGAGTTTAGTTGATTTTTCAGAACAAGAAGATTATAATAATAGTAACTAGTGAGGAATTATTATGAGAAAAATATATTTTACTTTAATTTCATTAATCATGCTATTTTGTTTAATAGGGTGTGGTAATAAAGAGAGTAAAAAAAGATATGATGAAATTAAAGCAAGTGTTAAAAAAGCTGTCGAATGGCATATTTCCGCAAGTTATCCCAAATGTACTATTTTAGATAACTATGATAAAAGTGTTAAGACTCGAGGAAGCCTTAATTCTTCATTTTTAATAAAAAATGGATATATAAAAAAAGACGAATTGCTTGATATAGATGGAAAATCATATTGTGATGTATACGTAAGAATTAACGTTAAACTTGAGGACCCTTTAGATCAACAAAAAAATTGTGAAGTATCTTATAAGCTATATTTAAAATGTAATGACTATGAAGATAAAGGCTATATAGAGGGGTAATTAAGAGTTGTGATAATGAAAAAGAAACTAATAATATTATTTATTATATTAATTATAATAGCATCAATTATTTGTGCAGTATGTTTATTATTTCCTAAAAATAAAGAAACTGAAAATTATGAAGATGAAAATACATTATATGTCATTAAATTTGATGATATGGTGTTAAGATTCGAGAGATATGATTATTCTTTAGGACAAAATCAATTAGTTGGTGTTGAAAAGACTACAGATAATGGTAAAACTTATAAGAAATTAACAACTGAACCAATCATAGTTAGTATGGAACCACAATTTGTGTTTTTAAATAAAAAATTAGGTTTTGCTATTTCTAAACCAAATTTAACTAAATCAAATAATTATATGGGATTACATGTTACTCAAGATGGTGGTAAAACATTTACAAATTCTATAATTAATTACGACAATCCTAGTATTGATATATTAACCATTGATGATATTCCTTACAAGGAGGATAATATCTTGAAATTACCATGTTCAATTTATCAAATTAAAGAAGATGATTCAGGTTATGAGGATGTAAAATTTATTTTTACAAGTTTAGATAATGGTTTAACATGGAATTTATCTGATGAATTTGCTGATGTAAATATAAGAGTAAAAAATGATACTTTAACTAATGTAGGGGCAACATTTATATTAACAAATAAATCTACTACTGAAACTTATGTTTATGGAAATCCATATTATCTTGAAATTAAAGAAAATGGTAACTGGCATAAATTAGAAACAATAAATCAATTATATTTTACTTTACCAGCATATAATTTAACTCCTGGTCAGTCAAAAGAAATTGACATTAATTGGGAATACTGTTATGGTAAATTAAAAAGTGGAATATATAGATTAGTTAAAGATGTATCTAGATCAGGTGATGAACCAATTGATGAATCTAAGATAAAATATATTTATGCTGAATTTGAAATATAATGATACTTTTTTAAAAGTATCTTTTTTAATGATATAATTGTATTATATTCTCACTTTATGTCCTGTAATTATTTGATTTCAAATGTTAAATTAGTATTGAAAAGAGGGATAAAATGAATCAAGAAAAAATAGGAAAATTTATTCAAGAAATGCGCAAACAAAATGGTTTAACACAAGAAGAATTAGCAGAGAAATTAAATGTTTCTAATAAAACTATTAGTCGTTGGGAAAATGGCATTAATCTTCCTGATGCCTCACTTTATAATTTGCTTTGTCAGGAATTAAATATATCTATAAATGAATTATTAAGTGGTCAAAAATTAGAACCAGGAGAATACCAACAAAAATTAGAAGAAAATGTTTTATTATTAAATGATAAAACCAATAAGAAAATAAAAAAGGTTTCAAAAAAAATAACAATAATTATTATCTTTATTGTTTTAGTAATAATATTATTAATTATTTCTGGAATAATATATTTTAAGATAAAAGATTATAAAGATAATAAAAAAATATATTACCCATTCGGTACTGTTCATTTTGAAATATGTGAATACAAACCAAATACAAGGGAAAATCAAATAATAATCAAATCAAAACTTGATAGCGAATTGAAATCTATAGTTGAATCTAAAATAAATGAAAATGGTGATGTAGTTATTAGAAACTATAGATATGAAAAGTGGGATAAAAATCCAGATTTAGCTATTTCTCATACAAAGGTAACTCCAATTGGAAAAATAAATAGAATATATTATGATGATAAATTAATATATGATGGAAAAGATGGAAAAAATCCAATTAAAAGAGAATGTATTGAAAGTAGGGGATTAACAAGAAGCTTTGATATTGAAGCAAAAGAAAAAAGTGGATCACTAGAAGGTATTTATGTTGTTACAATAAAAAAATGTGATACTAAAGAAAAATATATGGTATTTGTTAAGGAAGAATTTGCCAATAATCTTGAAATAGGAAAAACATATGAATTTACTTTTAAATATTCTATGACAACTTTTTTAAGAGATAAAACTGATATTCGTGATATATTTGAACAACTTCAGTTACTATCAGTTAATGAAACAAATAAAATATGTCCTGAACAGATAAATGACGAAATATTTTAGAAGATCAAATGGTCTTCTTTTTTTTAGATGTTTTTATAATATAGAAAATATCCCAAATGAGTCACCTATTTTTTTATTATAAATCATGCGATTTCTTAATATTAATAACCAAAATGGTGATAATTTTGCAAGTGCAAAATAAGTTTGATATCACAGTAAAGTCTTGTTTTACAAGTCTTTTTTTATTACTGTGATATCAATCTCTTATGCTCTTTCTTATAATAGTCCATATTTTCTTTTATCGTGGTGATACTATGTCACTTTTGGGGGATTAAAAAAAGGAGGTATAAAATGCATCAATATTTACTTAGAATACCAAAAGTATTATTTAAAAGAATTAAATTGGAGGCTGATGCTAGAGGTATATTTATTAGTGAAATGATAATTCAATTAATTGAGAATGGATTGTTAAATATTTATGAAAAGGAGGTAAAAAATGAAAAATCATAGAACACATATTACTATATCAGAAGAAGCTCACAATATTGTTGAGCAATATAAAATAGGAAATAGATATTCCGAAGCTGTAGATAATTTAATCAAGTTAGGAAATTATAATAATAAACTTGGAGAAACAATTGATAGAAATAATAAATTGTTAGAAAGATTATTATTCAAAGTTTCATATATTAGTGATTTATTAGATCAGTTTTATGCAGATATGGAAATAGAAAAATTATTAAATCCTAAAAATAATAAAGCATTACAAAAATTTAAAACTAATAGGGATAAATTAAAATACGATGACTAGTACTCCAAATGTAATAATAAAAAATATGTTTACGCCAAGTCTTAAAAATTTAAATCAATCATATAAAACTCCTGATAAGGTTAAAAAAGAAACAATGAATATGTTTGATTATTATGCTGATGAAAAAAAGAAGGCATTTTTTATGTTAGATTATTTTAGTGGAAAAATTGGTAAAGAAAATGAAATGAATATTATTTTTGAAAATGGTGAGTATGCTACTAAGGAAGAAATAGAGAAACGTAAAAAACAATATGTTAAATATATTGAAAATTCCAATATTTATAAATTAGTTATTTCATTTCCAGAGAATTATTTAGAAGAAAACGTAGACATAAAAAAATTTGAAAAAGATTTAGCAAAACATATAATTCCAATGTTTTTAAAAAAGTGTGGATTTGACGATATAAAAAAAATGAGCTATCAATTCTCACTTCATACAAATACAGATAACCTTCATTTTCATTTATCTTTTGCTGAAAAAAAACCTAATTATATAAGAACAAATAATAAAGAACCGGTTTATAGACGTGCCGGTAAACTAGAACAAAAAGAAATAAGCTTTTTAAAAAATGAAATTGATCATTATATTCATAGGGAGAAATTTTTTACACCATTACTTGAAGAAACAAATAAAGAACTAGATAATTTAAAAAAATATTTTAATCCTAAAGAAAAGAATTTTATCTTAAAAGATAAAAATGATCTTTTAATCGAAGAAAAAATTGTAAAACTAGGTAACCTTTTAGAAGAAAAAAAAGAAAGTAAAGAACATAAAGTAAAATTTAATTCAATAAAAAATAGAGAAATTATAAATTTAACTAATGAAATAAAAAGAATAATATTTTCTAAAAAAGATACTGAACTATATATCGATTATCAAGATTTTAAAAATAGTATAAATAAAGTAAATAAGTATTTTAAAGAAGTTTCTTGTAATAATAATTCTAAAATAAACGATAACTCGCTGGTTAAATCTAAACAGCAATATTTAAACAACTATGTTTTAAATGCAATTGTAAATTATGCTAACTGTAAAAATATAAGTGAAAACAAATTAATCCAAGAGGTTGTTTATAAAGAATATAAAAAAAATAGAATTAATAATAATGTTGATATTTTAAATAATTATTTAGCATATAACACTAAAAGAAATAAATTCATCAATAAATATAGAATAAAAGAAGCAATTAAAAATATTAATAGTGAATTAGAAGATGCTCAAAAAGAGTTTGATAAGTTATTTCAAGAAGATAAAGAATATTTTTAACAATTTAATGTAATTATGCTATAATTTAAATAGGTGATAAAATGAAAAAAATCATTTATTTGCTGCTAATAGCTACTGTAATATGTAGTTTGATAGGATGCACTATTTTGTCGCGTGACTCAAATACAAATAAGTATATTAAAAGAAAAATAAATGTTGATATATCAGATTGTAATATTATAGTTGATAATTATAAAAAAGGATTTTTTGGGGATGGCGATTATTTTGTAAAAGCCAATTGTTCTAACAATTCTGAAAATATGATTAAGCAATTAAGTTCTTGGAAACAGTTACCTCTTTCCGAAAATTTACAATTAATAATGTATGGCGGTAAAAAAGGTAATGTATATTATTCATATGATTTTGCTAAAAAGGCAGGAATTCCAGAAATAAAAAATGGATTATATTTGTTTATTGATAGACATGATGAAAGTAAAGATAAATATAGTGATAAATATTTATTTACTAGATCATCACATAATTTTACTATTGCTATGTATGATTTAGATTCTAATATTTTATATTATTACGAAGATGATTCATAAATTATATTTATTATAAAGATTTATGGTAGGAGAGATCCTATCTTTTATTATGCAAAAAAGGAGGAAAAACATGAAATTATTAACTAAAGAAATAGAAGAAAGATTTAAAAAATATCCATTTGGATCACAAGATGAATTGGGTGATAAAGCTGAAGTATTAGTAAAATATTTTAATCCTTGTGGCACAGGGACATGGCTCATTACGGAAGCTGAAAAAGAAGATAATGATTGGATATTATATGGATATTGTAATATTAATGAATGGGAATGGGGAACTGTTTCTTTAAATGAATTACAGAATTATAAAGGTCCATATGGGCTTGGTATAGAAAGAGATTTATATACAGGTAATAATAAATATGTTAAAGACTTTGTTAATTACCCTTATGATAAGGAATATGAATTATAATGAGTTTTGATTTAATAATGATATTAATTGTAATAATAATTTTTATTATTATTTTTATATATATAGAACCAATATTAATGAAACATAAAATAAAAAATGATAATGAATATGGATCAGCAAGATTTAGTACTAACAAAGAAATTAAAAAGAATTTTAAAAAAGAAAAAATAAGAAATATAAAAGAAGCCGGATTTCCGGTTTCTTTTAGTAAAAATTTAAAAAAGATTTACTTTGATAGAGAAACACCACATTATGTTTACTTAGGATCAACTGGTTCAGGTAAATCTGTAACAGCAGTTATACCAACTTGCACCTTTATAGCCAATGCTAAAAAGAAAAGAAGTGTTTTTATAACCGATCCGAAAGGGGAGATTTATCAAGCAACATCACAGATGTTTAAAAATCATAATTATAGAATTTTAACTATAGATTTTAGAAATCCTGAACTATCTAATAAGATAAATATTTTGGAACCAATTATCAAAGAATATGAAGATTATATTAAATATGAAAGTATGTCAATTGAATCAGAAATCGAAAGTGATAAATTAAAATATAATAATTTATCCATGAGTTCATTAGCTGAAACTAATAGACTAATATCTTCTTTATCTATGATGGTAATGAAAGATAAATTTGAACAAAAAGATCCATTTTGGAATGAATCATCTAAAAATTTATTAGAAGGTCTAATAGGATTTTTTTTGGAAGAATATAAATTAGGGAATATTACCAGAGATAAAATAACGATGACTTCTATCAAAAAATTTCAAAACAGTTCAATGGAAGAAAAAAATTTTAAAAAGTTTAAAGAATATATAAATACCAGATCTTATGGTAGTAAATCTAAAGATGCTTTAGTAAGTATATTAAGTGCAAGTGATAATACATATAAATCTATTACAGCTGTATTTGGACAAAAGATGAATATTTTTGATGATATAAATGTAGCAAACGTTACATCTAATTCAGATTTTGATTTTGATATATTGGGTAAAGAACCGGTAGCATTGTATGTTATAGTACCAGATGAAGATAAAACCTATTTTTCTTTAATTACTATAATAGTAGGTTTGCTATATCGAGAATTAACTAAACTAGCTAATAGAAATAATAAAAAGAAACTTCCATATGAAATAGATTTTATTTTAGATGAATTTGCTAATTGTCCACCTTTATTAAATATTGAGTCAATTGTTTCAGTAGCTAGATCTAGAGGTATGCATTTTCATTTTTTTATTCAATCATTTTCCCAATTAGATAATGTATATGGTAGGGAAGTTGCACAAATTATTTTAGATAATTGTGGTTTAGTTTATTTAAAGACTAATACCCAGGAAACAGCTGAAGCAATTTCAAAAAGATTAGGTAAAAAAACAATTGAATCAAATAGTATGAGACAATCAGTATCATTAACTAATTATAGTGGTGATAAAACAACTAATTTAATTGGAAGGGATTTAATGACACCTGATGAAGTTAAACACCTTCACTATAAAACTGTAATATTTCCAATAAGAGGGTTTCCAATATTTAGAGATACTGTTTTATATGATAAGTTTAAATGTTATGAACCGGGAATTATTAATAGAGTTTGTAGTCCATTAAAAGATTTATCATATACATATTTTACAGTTGAACAAATAAATTATGAATTACAAAATAATGCTATTTCAAATGGATTAATGGAGATGAGTAGAGATTTGGAACAAGCTGATAGAGATAGTTTAAAATTAGCTGAAACTACAATCAAAAAAATATTTAAAGAAGGTTTTCAAATAAAATATTTTAAAGGTACAAATAATAGAACTTATATGAAAGTAATATTAGATCATATTTTAAAACAAAGAGAGAAGTCATTAATTAATACTAAAATAAAAGGAGAGTATTATCATTTTCAAATAATTGAAGATAATGATAAAACAATTATAGAAATATATAATGAAAATTTATGTATTAATAATTAGAAAATAAAGCAATTATTATAAGTTTCTTTACATGGCAAAAAAAAAGTGTTATATTTATGGTGATAATTATTTTATATATTAAAAGATTGATGAATAGGCAGTATTTTTCGTCAATACAGTAAATATTGTTATTTATTGTAATTGAAAATTCTGCCTTTTTTTAATAAATAATAATAAGTTTTGGAGTGGTTGTATGATTGATAATGAAAAAGTTGGTAAATTTATTGCAAAATTAAGAAAAGAAAAGAATATGACTCAAGATGATTTAGCTATTGAGTTGAGTGTTGATAGAACTATTATTTCTAAATGGGAAAGAGGAATATATATTCCCAATGCTGAATTTTTACTTAAAATGCAGACTTTTTTTGATGTTACTATTAATGAGATTTTGTATGGTGAAAGGAAAAATGTTGATAATAATGATAAAATTGATTCAATACCTGTAGATATCATTAATAATACCAAAAAAAGAATAAAAAGGTATACAATATTTTTTATTAGCATAATTAACTTTTTAATAATATCATTTTTAATATATTATTTTATAAATAATTATAATTCGATTAAGGTATATAAAATATATGGAGAAAATTCAAATTTTGGAGTTAATAATGGAATTATGATTTTTTCAAAGGAAAAAAGTTATATTAAACTTGGTAAAATATATAATTATTCTAATAAAAAAATAATAAATATAGAACTCTGTTATGAAAAAAATAATAAAGAGATCACCCTTTACTCAGGTTCAGAAGATAATAGCGATTATTTAATTGTGAATAGATTTAATTATAATGAGTTATATGAATATAAAGACATACCATTAATTATAAATGGATTATATATTAAGATTACAATGGAAGATGGTAATATTGAATTTTTAAAATTAAAATTTAAAAAAGATTTTTCCAATAATAAAATTATAGTTAATAATATATTTTCAATTTCTGATAATAAAAACATTGATGACGATAAACTAGTTATTTCCAATCATATATTATCTGGATATGAATATAATTCTGATGAAAGATATTTCTTTAAAAATTATGTTAATGATAATATTAATTATCTTGAAAAGTATTATAAAGATATAAATAAGGTTGTATTATTAAAAACAGATGATATTTTTTCTGAATACTATGAATTTGATTTGTCTAATAAAATTGTTAATTGTTCTTATTTTGAAAATGAAGAATTAATCGATTATTATGATTATGATTTTGAATCTGATAAGTGCATATATGGTAATTGTAATAAAAATAATGTTCTTTTTATAAAAGAAAAATATATTAATAAATATTTAAAAAATAATAATTAAATAGATATTAATAAAGGGTTAAATATAAAATGTGAAATATTTGCCCTTTATTTTTTTGCGTTTTCATTTTATATTAATCTTAACAACGTAGGATAAGGAGTATAGTTAAAAATAAAATAGAAAGGAGGAAGAAATGAAATCACTATTAAAAAGAACTATTTTTAGTTTAGGTGTTTTATGTGCAACATTTTTTTCAAGTGATGTTTTTGCAATAGATAATAATATTCAATTTTACTCTAATGAAAATGATGTAACTGTTACTCAAAAGGAATATGACTTTATAAAAAATTATTATGGTGAAGATTTCTTTGAAGAAATGACGTTAGAAGATCTTGAATGGATTTCTGATTTGGATATAAACAATAATGATGTAACAATTAATACTGTTTATTTATATGATAATGATGATCTTAATAAACAATCTTCCGATAGAGGTGTAATACACACTACACCAAGCAAAAAACTAACTATTGCTAAAAGCTGCTCATCATCATGTATTGTTACAACATATCTTAAATGGTTGGTTAATCCAACAGTTAGAAGTTATGACTTAATTGGAGTCCGTTTTCATAATACAGGATTATCAAATAACACAGTAATTACTAAACTTAATTCAAGTTATGGTACATCTTATTCATATAACACCCAATATTTATCAAATGGCGTAGGCACATCTGTTTTACTTCCAAATGGAGCTACAAATATTTCAGTAGAACAAAAAGTTTATACAACTTTAGGTGGAACAGTATTTGGAAGTTATCAGCATGCAATTAGTGATATAACACTACAAGATAGCTATAATTATATTATGAGTGCAGGTGGATATGGTAGCGTTTTCCTATTTACAAATGGCATGGGAAATTATTACGATGCTATGAATGGCGTTGATATTTCTTTATAGTATATATAGTTATTGATGTTTATATTAGTAAATAAATAATTATAGAATATATTTTACACTTACAAAAAAATTAGGTATCACTATTTATATATATTTTATATTTCAAAGCTATATATATGGTGGTACCTTTTTCTTATTTTAACAAAAATAATAATAGTAAAGGAGTGATTTTATGTCATTAATGGATACGATAGGTGATCCATATGTATATAATACTCAGCACTGGTTAAATACAACATATGGAAATGATAATAGATATAATGTAATAACGGAAAACGGAAAAACTGGTTGGGCAACAATTTATGCTTTAACAAGAGCATTACAGATTGAATTAGGGCTTCCAAATACTGCAGATAATTTTGGCCCTGGAACAGTAAGTGCCTTTAACAATAGATTTCCAACAGGTGTTCATCAACAAAATACTGGTGATCCAACGGCAGATAATATATATGGAATAATTCAAGGTGCACTTGTTTGTAAGGGTTATGATTTTGGAGCTAATACTCCAACATGTCATTTTTATAGTGGAACAGGTTCTGCAATAATTAGTTTAAAAAACGATGCTGGTTTGGAGGATACAACTTCAACAGTAACATTAAATATAATGAAGGCACTGCTTTCAATGGATTATTTTTACTCATATGATACATCTGAGAGAACACAAAATATCATTGAGATGCAACGATATTTAAATAGAAATTATGAATCATATATTGGTATTAGACCTTGTGATGGTATATATGGTAGAAGAACTAATCAAGCATTAATATTTGCAATACAGGCAGAAGAGTCAATGCCTATATCAGTTGCAAATGGTAATTTTGGTCCAACAACTAGAAATTGTTGTCCAACTATACCATATAATAATGTTGAAACTAATTATTACAATCAAACATATAGTTCTGATAAAATAAACAGATTTGCAAAATTAGTATGTATAGGATTGTATGCTAATGGTATTGGAAATGGAAATATTTCTTCAACAATTAGTACAGCTAACATTAAAAAATTTCAGGATAAATATAAATTACCTATTACTGGGATAATTGATTTAACAACTTGGTTATCAATTTTTGTTAGTTGTGGTGATGAAGATAGGCCTGCATTAGCCTGTGATTGTGCAACCATATTAACACAGGCAAAGGCACAAGAACTTTATAATAATAGTTATAGATATGTTGGTAGATATTTATCTGGAACTGCAGGTGGAATTAGTAAAGCATTAACAACAGAAGAAATAAGTATTATATTTAATGCCGGTTTAAGATTTTTTCCAATTTATCAAACAAGTGCAAATTATGTTTCATATTTTACAGAGTCTCAGGGCGTAAGTGATGCACAAAGTGCATATCAACATGCAACTAATTTGGGAATACCTGAAGGTGCCATAATATATTTTGCAGTAGATTGTGATCCACAAAATAGTGAAATTGATAATTATATTGATCCATATTTTGCTAATGTATTTTCAACTATGGTTAATACATATAATAATAAATATAAGATAGGTGTTTACGGTACTAGAAACGTATGTCAAAAAATGAGTAGTTATGGATATACTATAAGTAGTTTTGTTAGCGATATTTCTGCTGGATATAGTGGTAATTTAGGATTTACAATTCCAGAAGATTGGGCTTTTGATCAGTTTGTTACAACGACTGTTGGATCTGGAGAAGGACAAATTGAAATAGACAAAGATGGTTATTCAGGAAGAGATAGTGGTATAGGACCAAATGGATTATCTGATGTTTATAAGGTATATAATAATATAAAAGATTTATATAGATATGCTTTGACTTATCAAAATGTAAGTATAAGCGAAGCTAATTTACGTACATTGCAATATCTCAGATATTTAAATTCTGATGATTATGATAATACAGCTTGGACAACAGCTGCAGGCGTAATTAATTATCAATTATGTAATGTCATAGATGCAATTACTTCATTTGATGAAAGCGATTTTTCGTTTTATGATTTGAAAAATAATTCTGTTGTATATGATACATTACATTTTGCAGCAACATTAAATGCAATTTTGTATGAAACATTTGATCCAAATATTAGTTCAATTGAAGAAATCATAGAACATTTTTCTGGCTGGGCTGGAGATGTGACAACTTTTGCAAAAGATATAAAGGAGAGATCATTAACACAAACGCAAGCTAATGCGTTAATATGTTCAAGCAATAGCAGTAGATTTGGAATAAGTGATTATTATGCTGATGTTGATGCAGTTGTTGTAGGCAAAATGATGAGAAATGAGGAAATGTCATTTCCAGAGGCTTTTTTCAAATACTTTATGTGTAATGATATGATAACAGGTGAAAGTTATTTGAATAAAAGAACAACTAACTTTTTGAATATAAATGATACATATAATACATTTGTAGTTACATGCAACACGCTAATAAATTCAAGTGCCTATCCATATCCAAATATAAGAACTGAAATATTAGGTACTTCTCAATCAAATTTTATAACAGAACTTGAAATGGCATCAATAGCATTTCTAATATTCGTTGGAAACCAATCAACAGAAGAAGATAATGGTTAAAAAATATGGTATAATACAACAGATGAGGTGATAATAAATTGAAATCTTTTGTTTTATCGATTATAGCAGTTGTATATATAATTATAACTATTTTCGTAATTTGTTTTATTTCGTTACCTAGAACAAGAACACATAATAATGATAATAAAATGGAAGATGGAATTATATATGATTATAAACAAAGTAATCACATATTAACAGATAAAGAAATAGAAATGATTAATTATAGAAACGAAGAAGCTAGATTACCTTATTTTGAATCATATGACATTAAGTCAAAATGTGATATTATAATTAGTAGTGATTATGATAGATCGCATGGTCTGTTTATTCTATATTCAAATTTATCATATAGTGAGTTGGAAAAATTTGTTATTGAGAATTATAAAAATAATGATAATATGAATATATCTGAAGAAATGATTATTATTAATGATTCATACGGTGAAATAATGTTTTTAAAAAATCGTGATAATAATTTTTCCAAAATAATATATTATACCTTACTACCATATAAATATGATAAAAACAGTATAAATAATTATTCAATTCTTGTAAAATATTTTTTAAATATAAATGATAGTAATATCAAAAAAAATAATAGCAAATGATAAAAATGATAGTATTTTTCAATAACAGAATTGTAATTGAAAAATACTTTTTTTATTGAAAAATAATAGATTTACAATGTGATATTTTTTCCCATTATTAATTGTTTCATATGTGAAATATTTGCCCTTTATTTTTTTGTGTTTTTTGTAGTATGATTTGCTTAGAGAAAAAAAACTATTTATTGATTGTTAACTTGATTATTTGTTTGTTCGAATAGAAAAGGAAAGTGAGGTGATAAAATGAAAAAAATGCCTTTGTTAATTGTAGGACTATATATTGCACTGTTTTGCTTTAAAATTAATGTAAATGCAGCTGATTGTGCTTATGGTTTACAGGCCCCACAGATACCACAGGGATATGCATATAATAGTGGCGATTTAGTTCATCTTCATACATCATATTCTGCATGTAAAGGTGTAAACACGGCCGTATATTTTGGCGGTTTTGGTTCTCTCCCAAACTGGTTTGAGCCAACTCCTAACACAGTTGTCCATGGAGATTTAATGGAGTGGGATCCACAAGAATATGCACCTAATGAAACAGTAAAACACTACTATGGGACTTTTACTGGAAGAACCTTAACAAATTTTTATTTAAGTTCAACTGTAACACCGGGTAACATTGATAGTGAAGGTGATCAAACGTGCGAATTGTATATGGATTTTTCAATTTCAGGATTTAATGGTGGAACGCCAATTCCACAAGGATTATTCTACTATGGAATTTGTATGAATTAATAAAATGGAGGTGAAATTATGAGAAAAAAAAATTACTTTTTTGTAGGTGTTTTAATATTAGCTTTAGCTGCTGGTGCAATTGTTGTTAAAGCAATGAATAAAAGAAAGCCATTTGTTGATACTGAATTAGTTTATACTGAACAAAGCGTTTTTGATGATAAAGGTAATGGTTGGATATATAATTTTGAAATAATATATATTGATGGAGAGGAAAAATTAAATTATATTTTTGATGGTTATAATTTAAAATATAAACCTGTTGGGAAAGAATATTATGTTTCATATAATGATTTGGAAACTGGTAAAGAAATAGATAGAATTCCAGCTAGATATGCAACATTATCTACATCAGAAGTATATAGAAATGATGTTGCTTTAATTAATAAATATTTTAATGAAAAACAATTTAAGAATAAAATAACTATTAATGATTTAAAGGACTTAAAAATTACAAAAATGGATAAAAAATATCTTGTTGATTTATTTAATAGAACAATATCATCAGATATAATGAATGAGTCAGGTAAATATATAAAAGCCCCATCATTAGATATAAAAACTATAGATATGGAAGATGGCTCTGGTAACTGGCAAATAATGTATATACTTGATTATGGTTATATTAGTAATATAGAAATTGAATTTATATCTGAAGATAATAAAAATTTATCAGACAAAAAAGATTTATCAAGTGATGAGAAAAAATTATTATCTGAAATTGATAATTTAGAAGATAGAATTATTAAAGAGCAACAAGTATCATCAAAATTAGTTGATAACAGTTACAAAGTAATCAATAATGAAAAAGAGTTAAAAGAATTATTAGATATTATTGATAAGGAAGTATTAAATATAGAAGAATAATAATTAAAGGAGTGATATTTATTAAAAAGAATTTTATAATTTTTACGGGATTATTATTACTTATTTTATTTGGAACAGTTAATCCTGTTTCAGCGATTGAAAAAAGTAATAATCAATCTAAATATTCTGACGAGTATTTACAATTAAATTATCAAAAAACTATATTAGCTGGAAAAATTGATTCATTAGCTAAGGATAATGGAAAATATTTGCCATATTTTGGTGGTATTTACATTAGTAATGATTCGCAAAATGTTATTTTGCAAATTGTTAAAAAAAATGAACCACAACCAGCAACAACTGAATATGAAAAATATCAAAATATAATTAATTTTGATGAAAGTATAAAAATTGAATATGTTAAAAATTCTTATCAAGATCTTCAAATCGAATATGAAAAATTAAATAATTATTTTGAAAACGAAAAAAATAGTAACAAAAAGGCAAAATTAATAAATAATATTAAAGTGTATTATATTGATACAGTTAACAATAATATTATAATTGAAGCAAATGATATACAAGATAGTTTATTAAGAAACTTAATAAATAAAGAATTAAAGTTGACTACAGTAGATTTTAAAGAGTCTAAGGGAAAAATAATTCCTTTTTCATCATTATATGCTAGTCAACAAATATCAGTATCAGGAGGATATTGTTCAGTTGGTTTCAGAGCAAAAATAAATGGCGTTGAAGGATATGTTACTGCTGGTCATTGCGTTAATGGATTATATAATGTATTACCAACAGGAATTGTTGGTAAGCGTCAATTTAGTGGTAGTTTAGATGCAGCATTTATTTTGACAAATAACAGTTATTCACCTTCAAACTATATTTTATATAATAATGGTAATGTTACACAATTAAATACTATTATGTCATGTCCAACCTTAAGCGTTGGAACAGTTATTGCAAAATCAGGATATTATACTCAGTACACCTCTGGAACGGTTACATATACATCATTAACAGCAACTATTAATGGAGTTCCTATATATAATCTTGTTTCAACAAATGCTACAGCTGATGGAGGAGATAGTGGTGGAACAGTTTATATTCCAACTAATATTTCTGGTGGTGGATCACTTGCTGGGATAGTTAGTGGTGGTGACACAACTAGCTCATCTTATTCAATGGTATTTGTTAGAGAAGATTATATTCAATCAGCTTTTGGATATACAAGATATTAAAAGATAATTGTAAATATAATAAGAAAAAAGTGTTGAATCTCAACACTTTTTGTTATTTAAATTACATTATAAAATACAATTAATATTCTAATTTGCTCATGTCAAATAATTTTGAATTATAAAAATCTTTCAAACTAATATTTAATGTTTTACATATTTTAAAAATAATTGTTGAACTAGGATTTTCTACTTGATTTGCAAGTAAGGCTCTTAAAGTAGATGGTGGTATAGCAGATAATTCAGCAAGTTTATTTGGTGTATATTTATACTCGTTACATAATTCTAATATTCTTAAACTTATAGCTTCTTTAAACAACATACATTCACTTCCAACATCTATAAAAATTGTAGCAGATATCTGCTAATATTATGCACCGATATCGGTTGACTTATAACATGATAAGTGTTAAAATTTAGATAAATTTATGCATGATGTAAAAAGTATATTAAAATTTAGGGGCGTAATATAATGGATTATAATGAATTAGTTCAAAAAAAAACTAAATCAAGAATAATATATAAACCAAATAAACAGCTAAAAGCTATAATAGGAGATTATATGCTAGAAAGCGCAACTTTATCAAACAAAATTATAAAGTCACTTGGAATAGATACAATTATAGTATCATCACCTGAAGATATATTTGAACTAGTTAAAGAAGGTAATAAAGTAGATTTTATTATTACAAATAATCTTTATAACAATAGTAAATATGATGGTTTTCAAATAGCTTACCATTTAAAAATTATATTAAATTATGAAAAGCCATTAATTGTTTTAACGTCTTCATATAACCAGGATTATTATTTCTTACATAAATGCGGATTTGATGGTTATCTTACTAAACCACTAGAAATTGAAAAGGCTAGGGAAACAGTCTTAAAATTAATTCCTGATTTGAAATTTATAAAAATTGATTAAGAAATATTATAGTTTTCAAAAGAGATGTATAATATAATTAATTTAATGTACAAAAAATAAAAAAGTTTGTTATAATAGTGAATACGCGACAAATGAGGTGTTAATATGGACATTAATAAAGTTATAGATGATTTAATGGATTATTGCTATAAAAATGATTCATCAATTAATATTGAAAAGGATCTAATTGATAATTATCAAGAAGAGTTTTTAAATGGATTTATTAGTGTTCTTTTAAATAAATATTTAAAAGATGAAGGTTTTGAAGTGTATCTATGTATTAAATCAAAGCAAAAAATTGCCTGCCCATTACTATATAAAATATTTAAAGATGAAAAAGCAGCTAGAAATTACTATAAAAGCTTAAAAAAAATAATTTTAAATTTTGATGCTGGTAGTGTTATAAACTATTGTAAATCAAGGGATTAAAGCAAAAATCCCGTACCCCAACCCGTTATATAAAAAGGGACTTGTATTCCGTTGTCAATATGTTAAAATATAGTAAAATGAAATAACTATGTAGAAATACTAATTATTTCATTTTTTTTAATTGTTATTGACTTTTTCCAATAAAACTATATAATAAATAACAATTTATATGTTTAATTAGTTTTGGAGGATGGTTGGATGATATGGATATTATTGTTATTAAATATTAATTTTTATATATTTTAAACATTGATCCATTGTAGATTTTACCACCCAAAACTAATATTAAAGAAAATAGAAGAGTAGTAGTAGCTTTTATTTAATAGCCATTATTGCTCTTCTTTTTCTTTTAATGGGGGATGCATATGAAACTATTGAGCTTAAAAGAATTGTCTATTTTTGACTATACTAAGACAAGAGAAAGGGTTGACGACTACTTAAAAGATTTAACAATGATTAAATTCAAATATAGGAATGTTTTGCCACCGTCTTTAGCTTCTAATTTATTTGATATTAGAATTATAAAATCTGGTGTGCCTAAATCACAAATTGAAATCTATACAGAAAAAAAGGACGAATTTGAAAGATTGTATTATCAAAAGTTAAAAGAAATTGATATTTTAATTGACGATATGACAATTTATGAAAAGAGATTTTTTAAAGATCACTTTATTAATGGTATACCAATGAAGTTTTTTGAAGATGAATTTCATTGTGGACGTGAATTAGTCTGCCATATAAAGAAAAGCTCAGTAATTAAATTTGCACTTGCCTTAGATTTAGCAGTTTATAAATAGAAAATCACTTCGGTGATTTTTTTGTTGGAATAAAGTCACTATTAAGTAATAATTGGAGGTTTTATGAAAAAAAAATTATATAGAGTCATTGTTGATAATGATGGTGAAGTAAATACAATGATAATGAGTGGATATAGTAAGAAATCAGTTACAAAAATGTTAACTGATTTTTATATTAAAACAAAGCGTATGAATAATTTTAAATTTTTTTATATTTATTTAAAACAAGTTGAATATATAGATGGTAACTATAAAACAATAGAATAATCAAGTTATATTTATTATTTTTAAAAAATATTAATCATAGATTTTAATAAGTGGGGTAATAAAAATGGAAAAATATAAAGTTAGTTTTACTTTCGGCAGCAGTTCTTTAAATAATATTTTTATAAATGTGTTATTAAAAGAACTAAGAAGTAATTTTAAAATTGATAAAAATGGTGTATTATTATCTTATACTCATCTCTCTTTAAACAAAGGAGGTATGAACAATATTTTTAGAGAGCATGAATAATGCATATAATGTAGGTGTATATATTAGATTATCAAGAGAAGATGATGATAAGGTTTATGAAAGTGAAAGTATTACTAATCAAAAAAGTTTATTACTTCAATATGCTAAAGAAAACAATTTAAGAATCTATGATATTTATATTGATGATGGTTATTCAGGAACTAATTTTGATAGACCAGAATTTAAAAGATTAATAAATGATATTGAACTCAAAAAAATTAATATGGTTATTACTAAAGATATGTCAAGACTTGGTAGGGACTACATAGGAACAGGGGAGTTAGTAGAAAAATATTTTCCTGAACATAATGTTAGATATATTGCTGTAACTGATAATATCGATACATATTTAGATTCGACTAATAATGACATAGCTCCATTTAAAGCAATTATGAATGATTTTTATGCTAAAGATATTTCTAAAAAAATTAAATCAAGTTTAAGAGCTAAAATGAAAGATGGAAAATTTGTTGGTGGTAGAGCTCCATTTGGTTATGATAGAGATCCAGATAATAAAAATCATTTAATTGTTAATGATGAACAAGCATTAATTGTTAAAAGAATATTTGAAATGAGTTTAAGTGGATTATCATTTTATCGTATTGCTGAGATTTTAACAAATGAGCATGTTAAAACACCAGCTTCATATTATGAGTTTGAATGGTGTGGTCATAATTATCACTACAATAGATGGCATGCAAAGACAATTAATGATATTCTGATTAATAGAATGTATACTGGTGATTTAATTCAAAATAGAAGAAATAAAGTTAATTATAAAGTCAAAAAAATAGTTAGAAATAATCCTAATAATTATATTATTGTTGAAAATACACATGAAGCTATTATAGATAAGAAAACATTTGAAGAAGTTCAACAGAAACTGCCTAAGAATGTTGGAAGAAAAGAGAAAAAAGAAAATCATTTATTAGATGGATTATTATATTGTGGAGATTGTGGTCATAGAATATCAGTTCAAGCTAGAAGAAAGAAAGATAATAAATGTTATACTATGTGTAATTACTATCGTACTTATATGAAAGATCATTTATGTACAACACATTCTAATAATTATGATATCTTAGAAAAGATTATTTTAGATAATTTAAAAGAGTTATGTTTAAAATACATTGATAAGAATATAATAAAAGAATCAGTTATCAATAGTTGTAGAGATTTAAATAACAATGATAATAAAAAAGAGATAGAAATAATATCAAAAGAGATTAATCAAATAAATGACAATTTAGATAATATTTATATTGATAAATTAAATAAAGTAATAAATGAAGAACAATTTAATCGTATAAAGAGTAAACTTGAACTAGAACTTAATAGAAAAACAAAACGTCTTGATGATCTAAAAAGTGTTATGGCAGATAATAGTAATAAAAAAAATAATCTAAGGAAAATAGAAAAGTATATTGAATCATTTTTATCTATGGAAAATCCAAGTAGAGAATTAATAACTAATTTAATTGATAGAATTGATATTTATGAGGATAAAAGAATAAATATTTCAGTGTCTTTTGCTAATATTGAAAAGTAGTGTTATAATTGCCGTAAGAGGTGATATTATGTCAGCAAGTATTTTTGACGTTGAAATAAGAATAAATATTAATAAAGAATATATTAAAATGATTAAATATTTACATGAATTGGATGATACAACGGAAAGTGGTGATTGTTGTTTTTCATTTATAGATGCGATTGACAACTATGCGTTTAGTAAGTGGCCATATAGGGGAACAGCAATAAATTGTATTGAGTACTTGCAAAATATAGGATTACCTGATTACTTATTTAAAGATTGTTATAGTATTGATATGCAATCATTTTTGTATTATATAGAATTTATATATAATATTTATAAATTTGCTACGTTAAATGACTATATTTATATAAGTGATGCAAGTGTCTGTGCTATCTTAGATAATATTGACTTAATTGTTGAAAAACTAAACTATCAATTTATAGAAGATAAAGATAGATTTATACTTGTAAAAAGAGATTCTGATGTAGATAGTATACTTAATAATGTTGATAGTAATATTGCATTAACATTATTAGAATATAATGATTTCAAAGTTAAATATAATATAAAGAGAAAAAATGAGTTATTAAAAACTATTGATAACTATATTGAAAAAAAACAATCAATTTATTTAAAATTGGATAAAGATACTTACAAGTCAATAGGTTACATAATGAATAATTTTGGTATAAATCATAAGATAAATGAGAAATATAAAAATATTACTGAGAGTGAAATACTTCAATGGTATGATAAATGTTTTAAATTATGTATACATTTAATTAGAAAAGAAGATATTAATAGAATAAACATTGAAAGAAAAAAACTAGAAGAATAAGTCTACCATAAACGGACAAGGACATGTATGTCCAATACATACACATGTAATAAATAAACATATCTATACACATACTTATAAACCAGCATATTCTTGTTCAGAAGAAAATGTGGTTATCAATAAACAATGTGGTTCATGTTGTTGTTTTAATAAAAATAATATGATGTAAAAAGAATAACTATGTTATTCTTTTTTTATATATAAAACAAGTGATTTATAGGTTAAAATATGGTATAATTATTATATAAATGAAGGAGGATTGTTTTATGGATGCAGCAACTATAAAGAAAGCATTACTTCAACAAAAAAAAATAAATTTACCTGGTAATTTGTATTATAAAACTCAAATAGATTTTGCATACAATACAAATCATATGGAGGGTTCTACAATTACTCCAGATGAAACTAGAAGTATCTATGATACTGGAACAATACTTGCAGATAATAATAAAGTTATAGTTGTCCGTGACGTAACAGAAACTCAAAATCATTTTACGTTATTTAAATATATGTTAGATACTATTGACGAGCCTTTAACTGAAGATATGATTAAATATTTTCACTTCTTGCTTAAAAATGGAACTATAAGTGAAGAAGATAAAGAAACAATAGCCGTTGGTGATTACAAAAAGTTAGTCAATTATGTAGGTGATATTAAGACAACGAGTCCTAAAAATGTATCAAGTGATATGAAGGATTTGTTAACCTGGTATGATAAATTATCAAATAAAACTATCGAAGATATTATAGAATTTCATGTAAGATTTGAGAAAATTCATCCATTTCAAGATGGTAATGGTAGAGTAGGAAGAATGATTATGTTTAGAGAGTGTTTATATAATGACATAATACCATTCTTTATTGAAGATAGAAATAAAGATTTTTATATAAGAGGAATAAAAGAATATCAAATTAATAATGAAAAAGGATACTTAATTGATACTTGTTTAAACAGTCAAGATAATTATGAAAAATTAGCAAAATATTTCTTGGAAAATGAAGAAAATAATGATAAATAAAATAATATGATGTAAAAAGAATAACTATGTTATTCTTTTTTTATTGACAAATGTATAAACAATGTATATACTATTATTAAGGAGATAATAATATGGAATTAAGATTGCAAAAATGGGGTAATTCCTATGGTATAAGAATACCTAGTAGTATTATTAAATCATTAGATTTAAATTTAAATGATTTAATGGATATAAAAGAAGAAGATGATAGGATTATTATTTCAAAATCTAAAAAACAAAAAATATCACTTGAAAAATTATTTGAACAATATAATGGTTCAAATTTAGCTAAAGATTTTAGCTGGGATGAACCACAAGGAAGGGAAATATGGTAGCAAAATATATTCCTAAGCAGGGTGATATTGTTTACTTAGATTTTAATCCAACAAAAGGACATGAGCAAAAAGGTTCACGTCCAGCTATTGTAATAAGTAAAGATGTCTTTAATAAACATACAAATATGGTTATATTATGTCCTATTATATCTAATACTAAAGATTTTCCAACACATTATCATTTAGAAGATACCAAAATAATTAAAGGATCAGTTTTGTGTGAACATGTAAGAAGTATAGATTATGAAAAAAGAAATGTTAAATTAATAGAGCATGCATCAAATAATGATTTATTAAGTGTTATAATGCTAATGAATGCTTGTGTTGAGGAGTAGGTGGTAATATGGTACATAAAATGCGTTTAGTAGACTTTGCTTTTAAAGCAATTAAGAATAAAGAAAAAGATATAGAACTACGTTTAAATGATGAGAAAAGAAGATTAATTAATATTGGGGATATTATTGAATTTGAACATGTTGATACAAAAGAAATTGTTAGGGTAGAAGTAATTAATTTACATAAGTATGATACATTTGATGAATTATTTTCTAAGTTTGATCATAAAAGATTTGGTTTAAGTGATACTGATGATGCATCAATTATGAATAATTTTTATTCTAAAGAAGAACAAGATAAATATGGTGCATTAGGTATTGAAATAAAAGTAATAGATTGAGGTAGATATGAAACAATTTCAACATTTAGGTGCATATGGTTTAATTATTAAAGAAAGTAGTATTTTATTAATAAAAAAAGTGGGTGGACCATATGATGGTAAACTTGATTTACCTGGTGGAACAATTGAATTTAGTGAAACGCCTGAGGCTACTTTAGTAAGAGAACTTAAAGAAGAAGTAGGAATAGATGTAATTAATTTTGAATTATTTGATGGCAATTCAATAACATTTGAATGGATACATAAAGATGAATTGGAAAAAGGACATCATCTTGGCTTTTTTTATTTAATAAAAGACTATAAAGGTAATATTAAAAATGATATAAGTATAGATAATGTTAATGATGATTCTAAAGGAGCTATGTTTTATAATATTAATGAATTACATAAAAAAGATTTATCTAATATTGCAATATTAGAAATAGAAAAGCTAGGTTATACATTAAAAGATTAGTAGGTGATTTATGCTACGACATTTAAGTGAC
The DNA here is from genome assembly GCA_017527675.1 of Bacilli bacterium. Classification (GTDB taxonomy): domain Bacteria; phylum Bacillota_I; class Bacilli_A; order RF39; family UBA660; genus RGIG6635. The sequence continues at coordinate 76,538 of JAFXPU010000022.1, forward strand.
TGTATTAATGATGCAGTATATGAAATGTATCAAGATATTCCGGCATATGAAGTAGGGTCCAATAATATTATAAATGGTGTAAGTTATAATGAATTTTTAAAAATATGTCAAAGTTATATGGAGCATGAAACAATTATTGATAAAGATATTAATACTACAACTAAAAGATACATTTTATATGTTGATGATTATCCTGTAGGCGAAGTAGGAATTAGAACTACTTTAAATGATTTTTGGACTAATCAAGGAAGTCAAATCTTTTATAAGATTAGATTAAATTCTAGAGGAAAAGGGTATGGTAATCTTATTTTAAAATTAGCTTTAAAAGAAACTAAAAAATTAGGTTTTAAAAAAGTTAGAATTAATTGTAATGATAATAACATTCCTTCTAAAAAAATAATTATAAAAAATGAAGGAATAGTTGATATAAAAAAATATAAAACAGATGATGGAACTAGCTCTAGCTATATTATTTATTTAAACTAAAAAAAGGATTTTTAAATCCTTTTTATTTTTCTACAAAGTATGCATAGTATTCTTCATATGTAATATTATTTTCATATATGTATTTAGCTACATCTTTTCCAACATAACGATAGTGCCATGCTTCTGGTTGATATCCTGTTATATATTGATTTTCATCGGTATATCTTTGAATAAAACCATATTTATAGCAATTGTTTTGCATCCATTTATATTCATCTGTATAAATGAATTCTGTAAATGCATTTGTTAGGGAAGGGGTAGATAAGTCTACAGCTAAACCAGTATGGTGTTCAGAATATCCAGGTCTTGCTGAATATGTATCAGCACTTTCTTGACCATCTCTATTTACATAATTGTAATATAATGTTGATTGAAAACCATAATTTCTATATGAAGTTGTAATTATTAAATTCATACCATCAGCTTTAGCAGCATTATATAATTCTACATATGCATCATGGGCATCTTTAACTAAGTAACCATTACCATAACCAGACATACTAACTAAATTATCTGGTTCAAAGTTTTGATCAACATAATGTAATTTATTAACAATAACTAAGTTTCCTTTAGAAAGATCAGTTGGTTCAACATCAACATACCAAGTTTTATCCAAACCAGAGTTAACTCTTTTAATTACTTCATCTCTACATAAACCAGGATTAGCATTATCATAGTTTTCATATCTTTCCAAATTCTTTTCTAAATAGTATTTACCATCTTCGTATTTGTTTTTTGGTTTTACTGGTTCACTAGGTTTTTCTTTTTTATTATTATTTTCTGTTTGTTCATTATTATTGGTTTTTTTAGTATCTTTTTTATCATCTTTTTTAAATAATAAAAATACAATAATAACTAATAATATTAGTAATATAAATAATAGTAGTTTTGCACTTGTTTTTAATTTTCTATTTTTCATTTTCATTTTCCTCAAAGTAAGCATAATATTCATCATAAGTTATATTGTTTTCATGAATATATTTAGCTACATCCTTTCCTACATATCTATAATGCCATGATTCATAATCAAAGCCTGTTAAATATTCTTTATCTTTTGGATATCTCATTATATAACCATATTTATAAGCGTTATTAGAAAGCCATGTAAATGCTTCAGATGTATCAAATGTTTTAGTATTATATCCTGGAGTTGTAACATCAATAGCAAGTCCAGTTTGATGTTCTGAATTACCTGGATGAGCAGCTAAGGCCTCTGTTGTTTCAAGCCCATATCTTTCAATAAAATCATCATATGTTGCTTTTTGATCTGCATAAGATCTATAAGATGAATTAATAATTATTTTAATATCTTCTTCTTTAGCAGCATTAAACATTGATACAAATTCATCATATGCTTCTTTTCTAACAAATTGATCATCTCCATATGAATACCAATTAGATACTTTAACTAAATCATCAGGTTCATATTTATCATCTACATGATAATGTTTATTGACCAATATTTTTAAATTTTTCTTTTGATTAGAAGCAATTTCATTAGTGTAGTAATCATCATCATTATGAGTATTAATAATAGCAATAACATCAGTAGTAGATTTATCAGTATTTGCTTTTTGATAATCAATATATTTTTTTAAGTTTTTAGACAAGTAGTATTTTTCATTTAATATAGGAATTAATTTATCATTTTTTTCAATTGTTAAAACATAATCTAAATCAAGATTTTCATAATCAAGTAAAGTTTTAACTTCTTCTTTGGTATAACCAAGTTGTAATAATTTATATTCATAAGTTTTATGATATTTAGCTTTTTTAATCATACTACCAATTACTAATATAGCAATTGTAACAATAATTACAACAATAATACTAATAGCAATTTCTTTTTTATTTTTGTGGTCTTTTGGTAAATAAATTTTTTCTTCCATAGTTATCCTCCTAATTATTAATTTTAACATAAATAAGTAAAAAATTAAAGTTTTAATCTTTATATAAATGTGATATAATTAATATGGAGGTAGAATTATGGAATTTTTAATTTTCTTATTTATTATTTTTATAGTTGTGATTCTTTCATCTATTAAACAAGTTAATGAGTATGAAAGAGGAATTAAATTTACTCGTGGTAAATTTTCTAAAATTATGGGACCTGGTTGGAGATTAGTATTACCCGTATTCCAATCATTTAGAAAGGTTGATATTAGAACAAAAGCTGTTGACGTACCAGAACAAGAAGCAATTACTCGTGATAACGTATCTGTAAAAATTAATGCTGTTATCTATTATAAAATCTTTGATGCTTCTAAAGCTGTACTTGCTGTTGAAAACTTCTATTATGCAGTTTCTCAACTTGCTCAAACAACAATGCGTAATGTAGTAGGTTCTGTTACTTTAGATGAATTACTTTCAGAAAGAGAAAAATTATCTACTCAAATTTGTAATGTAATTGATCAAGCTACTGATCCATGGGGAATTAAAGTTGAAAATGTTGAGTTAAAAGATGTAGCTTTACCAGAGGAAATGAAACGTGTTATTGCTAAAGCTGCAGAAGCAGAAAGAGAAAAAGCTGCTGTTATAACTAAAGCTAAAGGTGAAGTTGAAGCTTCTGAAAACTTAGCTAAGGCAGCATATACAATGAGCCAGGTACCTGGTGCATTACATTTAAGAACATTATCAACTATTAATGATGTTTCATCAGATCAATCTAATACAATTATATTTGCTATTCCACTAGAAGTATTACGTGCTTTTGAAGGGGATAATGCTAAAGCTAAAAAAATTGTAGATGCTATAGTAAGTAAAGAAAGTAAATAATTACTTTCTTTTTAATTTTAAAAAAATATAATATGTTTTATAATAAAAGAGGTAGGTGATTAATATGGATACTAGAATTGTAGTAACGGGAATATTAAAAGATAATGATGAATTTTTAGTAGTTAAAAGAAGTTTAGATGATAATTTATATCCTGGCGCTTGGGAGTTTCCTGGAGGACATTTAGAAAATGGTGAAACTTTATATGATGGTTTAAAAAGGAAATTATATGAGGAAATTGGTTTTAATTATGATTTTAAACCAATAATAACTAATTATTCTGATGATGTTGAAAATAATATTCATAATATAGAAATAGATTTTATTATTAATGTAGATAAGCAACAAGTAAATGTTATATTAAGTAATGAACATTGTGATTATAAATGGGTTAATAAAGATTCTAATTTATTAGATGAATATATTAAATCTAAATTAGATAATATCTAATTTTCATATTTAAAATTTAAAAACATATTAATTATTAGGTGGTTTAATGAAGAAAGTTTTACTATTAATAATTAGTATGTTTTTATTTGTACCTTATGTTTATGCAGAAGAAAGTAATAAGTTGGCTCCTAATGCTAAAAGTGCTATTTTAATTGAAGCCTCAACAGGTGAAATATTGTATGAAGCAAATTCTCATGAAAAATTAGCACCAGCATCTATGACTAAAATGATGAGTTTACTTTTAATTATGGAAAGTATTGATGCTGGGGTTATTAATCTAGATGATATGATAACAATATCAGCTAATGCCTCTGCTATGGGAGGTTCTCAAATACTACTTGAAACTGGAGAACAAATGAGCGTTGATGATCTTTTAAAAGGTATTGCTGTTGCTTCAGGTAATGATGCCGTTGTAGCACTTGCTGAGGCAATAGGTGGAACTGAAGAAAATTTTGTAGATATGATGAATAAACGAGCTGCTGAATTAGGACTTACTGATACTAATTTTAAAAACTGTCATGGATTAGATGAGGAAAATCATTATTCGTCTGCATATGATATGGCAATTATTGCAAGAGAACTTGTTAAACATCAAAGAATATTAGATTATTCGTCTATCTATGAAACTTATCTAAGAAAGGGTACACCAAAGGAAATATGGCTTGTGAATACTAATAAACTAGTAAGATTTAAAAGTGGCGTAGATGGATTAAAAACAGGCTATACAGATAATTCTGGTTACTGTTTAACAGCAACTATGCAAAAGAATAATATGCGTGTTATTGGTGTTTTGATGGGAGAACCAGATAGTAATACCCGCAATAATGAAATGAGTGGGGTTTTAGATTATGCTTTTGCTCAATATAGTTTAAAAAATATCTTAAAAAAAGGTAGTGTAGTAAAAGAGATTAAACTTAATAAATTAAAAAAAGATAAAATATCTTTAATTGCTGCTGATGATATTAACGTTATATATAAAAAGATGGATAAGGAAAAAGAATACACACCTAAAATAAAAATTAATAAGATACCATCAAGTATTAAAAAAGGGGATATATTAGGAAAGATTGGTATGTATGATTCTAAAAATAAATTAATTAAAGAAGTTGATCTGCTTACTAATGAAGATGTAGATAAATTAGGTTTATGGCAATTATTTATAAAATATTTAAAGGAGTTTATTCTTGCAATATAAAAAAGTGATTTACATCACTTTTTCTTTTTTTAAATTTTCATTTCTTTTATAATTTGTATAAACATAATGAAAGGCATTAGAAATAGAATTAAAATTTGTTTTAATATCTTCTAAACTATCATTTATGTAATCACTTTTTTTAATATTTAGTTCAATACCCATTTTCTTTAAAAAATCAATAAGTAAATTAGTAAATGATGCTAAGAAGTATTTTCTGTTTGGCATACTATCAACATCCCCACGTCGAGTTGCTATGTCATCAAGTCTTTGTTTAGGTGATACTATTCCTTTTGCTGTAGCCATTAAATCAGCTATATTAATTAATTGATCATAGATGCTATAGGAACTAGTTAGTAATACTTCAACTAAATCATCAAATTCTTCTTCGTAGCTATAGTGTTCAAAACCATTAGCATCAACATAAAAATCATCATTAGCTTTTTCATTATTACAATATCTTCCACCATTAATGAATGAATGACTGAGACAGGATTTTGCTAAATCATCCAGACCCATATCATGAAGTTTTTCAAAACCAACTATAACATGATCAAATTTGTGTGTATATTTTCTCCCATAATCATGTAATAAGCCATAGTTAAAGGCAAAGGTTTCATTAACTTTTAAAAAATGAGCTAATTCTTTTGCTAAAATAGCTTCATATATAGAATGACTAATAAAACTACTAGCATTGTGTCCATCAACTATTTTATTACCTAAATTTTTACCATTTAAAATTAAATATTCAGCTGTTTCCAATATTAATTCTTTGTAATCATTATTGTATTTTTGTGTTATTAAATAGGCATCTTCAATTGTTATATTTATTTTTTCTGCTAAAGCCTTACATAAATTATCAAGATTTTCTTTATCTAAATTGTGAATAAGTATCAAAAAAGCATCTTCATTTTTGATATTACTAGTAATCTCAGTATTATTTAAAACTTGTTTAGCACTTTCTTTATATTTTTCATTTGAAAACTTCATATTATCATCTCTAAAAAGATTATAACATATTTTAATTAATTATTGACAAATAAAAAAATATCATTATAATATTTCTTAAGTGAGGAGATGTAAGATTTAATCAAGCCATCTCGGGTTATGCCTACACGTAATTAAGTACGGAGTCACTTTTTAGTGATTTGCGTGCTTTTTTTATACTTTTTGACCGGTCACTAAATATTTAATAAATTAATAGAAGGGAAGTGATTATATGGCTATTATTGAAGTTAAAAAATTATCTAAAACTTTCAAAGTAAAGTTAAAAGAAAAGGGATTAATTGGTAGTTTAAAAGCCATTATTAAACCAAAGTATAAAAAAGTTGAAGCTGTTAAAAATATTAGTTTTGAAATTGAAAAAGGTGAAGTAGTTGCTTTTATTGGACCTAATGGGGCTGGTAAATCAACAACTATTAAAATGATGACTAGTATTTTATATCCTGATAAAGGAAGTATTAATATTATGGGTTTAGATCCAACTAAGGATAGAAAAAAATTAGCATATCAAATAGGTACGGTATTTGGGCAAAAAGAACAATTATGGACACATTTAACACCTTATGATAATTTTAAATTCTTTGGTGCTATTTATGATATTAATCCTAGTGTGATTGAAAAGAAAATTGATGAATTTAGAGAATTATTTGAATTAGATGAATTTATTAATACGCCAGTTCGTAACTTATCTTTAGGTCAAAGAATTAGATGTGAAATAGTAGCTTCATTAATTCATGAACCTAAAATATTATTTTTGGATGAACCAACTATTGGACTTGACCCAGTAGTAAAAGAAAATATTCGTACTTTAATTAAAAGAATGAATAAGGAATATAAAACAACTATATTTTTAACTTCTCATGATGTATCTGATATTGAAAAATTATGTAAAAGAGTAATCATTATAAACAATGGTCAAGTTGTTTTGGATGATTCAATGGAAAACTTGAAATATCATTATTTAAATAAAAAATTAGTAGATGCTAAAATGAAAGAAAAGATTAATTTAGATGATGAAGAGGGTATTACTATTTTAAAAGATAAAGGATATAATTTAAAACTTGAAGTAGATATTACTAAAAGAAGTGTTGCTGATGCTATTAAGTTATTAGATCCAGATAAGATAATTGATATTAATATTTCTAATGTTCCACTTGAAGATATTATTAGTAATATTTATAAAAATAAGGAATAATTATGAAGAAATATTTATTTATTGCTAAATCTCAGATAATGAGTAATATGCAGTATATTACGAATATCTTTGGTGGTTTTATTGGTTTTACTTTAATATTAATTATTTTGTTTAATCTATATCAATATCTTTATAGTGATCCTAATGAATTAATTAATGGCTATAGTATGCATCAAATGATTTGGTATGTTATTATCACAGAATTATTATGGTCTATTTTAGGTGGCTCTAAGATGTCTAAAAAGATTGCTAATGATGTTAAAAGTGGTAATATAACTTATAACATTAATAAACCATATAGTTATGTTGGATATTGTTTAGCTAGTAATATAGGTGATTTATTTTTAAAATTTATCTTTTATACTATTTTTGGTATGGTTTTGGGAATTTTCTTTGTTGGACATTTTCCCAATCTAAATATTATTAGTGCTCTTATTGTCATAGTTATATCTTTCTTAGCATTAGTAATTAGTATTTTATTTATTACATCAATTGGTCTAGTATCTTTCTTCATTGAAGATGCCTCACCACTATATTGGTTATATTCTAAATTTATCTTGGTTTTGGGAACTATTTTTCCAATTGAATTCTTCCCGGTATTTATGCAAAAGATATTAATATTTAGTCCAATATATGTAGTTAGTTATGGACCAGCTCGTCTATTTGTAAATTTTAATTATGTAGATGCTATAAACATATTCTGTGCTCAAGTAATATATATTTTTGCATGTTATGCTTTATGTAGTTTTATCTACGGGAAAGGGGTGAAGAGGATCAATGTTAATGGCGGCTAAAAATCAAATTAAAGTTGTATTAATGTCTTATAAATATTCATTTATGCGTGAAATGTTAAATAAGACATCATTTATATCAGGTATTGTTTTCATGATGTTAAATAATGCATGTATGGTTGGTCAATGGATTGTCCTATTCACTTTAAAAGCTGATTTTGGCGGATATGGATTTAGAGAAATTATCTTATTATGGGGTTTTGCAGCTGGTACCTATGGAGTTGCTCATGCGTTCTTTGCTCAAGCTTTCCACCTTTCTGATTTGATTGTAAATGGTAAATTAGATGCTTATTTAGTTCAACCTAAAAACATTTTAATAAGTGTAATTACGTCTGCTATTATTCCTCATGCTTTGGGGGATATAATATTTGCTTATGTAGCATGTTTTATATATAGTTTTAATATTAAGGTATTTTTATTATTTACTTTACTTATTATTACAGGTGGACTAATATTGACAAGTTTAGCAGCAATTTTAAATAGTTTAAGTTTCTGGTTAAAAAACTCTGATATAATCGCGGATACTGGTGTATCAGCAGTAATCTTCTTTGCTACTTATCCAGATGGAATATTCCATGGTTTAACAAAGTGGATTTTATTTACCATTATACCGGTTGGTATAGCAAACTATATTCCAGTTAGATCTATAATAAATTGTGATTATAGTTTAATTTTATTTAACATTCTTGCTTGTATATTATTTATTGCTTTTGCTTTTATAATTTTTTATAGAGGTTTAAAAAGATATGCTTCTGGAAACTTGATGAGTGCCAGAGTATAAAATAATTTATTGAAATAGTAAAAAGTATTGAAAGTTGGCTTAAATTGCCAACTTTTTTAATTGATTATATTAACTAATTATGATAAAATTATATTAGTTATGGGGTGATTTTTTGGAAAAGTTTGTACCAGATATATATCAAAAAAGTATTTATACAATCAACTATGATTCTTTAATTCTTCGTGGTGTTAAATGCTTACTTTTTGATTTAGATAATACCTTAGTTCCAATCACTGATAAAAAACCTGATCAAAAGATAAAGGATTTATTTGTTGAATTAAAAGATAAAGGATTTAAAATTATTATCTTTTCTAATAGTTCTAAAAAACGTTTAAAACCATTTAAAGAGGAGTTAGGCGTTGATTGTTGTGCTCGCGCTTGTAAACCATCTCCTAAAAAATTTGTAAAAGTAATGTCTATTTACAATTTTGAATTTAGTGAAGTAGCTATAATAGGCGATTCTATCATGGATGATATTCGTGGTGGTAATAGAGTAGGAATTACAACTATATTAATAAACCAAATAGGAAAAAAAGAATTTCCATATGCTTGGCTTAAAAGAAAAAGAGAAAATAAAATTTTAAAGAAATTAAGAAAATTAGATTTGTTTACTAAGGGAAGATATTATGACTAAATGTCTAGGCTGTGGAGCTATATTACAAAATAAAAAGATTAATGATGTTGGTTATGTTACTAATCTAGATAATAGTTTATGTACTAGGTGTTTTCGTATCAAAAATTATAATGAATATAAAATAGTGGATGCGGATAATTCCAATTATTTAAAAATACTTGAGGGTGTTAATAAGACTAATGACTTAGTATTACTTGTTATAGATATTTTTGATATACCAACTAGATTGAGTGAAATCAGAAATATTATCAAGAATGATATTATATTAGTTATCAATAAACGTGATATATTACCATCGTCTATTTATGATGCTAATATTATTAATTATTTTAAAAAGTTCAATTTGCATGAATTAGATATTGTTTTAGTAAGTAGTAAAAAGAATACTAATTTAGATGAATTGTATTCTTTAATAAAAAAATATCAAAATAGTTTAAATGTTTATGTTGTTGGTTATACTAATGCTGGAAAGTCTTCTTTAATTAATAAATTAATTTATAATTATGCAGATAATCGAAAATCTAGTATAACAGTTAGTAATATGCCTTCAACAACTATTGATACTATAGAAGTTAAATTAGATGATAATTTAGTTTTAATGGATACACCAGGTTTATTAAATGAAAATAGTATTATTAATAAAATAGATGGTAAGGAATTAAAACATATTATTCCAACATCTACAATTAAACCACGTGTATATCAAATAAAATGTCCTCAACACATCTTTTTAGAAGATTATTTGAGAATAGATTTAAATAGTAATAATGATATAGTTTTTTACGTTGCTAATAATCTTAATATTGAAAGAACATATAAAGAAACCGATAAATTATCTAATAAAAGGAAAATAACTTTACAAGTTAAGGAGAATAATGATATAGTTTTAGTAGGGTTAGGATTTATTAAGGTAAAGAAAAGTGCCTTAGTAACTTTATATGTTTCAAATAATATTGAAATTAGTTTAAGAGATAGTATGATATAGGAGGTATTTATGCCAAAGAAAAATGAAACAGTAAATAATAATGAAATGTCTAAAGAAGAGTTAGATGCTTTAAAAGAACAATTAAAAAAGGAATTATTAATTGAAATGAAAAAAGATGAAGCTGAAAAATACAAACAAGAACAAGCTTTAAAAACTAGAATAGAAGAGTCAAATAAAACAGAGTTTAAAGTTCCAACTAAAAGTAAAATAGATAGGTTTGACCGTAATATTCAAAAGGAAAATAAAGATTCACAAGTGGAGAATATTCAAGCATCATCAAATTATTTTTTAGTATTTGTTTTATTAATTGTTATAGCTGGAATATATTTTATTCCTCAAATAGCTAATATGATAAAAAAGGATAATAAGTCAAAAGAAGTAGAAACTGAAGAAAAAGAAAAGAAGAAAAAAGAAGAAGAAAAAGTTAATTATACTTGGAATGATGCTATTATTAAGGATATAACATTACCAATTATGCGTATTAGCCCTGGTAGTGCTGCTTCATATTATACTTTGGATAAAATGACTGTTGAGAATATGTCTAATAATGAGATATTATTTAATGCTTTTGTAAATGTATATACTGGAAATATTGGTTATTATCAAGGTGGCTACGATGGTGTATTCTGTGGTAGTGCGGATCAACAAAGAGAGTTAAATGCTAAATACATAGATGCACGTGTTGATAATTTGTTTACCAAAAATACAAAATATACTCATGAAGATTTTTATGTTCCATTTACTGTTGGTTCAGCGTATTATGGTTTATGGCGTTTTAATCCTAATACTTATAGTTATGTTTATTATGGAGAATGTAATCCACAAGGTCTTGCTGGAGAATTCTACTACGATATTTTAGTTAAAGATGAAATTAAAACATCTAAAGATGGTAAAACAGCATATTTAACGTATAGTATGGGATTTGCTAAAATGATTGGTGATTCATATGAGATATATCGTGATGCTAATTATACTAATTTACTTATCAGTGATACTTTTAAAACAAATAATCAAGAAAAAGAACTTGAAAATGTATTTGCTGACTATGTTAAAGATCATGATGTGAATAAATATAAATACACATATAGTAAAAAAGATTGCAGTTATTCAGATTTATGTTATATAAGTGGTGAATGGATTAATGAATGATTTAGGATTTGAAAACCGTAAAGCATTTATTGAAAGAGCACGTGATGAAAGAATATTAAATACTATACAAAATAGTCATATGCAAGCACCAAAGACTCGTGTTGCTCGTGAAATGAGTAATTATCACAAGCAAGCAAGATTTGACAATAATGTAAAAATGAGCGGTATGCATAAGGAAAATTTTAATATGAATTTTAATAAAAAAATATAAAACATTTGATAAAATCAAATGTTTTTTAAAAGGAGTAAGTATGGATAAAATAGTTATAAAGGGTGCTCGTGAAAATAATTTAAAAAATATTAATTTAGAGCTTCCTAAAAATAAATTAATCGTTATGACTGGTGTATCTGGTTCGGGTAAGAGTAGTTTAGCTTTTGATACCATTTATGCTGAAGGAGAAAGACGTTATATAGAATCATTAAATGCTTATGCTCGTCAGTTTTTAGGTGGCTCATCTAAACCGGATGTTGATTCTATTGAGGGTTTATCACCAGCTATATCTATTGATCAAAAATCAACTAATAATAATCCACGTTCAACAGTGGGTACAATAACAGAAATATATGATTATTTAAGGCTTTTATATGCTCGTATTGGTGTTCCATATTGTCCAAATCATCATATAGCTATCTCTTCTCAAAGTATTGAGGAGATGGTTAATCAAGTTCTTAAATTAGAAGAGGGTACTAAAATAAGAGTTCTCGCACCTATTATAGATGGAGAAAAGGGTACTCATAAGGAACTTATAAATGATCTTAAAAAAGAAGGATTTGTAAGATTAATTATTGACGATGAAGAAGTAGATTTGACAGAAGAAATAGATTTATCTAAAACTAAAAAACACCATATTTTAATTGTTATAGATCGTTTAATTATTAAAGAAGGAATACGTTCTCGTTTATATGAGGCTATTGAACTAGCATCTAAGAAGGCTAATGGTAAAGTAGTTATTAATGTTATTGGTGGCGATGACTTTACTATGAGTGAAAAATATGCTTGCCCAAAATGTGATTTTTCACTTCCAGAATTAGAACCACGTATGTTTTCTTTTAATGCCCCATATGGAGCTTGTCCTAATTGTAATGGACTTGGTGTTAAACAAAAAATAGATGTTGATATGCTTATTCCAGATCGCGATAAAAGTATAAATGAGGGTGGAATATTAGCTATTAACTTAGATTCTAATATTTTAGCTACCCAAATAAGTACAGTTGCAAAATATTATAATATTGATCTTAATAAACCAATATCAAAATTAAAGAAAAGTGAATTAGATATTATTTTATATGGTTCAAATGAACCAATAAAATTCAACTATTTATCTAATAATGGTAATACTCGTAGTACAGTTGACTATTTTGAAGGTATTGTTACTAATTTAGAAAGACGCTACATTGAAACAAAAAGTTCTTGGATTCGTGAGTGGATAGATAAATTTATGATGGAACTAGAATGTCCTATTTGTCATGGCGCTAGACTTAATAACGATGTTTTAGCAGTTAAAATAAATGGTAGAAGTATCTACGATTTATGCTTACTTTCTATTAAGGATTTATTATTATTTTTTAAAAATATTAAATTAAATAAGACTGAAAAACAAATATCTGAACTTATAATTAAAGAAATAATGTCTCGTTTGGAATTTTTATCTAACGTAGGTATTGAGTATTTAAATTTAGCCCGTTCAGCAGCAACTCTATCAGGTGGTGAAGCTCAAAGAATTCGTTTAGCAACGCAAATAGGATCTAAATTAACTGGGGTATTATATGTTTTAGATGAACCAAGTATTGGTTTACATCAATCCGATAATGCTAAACTTATTAATTCTTTAAAACAAATGCGTGATTTAGGTAATACGTTAATAGTTGTTGAACATGATACGGATACCATGTTAGCAGCTGATTATTTAGTTGATGTTGGACCATATGCAGGTATTCATGGTGGAAAAATAATGGCTGCAGGTACTCCTAAGGAGGTTATGGCAAATCCAAATAGTTTAACCGGTAAATATTTAACTGGCGAACTTAAAATAGATGTACCTGAATCTAGACGTAAGGGAACAGGTAAATATCTTGAAATAAAAGGAGCATCTGAAAATAATTTAAAAAATATTAATGTTAAATTTCCATTAGGTAAATTTATTTGCGTTACCGGTGTATCTGGTTCTGGTAAATCTACTTTAGTAAATCAAATATTATCTAATGCTTTATATTTAAATATTTATCATTCAAAGGTTAAACCTGGTAAACATAAAAAGATTATTGGCCTTGATAATATTGATAAGGTTGTTAATATTTCTCAAGAACCAATTGGCCGTACTCCAAGATCAAATCCGGCCACTTATGTTGGTGTTTTTGATGATATTCGTGATTTATTTGCGGAAACAAATGAGGCAAAAGCTTTAGGATATGATAAATCTAGATTTTCCTTTAATGTTAAAGGTGGACGTTGTGAAGCCTGTTGGGGTGATGGTGTTAAAAGAATTGAAATGCACTTTTTACCTGATGTATATGTTCCTTGTGATGTATGTGGTGGTACACGCTACAACAGTGAAACTCTAAATATTAAATTTAAAGATAAAAGCATTTATGATGTACTTGAAATGCGTGTTGAAGAAGCTTTAGAATTCTTTAAAAACTTTCCAAAGATTAAAAATAAATTACAAATGTTAAATGATGTAGGCTTGTCTTATATTAAACTAGGTCAATCATCAACAACATTATCTGGTGGAGAAGCACAAAGAATTAAACTTGCTAAGGAATTACAGAAAAAACCAACTGGTAAAAGTATCTTTATTTTAGATGAACCAACTACTGGTCTACACCAAGATGATATTAAAAAATTACTTGTTATATTACAAAAAATTGTTGATAATGGTGATACTATTTTGGTTATTGAACATAATCTTGATGTTATTAAAGTAGCCGATTATATTATTGATTTAGGGCCTAATGGTGGAGATGCTGGTGGAACAATTGTTGCAACTGGTACACCTGAAGAAATAGTTAAAATAAAAAATAGTTTAACAGGTCAATATTTAAAACCATTATTGGAGGTTAAAAAATGAATTTAGAATATGAATGGACAAGGGATGATTTAAAAAATGTTCTTGTTAAAAAAAGAAGAATAACTACGATTATAATTTTAATAATTGGTGTAGCTTTTTACTTTTATTTAACAATGTTTGGCTTTTTAAATGAATTCTTTGATAGTTTTAAACTATTTTTAGGTTTCTTAGCATACTTTGCAATACTATATTTGATTTTATATTTAATAAACATTTTCTATATAAATTTAAATTTAAAAAGAAATGATAAAAGAACTAATAAAGCTTATGGTAAATATATAATTAAAATGAATGATAGACAAATAGAGTCAGATTTCAACGATCAAAAAATAGTTTATAAGTGGAATGATATTTCAAAACTAAAGATAAGAAAAAAATATTTTTTTATTAGAACAAAAAATGATTTTATTGGTTTAACATTTAGAAAAGATATGTTAAAAGATGACTATGATAAAATTCTTAATTATGTTAAAGACAAAACAACTATAAAGTAGTTGTTTTTCTAATAAAATTAATAAAGGTGATATTATGGAAAATATAATTGGACAATTACTAACTTTTTTAAGTTATGTTGTTTTTGGAATTTCAAGATTTAAAAAGAACAAAAAAGATATTCTTTTATATGATAACATAAGTAGATTTTTTGCTATTGCTGCTTTTGCTGTTTTAAAAACATATGCTGGTATAAAAAATACAATATATGTACTTGTTAGAAATTATGTTGGTGATAAAGTAAAAAACAATAGTAAAAAAGTAAAATTTTTATCATTTATAATAATGCTAATTATTTTATTCATAATGTATTTGTTTGATAAAATAGATATTTCTATTATATGTATTGCATTATGTGGAATAACAAATTTATATGGTGTAATTATGTGTGACGAGCAAGGAATAAGATTATGGGGCATGATTGGATCTATCTTCTATGCTATTTTTCTATTTGCAACAGCAAATTTAGTTGGTGGCATATGTGAGATAATATGTTTTATAGTTAGTTTATTAAGCTATATTAAATATGCAAAAAAGGCAAATTAATTGCTTTTTTTGTTGTATTTTTTTATCTTTTCTAGTATTATTAATACTAGGTGATTTAAATGTTAGAATTAAAAAATATTTCTAAAACGTATCAAACTGGTACATTTAGACAAACAGCCTTAAATAATGTTAGTTTAAAATTTAGAAAGAATGAGTTTGTATCTATTTTAGGTGCATCTGGTTCTGGTAAAACTACTTTATTAAATATTATTGGAGGTTTAGACCATTATGATGAAGGGGATTTAATTATAAATAATAAATCTACTAAAAAGTTTAAAAATCATGATTGGGATTCATACCGTAATAACTGTATTGGTTTTATCTTTCAAAGTTATAATTTAATAGGTCATATTTCTGTTTTAGATAACGTAGAAATGGGTATGACTTTATCCGGTATTTCAGCTAAGAAAAGGAAAGAAAAAGCTAAAGAAGCTTTAAAAAGAGTAGGCTTAGAAGATCATATGCATAAAAGACCTAATCAATTATCTGGTGGTCAGATGCAACGTGTTGCTATAGCCCGTGCCCTTGCAAATGATCCAGATGTTATTTTAGCTGATGAACCAACAGGAGCATTAGATACGAAAACAAGTATTCAAATTATGGATTTAATTAAGGAAATAGCTAAAGATAAATTAGTTATTATGGTTACTCATAATCCAGATTTAGCTAAAGAATATGCTAATCGTATTATTGAACTTAAAGATGGTGAAGTAATTAATGATTCTAATCCAATTAAGAAAGATGAAAAAGATGATAAAAAATTAAAAATTAAAAAGACTGCAATGAGTTTCTTTACAGCATTAAAATTATCATTTAACAATATTAGAACTAAAAAAGGTCGTACTTTAATTACAGCTTTTGCTTCATCAATAGGTATCATTGGTATAGCTTTAATATTATCTTTATCAAATGGATTTAAAATTGAAATAGATAAATTTGAAAAACAATCATTATCTAAATCACCAATAATTATATCTTCAATTTCAATGTCTTCTGATACCTCAACATATTCATCTGTTGGTAGTGGTGATTCAAGTTTAGAAAAATATACTAAAAAAGAAAAAGTATATGCTAAAGAAGATGTTATGGAATCATTATTCCATATTAACAATATAAATAAAGATTATATGGATTATTTATCTGGTTTAGATATGAGTAATGTCGCTGGTGTTACTTATGATCGTGGTACTAGTTTAATTTTAGTTCGCAAAGACAACAAAGGTAAATATGGTTTAATGAATACAACTAGTTTGATGACTGGCGAAACTACTTTAACATTACTTCCAACAACACCTAAAAATCAAGAAGGTGTCTTAGAATCAATGTATGATGTTATAGCTGGAGAAATTAATTATGATGAACCAGGTTTAGTATTACAAGTAGATATGCGCAATCAAATATTTGCATCAACATTAGAACAATTAGGATTCAAAAAAACTGACGATGTTTCATTTAATAAAATCTTAGGAAAAGAATTACGTGTTGTATTTAATGATGATTATTATATGGAAATTGATAATCGTTTTATTCCAAATCAAGATTATGAATCATTATATAATAGTGAAAATTCATACACAATTAAAGTCCAAGCAATTATTCGTGGTAAACAAGACCAAGAATTAATTACTGGTAGTGGTTCTGGTTTATGTTATAATCAAGCGCTTGCTGATTTAATTATTGAACATAATAAAGATTCTAGAATAGTTCAAGCTCAATTAGCAGCTGATTATAATATTTTAACAACATCTTTATTTGATGAAACAATAACTAAAGAAACATTATTAGGTAAATTAGGTTATGAATCAATCCCAACATCAATTTATATTTATCCAAATAGTTTTGATGGTAAAGAAAAAATAACAGAATATTTAGATAAATATAATGATGGTAAGAAAGATAAAGATCAAATAAAATATACTGATATGGCAGCTATGATATCATCTTTATCTGGTAATATTATGGATGCTATTACAATTGTCTTAATTGCATTCTCATCTATATCTTTAATAGTATCAAGTATTATGATAGGTATTATTACTTATATTAGTGTTTTAGAAAGAACAAAAGAGATTGGTATTTTAAGAAGCTTAGGTGCTCGTGCTAAAGATATTAAACGTGTATTTATTGCTGAAACATTTATTATTGGTCTTTCATCTGGTTTACTTGGTGTTTTGATTGCTAGACTTTTAATTATTCCAATTAATAAAGTAATATATAATTTAACAAGTTTATCTGGTGTAGCTAGAATGAATATTAAACATATTGTTGCTTTATTACTTGTTTCAACAACCTTAACAATTATAGGTGGATATATTCCAGCTAAAATAGCATCTAAGAAAAAACCAGTAGATTCATTAAGAAGTGAGTAATCACTTCTTTTTTATTGCAACTTTATATAACTTTTGCTATAATAATTGATAAGTTTTGAGGTGGTAGTATGACAAACTTTAATATTAATAATCATATGTTTATGTTTATGATTGAAAATGGTAATATTTATTTATTATTAAAAAGAAAAGATAATAAAATAATTGTGCCTAAATACAATTATGATGGTGAAGGAACAATTGAAAAATCCATTGCTTTATCTTTTTATAAAGATGCTAATGTTAAAGGAATTATGTATCACCAATGTCATACATTTTCCAAAAACAATAATATTGATATTATATTTGTATCAATTACTAATCGCAGTCTTGCCTCAAAAATGAATGAAGATTTTATGTGGTATTCATTGAATGAAACTGATAATAAAATAATACCAGAACATGTTATAGATTATTTAAAAACATATTTAAATAAAATAGATAATATTAGAAATATTTTACCAAAATATTTTTCATTAAAAGAATTACAAACATTATACGAAAATATATTTAAGACTACGTATGATAGACGTAATTTTAGGAAAAGATTAATTAATCTTGGTATTGTAAAAACAGATGAAGAATATGCACATAATGGTTCCAATGGTAGACCAAATAAATTATATTCATTTACAGATTTAAAAAATATTAATATAATGTAGTATTAGCTGTGGGGTTCTATGGAAAAAATTAATTTAACTAAATATCGATTAAATCATTTAATCAAATATAAATTAAGTAAAAATGTTATAGCTACGGAAGGAAAAATATATTATTATCCTCATAAGACAAATTGGACAAATGAAATGAAAGTTTTAAAAATGTTTTATAGAGATTTAACTGAAGATAGGGTAGCTAATATTGAGTTTTTAAGTGAATATAAAAAAGAATTAGAAAGTATTTCATCATTGGTTTTACCAGATGCGTTAGTATCATATTATGGTAAAGATAGAGGAATTATCATGCCTTATGTTGAAAATACTAATTTAGCTGATTTTTTAATGTTTGATGATGTAGATCAAACTGTTAAATTAAGACATTTAAAAGAAGTAGGGAAGATACTAGAAGAAATATCTTTACTGCGTAAATATAATTCCGATTTAAAAGACTTTGCTATTGGTGATTTACATGAAGCAAATACTATTATTGAATCTTCAACAAATAGAATTAAGTTTGTTGATATTGATTCTGCCTATACGGGTTCATATATATCTGCTTCTAAGTATTTAACTTTAAATATTAATTTAGAATCATTATCAAATAAATATCCTATGAATGAAGATGAATCAATTATTCCAAATGAACAAACTGATTTATATTGTTATCATATGATGATTTTAAATTATATGTATCGTGATAATATAGCTGATTTACCAATTGATGAATTCTATTACTATTTAGAATATTTGAAAAAGATTGGTATGAATAAAAATTTTTTAGAATCATGTTCTAGATTATATACTAGTCAGGAAAACATTAATCCTAAGGATTATCTTGATAACATTGGTGTAAATGTTTCACGTGCTTCAAGAAAAATATATGAAAAATGCAAAGATAAAATAATGAATATCTAGGATTGATATATGGATAAGAATATTGATAAACGTATTGAAGATTTAGAAAATGAAACTAAAAATTTAAAAAAGATAGTTAATGAATGTAAATTTGAAATGAAGAAGATGTATTTACAATTACAAGCTAAAAATAAGGAATTAAAAAAGAATAAAGCATAAAATAGTATTGACATACTATTTTTATTTTGATATAATTTTTTAGGTTGGAAAAAATTAGGTTTGCAATGGCAAACTTTTAATTAAGTCCAAAATGAAACACCTGGAAGTGTGTTAAGAAAGGAGATTATATGCCAACAATAAATCAATTAGTTAGAAAAAATAGAACTAAGAAAACAAGAAAGAGTAAATCACCAGTGTTAAATATTGGATATAACAGTAAAGATAAAAAACAAACTAATCAAACTGCTCCACAAAAACGTGGTGTATGTACTCGTGTTGGAACCATGACACCAAAGAAACCAAACTCAGCATTACGTAAATATGCTCGTGTTAGATTATCTAATGGTATGGAAGTTACTGCTTACATTCCTGGAGAAGGTCATAACTTACAAGAGCACAGTGTTGTAATGATTCGTGGTGGACGTGTTAAAGACTTAATCGGTGTTCGTTATCATATCATTCGTGGTACTTTAGATACTGCTGGTATTGAAAAACGTCGTCAAGGTCGTTCAAAATATGGTACTAAAAAACCAAAACAAGCAAAATAATTAAATTAAATAAGGAGGAATAATATGCGTAAAAGACGTGCTGTAAAAAGAGACGTTTTACCAGATCCAATACATAATTCTAAATTAGTTACTAAATTAGTTAACAGTATTATGTTAGATGGTAAAAAAGGTACTGCTCAAAAAATATTATATGGTGCATTTGATATCGTTGCTGAAAAAACTGGCGAAAACCCAATTGACGTATTAGATAAAGCCATGGAAAATATTCGCCCAGCTCTAGAAGTTAAATCTAGACGTGTTGGTGGAGCTAACTACCAAGTACCAATCGAAGTTAAAGCTAATCGTGCTCAAGCACTTGCTCTTCGTTGGTTAACTCAATATGCAAGATTACGTGGAGGTCATTCAATGGCTGAAAAACTTGCAAACGAAATCATTGATGCTGCTAATGGCGTTGGTGGTGCTGTTAAAAAACGTGAAGATACACACAGAATGGCAGAAGCTAATAAAGCATTTGCTCATTATAGATGGTAATAAGAAAGGAAATAGAATATGGCTCGTGAATATAGCTTAGAAAATACTCGTAACCTTGGTATCATGGCTCATATTGATGCTGGTAAAACAACATTTACTGAGCGTGTACTTTTCCATACAGGTAAAATCCATAAAATAGGTGAAACACATGATGGTGAATCACAAATGGACTGGATGGAACAAGAGCAAGAACGTGGTATTACTATTACTTCAGCTGCTACTACTGCTTTCTGGAAAGGTCATAGATTAAATATAATCGATACTCCAGGACACGTAGACTTTACAGTTGAGGTATCAAGATCACTTCGTGTTTTAGATGGTGCTATTGCACTTCTAGACTCACAAGCTGGCGTTGAACCACAAACTGAAACTGTTTGGCGTCAAGCTACTGAATTCAAAGTACCTAGAATGTTCTTCTGTAATAAGATGGATAAAATGGGAGCTAACTTTGAATATAGTTTATCAACTATTGATTCAAGACTTGGTGTTAATGCAAAACCAATTCAATGGCCAATAGGGGCTGAAAATGAATTTAATGGTATTATTGATATCATTACTCGTACTGCATATCATTATAATGGTGAACAACACGAAGAACCAACTATTATTGATATACCAGAAGATTTAAAAGATATTGTAGAACAAAAGAGAACAGAATTAATTGAAGCTGTTGCTGAGTTCGATGATGAATTAATGGAAAAATACTTAGAAGGTGAAGAAGTTTCTGTAGATCTTATTAAAAGAGCTATCAGAAAAGGAACACTTGCTGTTGAATTCTTCCCAGTATTATGTGGTACAGCATTAGGAAATACTGGTGTTAAATTAGCACTAGATGCTGTTATTGATTACTTACCATCACCAATTGATATTGAATCAATTAAAGGTGTTGATTTAGATGGTAATGAAATAGCTAGACATCCATCAGATGCTGAACCATTCTCAGCTTTAGCATTCAAAGTTATGACAGATCCATTCGTTGGACGTTTAACATTCTTTAGAGTATATTCAGGACATTTAACTAGTGGTTCATATACTTTAAATGCAACTAAAAATGTTAAAGAAAGAATTGGACGTATTTTACAAATGCATGCTAATAGCCGTACAGAAATTAGTGAAGTATGGACAGGTGATATTGCCGCTGCTGTAGGTTTAAAAAATACTACAACAGGTGATACATTATGTGATGAAAAGAAACCATGTATTTTGGAATCTATGGAATTCCCAGAACCAGTTATTGAACTTGCTGTTGAACCAAAATCAAAAGCAGATCAAGATAAGATGGCAGTTGCTTTACAAAAACTAGCTGAAGAAGATCCAACATTTAGAGCAACTACTAACGTTGAAACTGGTCAAACTATTATTGCTGGTATGGGTGAACTTCACCTTGATATCATTGTTGATCGTATGAAAAGAGAATTCAATGTTGAAGCTAACATTGGTCAACCTCAAGTTTCATATCGTGAAACTATAACTCAAGCTGCTGATTGTGAAGGTAAATATATTAAACAATCAGGTGGTCGTGGACAATATGGTCACGTTTGGGTTAAATTTGAACCAAATCCTGATAAAGGATATGAGTTCGTTGATGCTGTTGTTGGTGGTGTAGTTCCTCGTGAATATATTCCAGTAACAGATAAAGGTTTACAAGAAGCTATGAAAACTGGTGTTTTAGCTGGATACCCAATGGTAGATGTTAAAGCAACATTATTTGATGGTTCATACCATGATGTTGACTCATCAGAAATGGCTTTCAAAGTTGCTGCTTCATTAGCATTAAAAGAAGCTAAAAATAAATGTAAACCAATCTTACTTGAACCAATCATGAAAGTACAAGTAATTGTACCAGATGAATACTTAGGAAACGTTATGGGAGATATTACTTCTCGTCGTGGACGTCCTATGGGTCAAGAATCTCGTGGTAATGCTTTAGCAATCGATGCTATGGTACCACTTTCAGAAATGTTTGGATATGCTACAGGCTTACGTTCTAATACACAAGGTCGTGGTAACTTTACTATGGTATTTGACCATTATGAAGAAGTTCCAAGAAACATTGCTGAAGAAATTATTAAGAAAAATGGTGGAAATAACTAATTTTTCTAAAAACTATTGCTATTTTATTAGGAATAATATATAATTATATTGTTAAATAAGGGAGGAAATTATTATGGCAAAAGAAAAATTTGATCGTTCAAAACCACATGTTAACATTGGTACAATTGGACACGTAGATCATGGTAAAACAACTTTAACTGCTGCTATTTCAAAATGTTTAGCTGGTAAAAATGGTAACCAAGCTGTTGATTTCGCTAACATTGATAAAGCACCAGAAGAAAGAGAACGTGGTATTACTATTAATACTGCACACATTGAGTATAGTACTGAAAAAAGACACTATGCACACGTTGACTGCCCAGGACATGCTGACTATGTTAAAAACATGATTACTGGTGCTGCTCAAATGGATGGAGCAATATTAGTTATTGCTGCAACTGACGGACCTATGGCTCAAACAAGAGAGCACATCTTATTATCACGTCAAGTTGGTGTACCTCGTATGGTAGTATTCATGAACAAATGTGATATGGTAGATGACGCTGAGTTATTAGACTTAGTTGAAATGGAAATCCGTGAATTATTAAATGAATATGGATTCGATGGAGATAATACTCCAATTATCCGTGGTTCTGCTTTAAAAGCACTTGAAGGAGATCCAGCTTGGACTTCTAAGATTGATGAATTAATGGATGCTGTAGATACTTGGATTGAAACTCCAGCAAGAGACATTGATAAACCATTCTTAATGCCAATTGAAGACGTTTTCACAATCACTGGACGTGGTACAGTTGTTACTGGACGTGTTGAACGTGGACAATTAAAATTAAATGACGAAGTTGAAATCGTTGGTTTAAAACCAACTAAGAAAACTGTTGTTACAGGAATTGAAATGTTCCGTAAACAATTAGACTATGCTGAATCAGGAGATAATGCCGGAGTATTATTACGTGGTATTGCTCGTGAAGAAGTTGAACGTGGACAAGTTCTTGCTAAACCAGGAACAGTTACTCCACATACTAAATTCAAAGCACAAGTTTATGTATTAAGTAAAGAAGAAGGTGGACGTCATACTCCATTCTTCACAAACTATCGTCCTCAATTCTATTTTAGAACTACAGACGTTACTGGTGTTATTGAATTACCTGCTGGTGTTGAAATGGTTATGCCAGGAGATAACGTTGAAATGACAGTTGAATTAATAGCTCCAATCGCTATTGAAAACGGAACTAAATTCTCAATCCGTGAAGGTGGTAGAACAGTTGGTTCTGGTAACAT
>JAFXPU010000023.1 GCA_017527675.1 Bacilli bacterium
AATAATGAAATAACTAAGAAAGTAAAAAGTTATTCCATTAATAGAAGTGATCTAACTACTTATTTTAATGTTGGTAAATTATTATCTGAGGCAGGTAAACATTACGGAGATGGTATTATAAAGGAGTATTCAAAGAAATTATATTTGGAAGATAATGTAAAATATGATATATCTTCCTTAAATAAAATGAAGAAGTATTATTTATTAATAGAGAAATTGGCGACGGTGTCGCCAATATTATCTTATAGTCATTATGTTGAATTATTACCTATATGTGATATTAATAAGATAAAATATTATATTAAAATAATTGAACAGCAAAACTTGTCAGTTAGGCAGTTGAGGGAAAAAATTAAATTTAGTGAATATGAAAGACTAGGTAATGAAGCAAAGAAAAAAATAATTAATAATGAAGAAACTAGTATAAGAGAAATAATACCTAATCCAATTGTAATTAAAAATAGTAAAAACAGAGAGATAATATCTGAAAAAGCATTACAACAAATGATTCTTGAAGATATACCATATTTTTTAGATTCATTAGGTAATGGTTTTACCTTTATTAGAAATGAATATAGAATTAAAATAGGTAGTAATTATAACTATATAGATTTATTACTATTTAATATAGAATATAATTGTTATGTAGTTGTGGAATTAAAAATAACTGAATTAAAAAAAGAGTATATAGGTCAAATAGAAGTGTATATGAATTATATAGATAAGAATTTAAGAAAAGTGAATCAAGATAAGACAATAGGAGTTATTTTAGTAAGAAAAGATAATGGATTTATTTTAGAATACTCATCTGATAAAAGAATTATGGCTAGAACTTACGAATTTGTTTAATTTTTTTAATTTTAATGTTCATTTAATCTTTTAACTTTATACTTTAATTACATCAAGAAAAAATTAAAAAAAATTTAAAATTTAATTTTCATTTAATAATTAAAACATATAATCAAAGTATAAAAGAAAGGAGTATTATGTACGATAAAATATTTAAAAGAGTTGAAATAAAATATTTACTTGATGAATATGAGATGAATAAATTAATTGAAAGAATAAAACCTTATTTAGAAGAAGATAAATATTTTAAATCAGAAATTGCTAATATTTATTTTGATAATAAAGATAATGAACTTATCTATACATCTTTAGATAAACCTATATTTAAAGAAAAAGTAAGAGTTAGAACTTATACAACGCCTAAGGAAAATGATGATGTCTTTTTAGAAATAAAAAATAAATATAATGGTGTTGTTGGTAAAAGAAGAATAAAAATAAGTTTAAATGATTATTATGCTTTTTTAAATAATGAAAGTAAGATAGATAATCAAATATTAAAGGAAATAAAATATCATCTAGATTATTATCATTTAGAACCTAAAATATTTATAGCTTATGATCGTTTAAGTTATAGAGGTATAGATGATAATGAATTTAGAATAACATTTGATAGTAATTTAAGGAGTAGAAGAGATGATTTAAGATTGGAATCAGGTAGTTATGGAAACCTATATTTTGATGAACCACATTATATTATGGAAGTTAAAACTTTATCAACTTTACCTTTATGGTTTACTAAAGTTTTAGCTGAATTAAAAATATATCCAAAATCATTTTCAAAATATGGAAGTATTTATAAAAAGGAGAGTGAATTAAATGCTAGATAATTTAATAAATAATACATCTTCTGCGTTAGATTTAGAGGCTTTAATAATATGTACTATTATATCTTTAGTAACTGGTTTCATTATAGCTATTACTCATAAATATACTTCAAAATGTACAAAGAACTTTCTCGTTACTGTTGCTTTTTTACCATTTTTAGTACAAATAGTAATTATGCTAGTTAATGGTAATTTGGGAACTGGTGTTGCTATTATGGGAGCTTTCAGTTTAGTTAGATTTAGAAGTATGCCTGGTAATGCCAAAGAAATTGTAACGGTCTTCTTTGCTATGGTAGTTGGTCTAACAATTGGAACCGGTTATGCTCTATTTGCTTTAATAGTGACATTAGTTGGTTGTGTACTTTTATATTTATATAACAAATTAAACTTGCTTGAACCAACTCAAAAAGAAAGAGTATTAAAAATTGTTATACCAGAGGATTTAGATTATACAGATGTTTTCAATGATATTTTTAAAAAATATACTAAATCAGCTAATTTAAATAGAGTAAAAATGATTGATATGGGTAGTATGTATGAACTTAGATATTTAATTACTTTACATGATGATAAAAAACAAAAAGAGTTTATTGATGAATTAAGAGTTAGAAATGGTAATTTAAAAATTATATTAAGTCATGAATTGGAGGAGAGTGATCTATAGTGAAAAAAATAATAATAGGTATTGTTGCTTTATTAATTATTGGTTTATGTATTTTCTTTGCTATAAATCATAACAATAAAGGAAGTAATAACAACAATAATAATAAAAGCAGTAATTCATCTAAAACAAATAGTAAAACCACTGAAGAAGTTGAATGGGATAATTTTGATAGTAATGATATAACATTATCTAAATCAATAAAGATTACTGAAGGTGGTGTTTATAATTTAACTGGCACTATTGAAGATGGTTATATCTTAATTGATACAGAAGAAGAAGTAAAGTTAGTGTTAAATAATGTCAATATTAAAAATAGTAATGGTCCAGCTATTTTAGTTACTAGTGCTAAGTTAGTAGAAATTGAATTAGCTGAAGGAACGGAGAATTATTTAGAAGATTCTGATACTTATAGTACAGATAATCAAGATTATGATGCTGTTATTTATAGTAAAGATGATTTAATTATTAGTGGTACTGGTTCATTGACTATTAAGGCTAATTTAGCTAAAGGTATTGTTTCAAAAGATAATTTAACTATTGAAGATGGTGAATATAAAATAGAGGCCGTTGACGATGGTATTAATGTTAATGATATTATTACTATCAATAGTGGAACTTTCAATATAATCAGTAAAGATGATGGTATTCATGCTGATGGAATGTTAGAAATAAATGGTGGAACTTTCAATATTGAATCAGCTGAAGGTTTAGAAGCAACATATATAAAAATAAATGATGGTAATATAACTATTAATGCTTCTGATGATGGTATTAATGCCGCTAACAAGTCTGAGGATTATACAATATGTGTAGAAATAAATGGTGGTAATATTGTTATTAAAATGGGTCAAGGTGATACAGATGCTATTGATTCAAATGGAAATATAATCATAAATGATGGAAATATTAATATTACAGGACAATCTTCTTTTGACTATGATGGTAAAGCAGAATTTAATTGTGGAACTATTATAGTTAATGGTCAACAAATAACTACTATTCCAAATCAAATGATGGGTGGTGGCGGAATGCCAGGACAAGGTGGAATGCCAGGACAAGGTGAAATGCCAAATGGTGATATGCAACAACCACCAAGAGGAGGTAGACAAAATAGATAATAAAAACATAATTTAAGGAGGCGATGCTTAGGGATATAATTTAAATAAAAATACCAAAATAATAATAAATATAAATCATATTTTTCATAAAATCTAAGTACTAGTTTTAACTAGTACTTTTCCTTTGAAAAAAATGTCAAAAGATTTTACAAATAATTTGCATTTTTAAATCGTTTGTGTTATAATAAGCCGCGATTACGGAGGGATTGGTATGAATTCAACTATTAAGAAGATTGATGATATGAGCAAAACCTTATTAAACAATGTAAAAGTAACTGATGATATTCTTGATGAAATAATCAGTGAAAGTGAAGAATTAAATAAATTACTAAAAAAATATTTTGAAAAATATGATGATGATAAAGTAATATCTGAAGATGACTACTTAGATTTATTGGATTTAAATTGCGGTCAAGTTACTAAAGATATAATATTTAGATATATTGTTTTAAATAAATACTCAATTGGCTTTTTAGATGAAGAAAGTGATAATGAATTAACTATAGAAGATGAAGATTATGGTTACGAAAATTATGTAACAGATGATCCATTTAAACAATATTTAAATGATATAAGTATGTATCCTTTATTAACTCCTGAAGAAGAATATGAATTATTTGTAGAGTATTCAAAAAATAAGGATCATAATAGTGAAGTATTTAAAAAACTATGTAATTCTAATTTAAGATATGTTATATCGATTGCTAAAAGATATGTTAATCGTGGTATGCAATTTCTTGATTTAATTCAAGAAGGTAATTTAGGCTTAATGAAGGCTGTTGATAAATTTGAATATGAAAAAGGATATAAATTTTCAACATATGCAACATGGTGGATTAGACAAGGAATAACACGTTCACTTGCTGATCAAGGACGTGCAATTCGTATTCCAGTTCATATGTATGAAAAAATTACTAAAATTCAAGCTATTCAAAGAGAATATAATAATGCATACGGAGAATTGCCATCAGTAGAATATATAATGGAAAAAACAGGTTTTCCTGAAGAAATAGTTAATAGATGTCTTGAATTAGCTGAGGGATTAGTAAGTTTAGAAACTCCAGTTGGTGAAGATGAACATGGTCAACAAAGTGAATTATTAGATTTCTTAGCCGATGATGGTATATCACCTGAAGCTGCTAGTGAATATTCTTTAATAAAAGAAGATGTTGCAAAACTTCTTGAAAATCTTGATCCACGTACTAAAGAAGTAATTAAAATGCGTTTTGGTTTTTATGGTCAAAGATATACTTTAGAAGAAACAGGAAAGAGATTTAATGTTACAAGAGAAAGAATACGCCAAATTGAAGCTAAGGGACTAAGAAAATTAAGATATCCTAGATATAGTCGTAAATTAAAAAATTATTATAATGAAGGCTTATAATTAAGGAGGAAATACACATGATTACAAATAAAACAAACTTAAAAAAATTAGATCAATATATTAGCATTATTTTAAATGAATATAGTGGTAATATTCCTGATGATGCCATTGATTCAATTATTTTTAAAAGTGAAAAAGTAAATGAATTACTTGGTAAAATCTTTAAAAAATATGATTCAGATATGGTTATATCTGCCGAAGATTATTATTCTATTGATGATGCTGAATGTAGTGAAACAGCAAAAGAAGTATTAAAAAGATATATTGAAGATAATGATTATATTACATTAGTTGAAGAAGAACTAGAAGAAGATTATGATGAATATGATGATCAATCAGAAATGGAATATGATGATGCAAATATCAATACAGAAGATCCTGTAAAAATGTATTTAAGAGACATTGGTAGTTGCCCTTTATTATCTGCTGATGAAGAAATTGAATTATCAAGAAGAGTTAAAGAGGGCGATGAGGAAGCTAAAAAACAATTAATTAACTGCAATTTAAGATTAGTTGTATCAATTGCTAAAAAATATGTTGGTCGTGGTATGTTATTTCTTGATTTAATTCAAGAAGGAAATTTAGGTTTAATGAAAGCCGTTGAAAAATTTGATGGTGAAAGAGGATATAAATTTTCAACATATGCAACATGGTGGATTAGACAAGCTGTAACTCGTGCTATTGCTGATCAAGGACGTACAATACGTATTCCTGTTCACATGGTTGAAACAATTAATAGATTAACTAGAATCAAAAATGAGTATGTGAATACTCATAATGGTGAAGATCCAACTTCTGAAGATTTAGCTAAAATAATGGGTGTTTCAGTAGAAAAAATTGAAGAAATGAATAAATTTAGTACTGAACCAGTAAGTATTTATACTAAAATTGGTGAGGATGCAGATAGTGAATTGATTGATTTCTTACCTGCAAATGAAACAGCTGAACAACAAGTATTTAGTAATGAGTTACGTGAAGATCTTGTAAAAGCTATGAATTGCTTAAATGCACGCGAAAAAAGTGTTATTCTATTAAGATATGGTTTTGTTGACGGCAAATTCCATACACTAGAAGAAGTTGGAAAAGTATATCATGTTACACGTGAACGTATTCGTCAGATTGAAGCTAAGGCATTAAGAAAATTAAGACAAAAAAGAGATAATAAACATTTAATTGAATATACAAAACATTAAAAAAAGACTTCTTATGAAGTCTTTTTTTATGATATAATTAGTAAGGTGATTACATGGAAAAATATCAATTAGTAGAACAAAGTATTATAAAAAAATTTCGCAAAGAAATATGGTCTAAATTTGTTAAGGCTGTTGCTGAATACGAGCTAATAAAAGAAAATGACAAAATAATGGTTTGTATTAGTGGTGGTAAAGATTCTTTTTTACTTGCTAAATGTATGGAAGAAATCAAAAAACATGGTAAAGTTGATTTTGATGTTTTCTATGTTTGTATGAATCCTGGTTATAATGAAGCTAATCTTAATATGATTAAGCAAAATGCTGAAATACTTAATATTAATTTAGAAATATTTGAATCTGATATTTTTTCAATTGTTACTAATGTAGATGAATCACCATGCTATTTATGTGCTCGTATGCGAAGGGGATGTTTATATAATAAGGCTAAAGAATTAGGTTGTAATAAAATAGCTTTAGGGCATCATTTTGATGATGTAATTGAAACAACCTTATTATCATTGTTTTATGGAGCGGAAATTAAAACAATGATGCCAAAACTTCATTCAGATAATTTTCCTGGTTTAGAATTAATTAGACCAATGCATATGATACATGAAGCAGATATAATTGCATGGACTAAATATAATGATCTTACATTTATTAATTGTGCTTGTAGATTTACTGAAAAAGTAAATATGGAAGATGAGTCAATTAGTAAAAGAAGAGAAATGAAAAACTTAATAAAAGAGATGAAAAAAGTAAATAAAGATGTTGATCATAATATTTATAAGGCTTTAGATAATGTTAATTTAAACTGTGTTATTGGAACTAAGAAAAATAAAAAATATGAAAGTTTTTTAGATAAATATGATAAATAAAATATAGTTCTTTACATATAATGTAGTAAAAAAGATGTAAAGAACTTTTTTTTTGTTTTAATTTTTAATAAATATGTGGTATATTTAAATAAAGAAAGAGGTGTTTTAAAATGAAATTATCAGTAAGAAAAATTTTTAGCATAATTATTGCTTCACTTACATTATTACTATTTATAATGTCTTTTGCTCCACATATTGGTGGTTATACTGAGGGAAGTGGATGGTATTCTGTTGAAATAAAAAGTCAAAATTTATGGGATGGTAATAAAGCTCAACCAATTATGTATTTATTAGCTTATATTGGAATTATTGCTGTATATTTATTACATATCTTTATTAATTTAAAAGAAAAATGGGTACAATATGCTAATTATGCAGTAGGATTTGTTGGACTTGGTTATTTAACTATGTTTTTCGCTGGGTTAGATCATTTAGGATTTGGATTAGTTATTGGTGTATTACTTGCCTTAGGAATTAATTCATTATCTGTTATTTGGTATTTTATGAGTGATAAACAAATGGGAGCTCCAGTAACTGGTTATGATCCAAAAACAGGAAAACCAATTTATGCTAAGCCAACAGGTTTTGATCCAAAAACAGGAAAACCAATATTTGAACAAAAATAGGATTTATCCTATTTTTTTTTATTATTTTTTCAAAAATAGTTTTTAAATTAGCAAAAATATGATATATTTATATTAGAAAAGAGGTGTTTGAATTGAAACTAAGCATGAAGAAAATATACGGTATTATAATGGCTGGCTTATCAGTATTATTATTTGCGTTTACATTTATCCCACAATTTAAATATTCTACTGATTATAGTAGTGTTAAATATAGTTTCTGGGCTAAAGATGCTGTACAAGAATGTGCTAGATTCTGTGGTATCATTAAACCAATTTTATTATTGATTCTTCTTGTTGCTATTATAGCTGTATATGTATTACATATTTTTGATATTTTCAAAGATAAATGGATGTCATATGCAAACTATGCTACAGGTTTTGTTACATTTACATATTTAAATATGTTCTTTGCTAATATTAAATATGCATATGTAGGAATTTGGTTAAGCGTAATTGTTGCTATTGGTTTAGGTGTTATATCTGTATTATGGAATTTTGCATCAGATAAAGCACTTGGAAATGGTGGTAATGGTGCTCCAATAACAGGTTATGATCCAGCAACAGGAAAACCAATTTATGCACAACCTTCAGGTTTCGATCCAGTAACAGGAAAACCAATCTATAAATAAAAAATAGTACTAAGTACTATTTTTTGTTTGCCTTAATTGTGGTATAATTTATATAGATTTGGTGGTATTATGACATTTGAAGAATTAAAAGAAATATTAGTAAGTTTAAAACCAAGTGAAGAAATAAAAAAGAAAGAACAAGAAATATTTGATTTTATTCCAGAATTAGAAAAATCAAAAGGTTTTAATCAAAATAATCCATGGCATGTTTATGATGTTTATGAACATATCTTACATGTAGTTGATAATGTTGATGATATGTTTGAATTAAGATTAGCAGCTTTATTTCACGATATAGGAAAACCATATGTTTATAAAGAAGATGCCAATGGTATAGGGCATTTTTATAATCATTGGTTGGTATCAGAAGAAATATTTAATAAGTTTGCTACTAGGGAAAGTATGGATGAAAAAACTATTAAAAGAATATCTAAATTGATATTCTATCATGATAAGAGTTTAAATAAACTTGATGATCATGAACTAGCATGTGTACTTAGTCAGTTTAGTCAAGAAGAATTAATTATGTTATATAAATTAAAAAGAGCTGATTTAATGGCTCAAAATGAAGAATATCATTATTTATTGAGTGATTATGATAAAGAAGAAAAAGAACTATTAAAAAAATACTAAAGTGGGAAGTAATGTTATGAAAAAATATATGAAGTATGTAATTATAGGTGTTGCCTTTGTTTTAGTATCTTTAATAACAATGCTTATTGTTATTGATTATAACCGTAAATTAGATGTTACTTTAATTGGAGAAAATAATATTAAAGTAAATTATAATCAAAAATATCAAGAGCAAGGTATTGTTGTTAAAAATGGTAATAAAGAAGTTAAAAGAAACAAGTATGATGTTGGTGTATCTAATAATGTTGATACGCATACTTTAGGTGAATACGAGGTAAAATACGAAATAAAATATCATAATCGTAAATATATTCTAAAAAGAAAAGTCCAAGTAGTAGATATGGAGGCACCTAATTTAATAATCAATACTGATGTTATTAAAAGAGACTATTGTACAAAAGAAAATAAAACTGCTGTTGAATATCATGCTATTGATAATTATGATGCTGATATAACTGATAAAGTTGAAGTAGAAGAAAAAGATGATGAAATAATATATAAAGTAAAAGATTCATCTGGTAATGAAAGTGTAAAAAAGATTAAACTAGAATATGACAATATTCCAGAAGATAGATTTGTTTTAAATGGTTCAGAAATTACTTATGTCGAATTAAATCGTGAATATCAAGAACCAGGTGCAATTTATTTAGATGGTTGTGGTAATCCAAAAAAAGGCGATATTAAAGTTGATGGTAGTGTTAATACTAAAAAAGAAGGTGAATACACTATTACCTATACTTTAAATGGTAAGGATAAATTAAAACGTAAAGTTATTGTTTATGAAAAGAAATATGCTCCAAAAACTATTTATTTAACTTTTGATGATGGCCCTGGTCCATATACTCAAGGAATACTTGATACTTTAGATAAATATAAAGTTAAAGCAACATTCTTTGTTACAAGTCAATTTCCAGCTTATCAAGCTATGATAGGTGAAGAACATAAGAGAGGACATAGGGTTGCTGTTCATACTTATTCGCATAATTATTCAATAGTTTATTCTTCAGTTGATGCTTATTTTAATGATTTTAATCAAATGAATGAAATAATAAAGAATCATACAGGTTCTTATTCAAATTTATTTAGATTTCCAGGCGGTTCATCTAATACAGTAAGCTATAGATATTCACCAGGTGTTGTTTCTGCTATAGCCCAAACAGCTAATAATTTGGGTTATGTATATTTTGATTGGAACTTAGATTCTCGTGATGCTGAAGGATTTGACTCTTGGTCAATTTACAATAATGTAGTTAATGGAACAGATAATTGTTCTGCTTGTGTTGTTTTAATGCATGATGTTAAAGCTCCAACTGCTGAGGCATTGGATTCTATTTTAGCTGAATTAACAGCTCGTGGTTATACATTTGCAACTTTAGATGCTAATAGTCCAACTGCTCATCATCGTATTCAAAACTAAAAAAAGGAATTTTAAATTCCTTTTTTTAATATGTTTTAAAAGTATCAATATATTCTTTTTTAAAACTTTTTAGTGGTGTAATAATAATAACGGGAATAATTGTACCTAAAACAAAGTATAAAAACCATAATCTATTTGAGAATGCATATGGATAACTAGCAACTAATTTATAATCTGTAATACCTTTAATTGCTGCATATGTTATATCAATTATTTTGATTACTAGCAAATGCATTGCCATGATATGAAAACTATTTTCACCTAAGATAGTAAATATTTTTTTAGATGTTTTAAAGCAATTAATAGTTTTAGCAAGCGATAAACAAAAGTAAATACCAAGTAATGATAATAAATAGAATACTAATGGATTAATTAATTGATTATTTCCTAAATCAATCCATGAGTTATATTGTTTTAAAATAATAAAAATTATAAATGCACTTGGCATCCATGACCAGTTAGTAATTAAAAAGCTTATTTTTTCTTCATATTTTTTATAAATAATTCCTAAGGAAATAAAAGAAACAGAGATAAATGATATTTGAATAAAATACTGAAAGAATCCATTATTAATTGTTAGTAAGATACCAATAATACCTGTTATAATACCAATTGAAGTAATATTTGCTAAACGATTGTTAAAAATATTTTTACTATAGAGAATAACAAATATT
Organism: Bacilli bacterium; assembly: GCA_017527675.1. Classification (GTDB taxonomy): domain Bacteria; phylum Bacillota_I; class Bacilli_A; order RF39; family UBA660; genus RGIG6635. The sequence continues at coordinate 10,890 of JAFXPU010000023.1, forward strand.
ATTTTAGCAAATAGCATCATTGGTATAAACCATAAAGCAGCAAGTAATTTTTCATTGGTAAGAAATTGTAATCCAGCAAAAATGTATTTAGAAATATCTCTTGTATGATATATTTCATCATCAATCATATGTAATTTAACAAAGGAGTTATGTGCAAGGACAAAAACTAAATTATATAAAAAGTATAAAGATAACATTTTAATTATTTGTTTTCCAATATACTGATATTTATAGTTTTTATCTTTTTCAAAAATATCACAGTTAAATAAATAACCAATAATAAACATAAAGATCATTAAGTGATAGGTATAAACAAATGGACCCATTGGTACATTATTTTTAAAAACAAATGCACAACTATGGCCTAAAACAATAGAAGTAATACCTACACCTTTTAATATATCCACATATTCATTTCTTTTATTCATAAATAATCTCCTTGGTTAATTATTATACCTTATTTTGCAATAAAATCAATTAATTTAACTAAAATGTGTTATAATTTAGGTAAGGTGATAAAATGAAAATAACATACGTTACTGGCAATTGGGCTAAAATAGAAAGTGCCAGACAAACTTTAGAACCACTTGGCTTTGAAATTGACAATATTAAAATGGATACACCAGAGATTCAAGCAGATGATGTTGTTGAAGTATCTAAATATTCAGCTTCTTGGGCTGCTGAAAAACTTGGATGTCCAGTTTTAAAAAATGATTCTGGTTTATTTGTTGAAGGGTTAAATGGTTTTCCTGGCGTTTATACACGTTTTGTTGATGAAACAATAGGTGAAGATGGACTTTTAAAATTAATGGAAGGTATGGAAAACCGTAATGCTTATTTTAAAGAATCATTAGCTTATTGTTATCCTGGTAAAGAACCAGTTGTATTTGATTGTATTACTAAAGGACATATTGATACTAAAAAATCAGGTACTTATGGTTGGAGTTGGGACTTTATCTTTATACCAGAAGGTGAAACTAAAACCTTAGGATGCTTTCCCGATAGTGAAAGATGGAAATTTTGGTCTAATGAAGCATATTTAAAATTAGCTGAATATTTGAAGGATAAAGCATAATGGAATTAATAATTGGTAATATCATTGCTTTAATAGCTTCATTAATAATGGTTGGCACAGGATTAATAAGAAATAAAAAAAAGATTATTTATTTTCAAAGTATTGAAATAGGTCTTTATGTTATTAGTAATTTTATTTTAGGTGGTTATCCAGGTGCTATTATTAATATCATAAATTTTGCTAGAAATATTTTATGTTATAAAGATAAATTAGGTACTAAAGAAAAAGGAATTATAGGTTTAATATCTATTGTATTAACAGTTTTATTTAATAATTTAGGTATTATAGGATATTTACCATTATTAGCTAGTTTAATATATTTATATTTGATGAATACAAAAGGTATTATTAAATTTAAAATATTAACTATTATTACTATGATTATGTGGTTTATTTATGATTTTTCTATTAAGTCATATACATCATCATTATTTGACGCTTTAACGGTTTTAACATCAATGGTAGCAATTTGTCAAATAAAAAGAAAAAAGAAGATAAAACACTAAATGTGTTTTTTTTATGTTATAATTTATATAGAATAGGGATGAATATATGAATAACAATTATAAAGAAATGAAAATAGAGGATTTTTTAAATACATTAGAAACTAATGAAAATGGTTTAACTAGTCAAGAAGCTTTAAAAAGATTGGTTAGATATGGTAAGAATGAATTACCTAAAAAGAAAAAAGATAGTATTTTTAAAATATTTATTGGTGAACTTATTGATCCAATTGTATTACTACTATTAGTAGCTATTATAGCATCTTTAATTGCTTCTGAATATATTGATGCTTTAGCAATATTTTTAATTGTTTTAATTGATTTAATATTAGGAACATATCAAGAAAATAAAGCAAGGCAAACAATAGAGTCATTAGCTAAATTAGTTCCTGAAAATGTTAAGGTAAAAAGAAATGGAAAAGAAATATTAATAAATGCTACTGATTTAACTATTGGTGATTATGTATTTTTAGAAAGTGGCGATAAAATATCTGCAGATATGCGCTTAATTGAGGTACATAATTTTTCAGCAAATGAATCTATTTTAACAGGTGAGAGTGTTGCAATATTTAAAAGTAGTAATGCTGGTGAGGATAATTTAATATATGCCGGTACTAGTGTTCAAAGTGGACGTGGTATTGGTATTGTTACTAGTATTGGTATTAATACTGAAATAGGTAAGATAGCTACTACTTTAAATGAAACTAAAGAGGAAAAATCTCCACTTGCGATTCGTGTTAATAAATTTTCAAAACAAATAAGTTTACTAATTGGATTATTAGCTATTATTTTAACAATTGTCTTATCCTTAAAAGGAATGCCTTTTACGGAAATAGTAGTATCAGTTATAGCCTTATCTGTATCAGCTATGCCTGAGGGATTACCTCTTGCTTTGACAATGGCTTTAACTATTGCTTCTAATAAAATGGCTAAGAAAAATGTTATTGTTAAAAAATTAAATTATGTCGAGTCACTAGGCAGTACAACAGTTATAGCTAGTGATAAAACTGGTACATTAACCGTCAATGAACAAACTGCTAAAAAAATATTATTACCAAATAACATGGAATATGATATAGAAGGTAGTGGTTATCATATAGATGGTAAAGTAATTGGTAATAACTTAGAATATGCAAGTAAGATAGCTAAATTAGGGGTTATTAATAATGAAGCTAAATTTAGTGAAGAAGAACAAATAGGAGATTCTATTGATATTGCTTTTTTAGTATTAGGTGAAAAACTAAAAGTCAAAACTGATGATATTGATATTATAGATACTATTCCTTATGAATCAGAAAATAAATATTCTGCAGTATTCTATAAACATAATGATAAAACTTATTGTACAATTAAAGGTTCCTTAGAAACTGTTATGGCTTTTTGTAATCGTATAGATTTTATGGATTCCTTTAATGAGAATGTAATTGAAAAACAAAATGAAGAATTATCTTCAAATGGGTATCGTGTTTTAGCTATTGCTAGTGGTGAGATATTAAGTAAAGAAAGTTATTCAGAAAGTGATATTAAATCATTAACTTTTAATGGTTTAGTAGGTTTTATTGATCCAATTAGAAAAGAAGCTCACGATGCTATTAATAAGTGTCTTGATGCAGGTATAAAGGTATTAATGATAACTGGTGATCATCCACTTACAGCTTTTAAAATTGCTAATGATTTAGAATTAAGTGATAACTTTAATGATGTTACAACTGGTGATGAAGTTTCATACTATTATGAACAAGGTGAAAAAGCATTTGATGAATTTATTAAAAGTAAAAAAATATTTACACGTGTAAGTCCTATAAATAAATTAAGAATTGTGGAATCTTTAAAACGTCAAGGTGAATTTGTTGCCGTAACTGGTGATGGTGTTAATGATGCTCCTGCACTTAAAGCAGCTAACATTGGTATAGCTATGGGTAGTGGTACAGATATTGCTAAAGAAACGGCCAAAATGATTGTAATTGATGATAATTTTTCATCAATTGTAAAGGGCGTTTTAGAAGGACGTGTAGCTTATGCTAATATTAGAAAAATAACATATTTTTTAATATCATGTGGTTTAGCTGAAGTATTATTCTTTGTTTTAGCTATTATCTTTAATATGCCAATACCACTTGTTGCTATTCAATTACTTTGGTTAAATGTAGTAACAGATGGTATTCAAGATATTGCTTTATCTTTTGAAAAGGCTGAAGATGGTATAATGATGGAAAAACCACGCAAACCACAAGAGAATTTATTTGATAGGCTACTAGCTGAAGAAATATTAATCTCTGGCTTATTTATAGGTTTAATGGTATTTGCTTTATGGTACTTTTTAATAAATGGTGAAAACATGAATGTAAGAAGTGCACGTAGTTATACAATGGTTTTAATGATTATTATGCAAAATATTCATGCATTTAACTGCCGTAGTGAAAAGAAAAGCACCTTTAAAATATCGCTTAAAAATAATCCAATATTCTTACTTGGAGTATTAGGTTCATTAATTTTAGGTATTGCTGTTATTAATGTTAATTTTTTATCAAAACTATTAAAAACTTGTGGTATGCCATTAGATGATATGATTTTATTAATTTTGTTTGGAACAATAATTATATTAGTAATGGAATTATATAAAATAATAAGACATAGAAGAGGTGATTAAATGAAAACACTATATTTAATTACTGGCCCAGCTGGTGTAGGTAAATCAACAATTTCTAATAAATTAGCATCATTATTAGATAAATCAGCTTTGATAGAAGGGATGATTTATATCATCAAGTTATAGGTAGTTATAAGTCACCATGGAAGGAAGGTAATCATGTTGATTTAATGTGGCAAAATGCTATTATGCTTATTAAAAATTATTTGAATCACGATTATGATGTAATTTTTAATTATATAGTGGAACCAAGTAAATTTGAATTGATAAAAGAAACCTTTAAGGATTAGCAAATAAAGTTTATAGTATTAATGGTTGATTCAGATACATTACTAAAAAGAGATAGAAAAAGACCATTAGACTGTCAAATGAAAGAAAGATGTTTAGTTTTACTTGAGAATTTTAAAAAACATAATTATGATGAAAAATATATATTAAATACTGGTGTGAAAAACATAGATGAATGTGTTGAAGAAATACTTAATAATGATCGATTTTTAGTATAGGAGGTTATATGAATTTAGAGGATTTAAAATGTATAGAAAATAATATTAATCCAGATGAATATTTAAAACATTATAAATATGTTAGAGATAATATGGAACATCCTGAATGGTTAGGAACATTTAAAAAAAATGAAGTAGAAGATATTTTAGCAATTGGTGGAAAGATATGGATGTATTATAATCCTACTAATAATGATGTAGTTTGTTCAGTATTTTATATTCCGCCCAAGAATAAGTCACTTAGAAAACATAATATAGAAACCGATGAAAAAGAAACTGGTTCTTTAGGACCAATTATGGTATCACCAAATTATGTTGGTAATGGCTTACAACTAAAAATGATGAAAGTCTTTAATGATTATGTTAAATCTTTAGGACAAAAATATATTTTTACTAAGGCTCATAGTGATAATATTTATTCTATACGCAATATACTAAAAGACGGCTATAAATTAGTCCATGAATATGAAAATGAAAGAGGTCCAATGTCTGCTTTCTTTAAGATAATGGATTAGGTGATTTATGAAAAAGAACTATTTATTATATTTAGGTTTATTTTTAATTATTATTGGTTGTTCTACCTTGTTATTAATTCTTAAAGATAATAAAAAAGAAGAAACTAAAAAGACAATTGTTACTATAGATATCAATCCTAGTATTGAACTTACAATTGATGATAAAGAAAAAGTAATTGATATAAAGGCCTTAAATGAGGATGCTAAAAAGATTGTTAGTGAAGATTTAAAAAATAAAGAATTGGATCAGGTATTTGAAGTAATAGTTGAAAAGGCTATTAGTAATCATTATCTTGATAGAGGTAATATAGTTTTAGTAAATGTAGATGGAAAAATTGAAGAAGGTAAAATAACTAGTAAACTACAGGATATATTTGCTGAACGTCATTATCCTGTGGAAATAGTTATTCCTAAAATTACTAAAGAAGATGAAAAGTTAGCTAAAAAGTATAATATTACTCCTGCTAAAGCAGCTTATATTAATGAGGTAGCTAAGAGTAATGAAAATATTAAAATAGAAAACTTAATTGATAGACCTGTTTATGAATTAAAAGAAATAAAAGAGCGTGGACGTTATTGTGAAGATGGCTATTTCTTAGAAGGCGATTTCTGTCATAAAGAAATCGAAACACAAGCTGCCTCAACTGGTCCTGTTTGTCCAGATAGGTATTTTGATGCTGATGGTACCTGTTATAGAGGTTATAGTCTAAAAGAAAAAGAAGGTTGCAGTAACGGACAAGAACTTAAAAATGGTAAATGTGTTGGTGAAAGAGTAGAAGATGCGTTAATTAAATATTCATGTGCTACAGGTGAACTAACTAGAAGAAGTGAAATACCATATCAACCTGTACGTGATACTGGTAACCCAGAGGAAATGATGTGTATGGATAAATCAACAGGTGTTGCTCCAACTCAAAGATGTTTATTAAATTCTGGACATATTATGATTGATGGGGCATGTTATAATGGACCAGCACCATTAATTGATGGCGGATGTCCTGGACCTGATTTACCTATTAATGGTTGGTGTTATTCAAAAGATGATGGTGATCAATGGCAATGTCCAGATGGTTTTATCTATGAATATTCCAAAGATACTTATGTTGAGTTATGTCCTGATACATTTACTTATAGTACGGCAAGTTCTTCATATTACTGTGAAAAAGGATATGAACTTCAAGGTGATAAATGTGTAACTAATGCATCTACTAAACCAGAGATGATTAGATATTGTGATAATGGTTATACATTGTATCAAGATAGAATATGCCTTGATTATAATGATTCTAAGGACTTTATTGAAGGTTTAGTATGTGATTATCCAAATAGCAGACTAGAAGATGGAAAATGTATTATTTATGATATAAAAGAAGCTTTAGAGTAGATAATAATCTACTCTTTTGTGTTATAATGATGTTAGGTGATAGTATGAAGAAAAATAAATTAATCCTATTTGATTGGGGTAATATAGTTGAAGATGGTACTGCTTGTAAACAGGCTTGGTTTGATTTATTTGCCGAGGCTGGTTATGATGCTGATGATACAAGAACTCGTCTTCGTACTTATGAGTTATCTTCTATTAAAACCGAGGAAGAGTTTAAAAAAACTTATAAGGAAATGAAAAAAGACTTTAATCTTAAAGTAGATTTTGAAGGTTTTAAAAAAATCTATCTTAAACACTATGCCAATATAAAATACTATCCAGAAATTGCTGAATATGAACATTCACTAGGCGATAAATGCTATATTGGAATACTATCTAATTTATGTATTTTTGATAAAGAAAGAATAGATAAACAATTAGGATTAGCTAATTATGATTATACATTCTTATCATTTGAAATAGGTGCTAAAAAACCAAATAAAGAAATATTTGAATATGTTATGGATAATGTTCCATTTGCACCAAAAGATATTATATTTATTGATGATAAAGATGGAAATATTAATATGGCTAAGGAAATGGGTTGGAATACTTTAAAAGCTACTCATGAAGATTTTGATTTAATTAAAGAAGAATGTGAAAACTTTATTGATAATGATAATAAAAAATACTACATATATGAGATGAACATTAATACATTAAATGTTCTATCAATTGTTTTATTTGCTTTTATGATTATTCTAACTTATATTATTAAAGGTAATATGAGATTTGAATATCAAGAATTAGCTTTAATGCTTATGCTGATGATACCATATTTAATCTTACATGAATTAATACATGCGCTTGCTTATATAATAAATGGAGCAAGTCCAAAACGTATTACTTTTGGTGCTCACTTGGAAAAAAGTGTATTATGCTGTTTATGTAAGCAAAATGTTAAAAAAAGAAATATTTTAATATCATTAGTTAGTCCTTTTATTGTAATTGGAGTAGTAACTTACATAATAGGAATTATTTTAAATAATGCTATGTTAATTTATTTATCAATTATGAATATATCAGGTTGTTCTGGTGATTTAATGATGTTTTTGGCCTTTTTAAAATTAAAAGATTTTGAATATGCTGAATACGATAATCCTATATCTTTTGGTTTATATAGTAAAAAAGATTTATCTAAGGAAAAGATGCTTGGATTAAAATATATAGAAACAAAAAATAAATTAAAACAGGATGATTTAAAGAAAATTAGTATAAGTAAAGTAAGTATGATTTATTTTATATGTATAATCATTGGTAGTTTATTATTATTGTTTTTATAGGAGGTTTTATGAATGCTAGGGAATTAATGCAAGTTATTGATAATCTAAAGGTTGATTCATCAGAATTTACAGTTTTGTCATCTGGGGGGTTAACTATTCGTGGTATTTTAAAGGAGGCTCATGATTTAGATATTGCAGTAACAAAAAAGGGATTGGAACAATTAATAGAAAACTATGATATAAGACCAAAAGAAGGTAATCCAGGTTGGTATATTGTCAGTGATATTATTGAGGCTGTGGATGATTCTATGGATGGTAAAAAAGAAAGATTTGGCCGTATATATATTCAAGATATTTATAATTATCGTGATTATCTAGAAGGTAGTAAACGTGAAAAGGATAAATTAAGAATACCTCTAGTAGATGCTTATATTAAAAAAAGAGAATTGGTGAAAAAGTATGACAAATTAGAAACAGATAGATTAATTCTTAGAAAAGCCTGTTTAGAAGATTTAGATGATATTTATAATAATGTATGGTCTGATCCAAAACTAGCTGAAAATATGTTATGGCGTCCAAATACGGATATTGAATCAGCAAGAGATAGGTTATACCGTAATATACCTTTTCAAAAGGATAATTTTACTTATTTTGTTTGTTTAAAAGAAACTGATGAAGTAATTGGTTTTGCTGGTGTTCAAGAGTTTAGACCACATGTTTTTGAAGATTATGGTATATGTCTTGCTCAAAAATATCAAGGTATGGGTTTAGCTTCTGAGTTTATGGAAGCCTTAAAAAAACTTGTTTTTGAAGAACTAGGTGGAGAAGAATTTTATTATACTTGTTTTTCTCATAATACAAAATCTAGTACTTTATGTAAAAGATGTGGATTTACATATATTGGTTCAGAACCTCGTGTTCGAGAATATGATGGTATGAATTATATTTTAGATAAATATATTATGAATAAGGAAATGTATAAAAATAATAAAAATATCAAAAAAAAATAGATTAATTCTATTTTTTTTATGTTATAATATAGCAAGTTGAAAGGAAGATATGCTATGGATCAGTATGTAGAGGAAGTAAAAGAATATCTTAATAGTAATCCAGGATTAACTGAAGATGAAATAGTTATGTATGTTTATCTTGATTTAGCATCTAGATTAAGATTTGATGCTGATTTCTTTTTTGGTGGAAGAAAGAAGAAAAGTGAAATATATCATAAAGCCTCTATTATAACTGAATTAAATAAATGTTTTGATAATCATAAAATAATATGTAAATCATCAGCATACATATTTGAATATATACTAAAAAAACTTGGTATAAATGTTGTTACTATAAATGAAGTTAATCCATTAATTAAATATGAGCATGTAGTAAATATTGTTATTTCAGCTGATGGTAAAAAAAGTTATCAGGTTGATTTACAAAATGATTTAACTAATATTCATTATCATTGTTTTACTTCTAATTTTGGAAAAAATATTTATAATGATAAGGAATATATTATATCACCATTAAGACAAAAACAAATGCACCAAAAACTTGGATATATTAGTGATGAAAATCCATATTTAGATGATTATGTTAGTCAATTTAGAATGTATATGCCATCTGATTTATCACTAGCTGAACAAGTTAATTTAGTATTAACTAATATTGAACCATATCCATTTTTAAATGTTTCTTATTGGGAAAGAAGATGGAAACATGAGCAAATGTTAAAAGAAATATTTGGTAGTAGAAAGCTATCTAATAAACTCCATACAGTCGAATTTTATCAAAAAATTGATGGAGAAACAATAAACAATAATGGTTATTTTATGTTTGATAAAGATGGAGTAACAGTTTATTATTATAATATTGATACTTTTTGTTATGAGGCATATGATGTTCCTTCTTTTGCTCAAAAGGTGTTAGATGAAGATATTTGTTATCGACAAGGTATTAAAGGCTTAAATAGTGAAATAAACAAATTAAGGAAACAGAAGGTTAAAAAAATATAATTACGTATGTATTTATATTTTTTTTATGATATAATAAATCTAGAATAAAGATAAACATAAAGGAGATAAAAATGAAAAATAGAAGTGAACTATTAAAAGAGTATTTAAAAGCTAATGTAGTACCAGTATTAGTTGATTATGTTTTTGGAGAAGATTTATATGATGCCGTTGTTATACCAGCTGATATTAAGAAAGAAGAATTAACTGGCCATTATGAAGGAGAGAATTATTTACCACCAAAGTGGTATAGTGCATGTGCTGATACAGTAGAAGGAGATATTTTAATTATTGATCGTATTGATACTATTCCTAAAGAAGAACAATTAAAATTTGTTGAGTTACTTGAGTACCGTAAAGTATCAACATTTGAACTTCCAAGTAATACGGTTGTTATGGTAACTGCCAATAAAATTAGTAAGGATACTATTCATGAAGAAATATTATCATTAGTAGCAATTGTTTAAGAAAAGAATATATAATAATATATTCTTTTTTTTGTTAGTAAGTAGTTTTATAAATAGTAAAAATGTGCTATAATTAACTACGTACTGATGATGTTTGATGGGAGTTTTAAGTATGAAAAAAATTAACTTTAAACTAATATTTAATATATTAATTCCACTTATATTATTATTAGTTTTTGAAAATAGTTTTTTAATGTTTTCAAAAACAATGGTATTATCATTATTATTAATATATACTATATATATCTTTTTAGCAGTTTTATTTAAAAATACAAAATGGGCTACTTTAATACTAAGTATAGTTGAGGTAATTATTCTATTTGTATCAAAGATGAAATTAGCAATATCTTATGAACCAATGTTTTTTACAGATGTTATATATGTACAAGATGCAGGAGAGATAAATAGTATAGTTGATGGTATTTTTATGGATACTTTGTTTAAATTAATGCCATTTTTTGTAATATCATTAATTATAATAGTTTCTACAAATATTTTTAGTTTTAAATATAATTATAAATTTGAAAATCAAAATAAGCGTATGATGATAGCTTGTTTTAGTTATATTATATTATTAATTATGTTTTTACCAATTGAGTCAATTAATAAATATGTTTTAAATACTTTCTTTGATGCTAATGCTAAAACAAATGAAATTGGTATTAAAAATGGTGTTGAAGCATGTGATAGATATGGCCATTTAGCTGCTATATATGGTGACTTATTAGATAGTCGTTTATATAGATATAAACCGGATATTTATGATGAGAAAAAGATTGAAAAAACTTTATCTTCTGCTGAAAAATTAGATGATACATCTTTAGGTAAACCAAATATTATAGTCATTTTTTCTGAATCATTCTGGGATATTGATCAAGTAAAGGAAATTGAGTTTGATAAAGAAATAACCCCAAACTTTAATAGATTAAAAGAAGAAGGATTATTCTTTAATATGATATCTCCATCATTTGGTGGTAATTCAGCAAATGTAGAATTTGAATTTTTAACAGGTGGATCACTTGCTTATTTTTCTCGCTCTTATGTTGCTTATATGGGACTATATAATAATAAAAAATATAATAATTCACCAAGCATATTAAGAGATTTAGATAAGGCAGGTTATTATATTAAACTACTTCCATTTTCAACACCAGCCTTATTTAGATGTGGTGAAGTATATAAATACTTTCCAATAGATGAAGTAGAGTTTTTACCAAAAGTATCTAAAAAGCATACAAAGGGTATTTATCCATCAGATGAATATGCTATGGATAAAGCAATTGAAGCTTTAGAAAATAAAGAAGAGGGTAGACCACTATTCTATATGACAATGACTATGGAAGCTCATATGCCATTTGTTGATGATAAGTTTGATAAATATGATATTAAAGTTACTAAAAGTGATTTAGATCCTAAAACAACTAATCAAGCTAAAGTATATGCTCAAGGTGTATATGATGCAGATAGACAATTAGCAAGATTATATGAATATGTTAAAACTTTTGATGAACCAACTATTATAGTATTCTATGGTGATCATTTGCCATTCATTGAAGCAATAGATAAATGGAAATTCTTTAATACTAAAGATGAAAAATTAAATTACTATAGAAGATATAATACTCAAAGTTTAATACTTGCTAACTTTGATATTAGTAATTTAAAAGAAGAAAATAAAACTGAATTGCAATATTTAGGACCTGATTTATTATCTTCATATATTTTAAATCATATGGATATTGAAATATCTGATTATTATAAATGGTTATATTCAACAAGAAATACAACTGCTGCATTTAATAGATTTGTGTCAGTTGACCAAAAGGGTAACATTTCTTATACTAAAAATTTAAATAAAGATATGCAAGATTTATATGATTTGCGCAAAATGATTCAATATAAATATTTTGTTGATTTAAATTTAAAAAAGTAGGTAAATAATCTACTTTTTTTGAAAGGAGAAATATGACAACGGTATATTTAATTAGACATTCAGTAAGAATGAAAAATAATTTAATTGAAAGTTATAATACTCATCAAGATAAGACTATTCAAAATGAAAAAGTAATATTAAGTGTATTAGGAGAAAGAAGAGCTGAAATACTAGCTAATGAAGAAGAACTTCAAAATATCGATGTTGTTTATACTAGTAGTTCAGTTAGAACACTTGAGACTGCTAAATATTTAATTGAAAAACAAAATTTAAAAGTTAATATAGATGAAAGACTAAATGAGCGAGTAGCTGGTATCCCAAATGAAAATGAAGTTGTCGATTGGAAAAAACAATATGAAGATCCAACATACAAAACTACTAATGGGGAATCTCAATTAGATGTGAGAAAACGTTTTGAAGAATCTTTTAATGAAATTATTAAAAATAATAAAGATAAACGTATTGCTATTTTTTCTCATGGTTATGCTATTACATTTTTTTTACTTAAATATTGTAAATTATTACCATTTAAAGATGATAAATTAAATTATGAATATAATGGTAAAATATTATTTAATAAAACTATAAATGCTCCAGAAGTATTTAAGATGATAATTGATGGTGATAATGTTATAGATATTGAATTAATTGAATTTGCTGATTTACCATTTGAATTTGGAGTTTAAATGACTAAAAATAAGTGCATTTTAAAAATGCACTTATTTTTTGCTTGTATGATTGTTTAAAAAAGCCTATAATTAAATCGTAAAGCACAGGAAATATTTTTAAATGTTAGCTCTGGTTGACAAATTTCCAACTAAATTTGGTAGAATGTTAATATTTAAAAATATATAATTTTCAAGGAAAGGTGAAAAAATGAAAATAATTTTAAAACACATTTTAAGAAATTTAAAGGAACATAAGATGCGTGCTTTTTTAATATTCTTTTCATTACTAGTATCTACTTCGGTATTTGTTATTAGTTTAACAATTTCAGATGACTTAACTATAAAAGTAGAAGATACATTAAGAAGTGTATATGGAAATGCTGAAGTACAAGTTGCAACTGTTGATCCATTTAAACTAGATGATTTAAAAATGAATAAGGATAAATATTCATATTTAGGTATGAGTAGTTTAGATGGTGTAGATGCAAAAGAAAAACCAATATCTATTTTAGGTATGGATATTGAAAAAGCAGTTGATTTTAAATTACTTGGTAATGATGCTAAAAAACTTGCTTTAAATGAAATATATATTAATAAAAATTTAGAGGATAAAGGTTATAAAAAAGGTCAAGTAATAAAATTAAAGTATGAAGATAAAGAATATAATTTAACTATAAAAGGTGTAATAGAAAATAAAGGTATTGCTTCTATAAGACCAGATGATGATACATTCTTTGCATCAATTGAGACAGTAAATTCTATTAAAAATATAGAAGATGGTAACTACGACACTATTTATTTTGATCTTAAGAATAATAATAAAATAGGTGAATTTGTTGATTATATAAAAGATCATAATGATAATTATATGGTTGCTAAAACAGTTGATATGGAATCAATTAAAGAAGCAACAAGTATGATTAGTACTATTATGTATTTAATATTATTAATGGCAACTATCATGATTTATTTTGTTATTAGTTCATTAAATAAAATAATCTTAGCAGAGCGTATACCAGTTATTGGAACTTTTAGATCAGTTGGGGCATCAAGAACTAAGATGAATTTAATATTAGTTTTAGAAAATGCTTTATATGGAATATTTGCTGGTTTATTTGGAGCTATTATCGGAACATATTTAGATAGTTACTGTTCATCAGTATTTATTACAGCTGATGGTATAGACGTTGCTAAATCATCTGTATCTCTTTCAGTGGGTACAATATTAATTGGTATTTTATTTGCTACATTATTACAAATTATTATTGTTGTTAAAGAAATAATAAGAACTAATAAAAAACCAATTAAAGATTTAATATTTAATACCCAAAATTCAAGATATAAAATGCGCAAAAAAAGAACTGTAATTGGATTTATCTTATTAATATCATCAATTATATTATTTGTGTTAATTAAAAATATAGATATGTTAACTATAGGTGTTTTACTAATATGCTTTATAGTAGGTGTTGCTAATACACTTCCTTTAATATTCCAATTAATATCAAAATGCCTTGCCTATATATTTAAAAAGATAGGTTGGTCTACTGGTATTATTACTTCCAAAAATATTGGCTATAATAAAATGATTATCTCATCATCACGTTTAGTTGTTATAGCTATATCACTTTTATCATCAATTATTCTGATGTCAAAAGCAACTGCTGATTGTTTTACAGGTTTTAGAGAAGTAACTAAAAATGTAGATTTAATGATATCTAATCCACATAAATCATCAGAGGAATATGATTATTTAAATGATATAGATGGTGTTAAGGAAGTGCAATTTTTAAATAGCTATTTTGCTGATGATATAACATATACTAAGGGTAAAAATAAAAATAAAAAATTCAATCTTCCTCCAGGTTTCTATGCTGAAAAGGAAAGAAAAAATGTTTATATTGAAGAAATAGATTATAAAATAAGTGATCTTAAAGATGATGAAATCTTATTTGACGAAAAATATGCTTTTAAAAATAATATTAAAAAAGGTGACAAAATAACAATGCATTTTGGAACACTTAAAAAATCATATACTTATACTGTAAAAGGATTTGTTAATGCATCCAACTTTAATGTATCAAGAAATATGGTAGTAGTATCATACAATCATTTAATAAATGATTTAAATGGTATTCCAATGCAATTACATATTGTCTTAGATAAAGGGTACGATCCAGATGAGATGAAAGATGTTGTACATGATGCTATGAAAGAAGTAGGCATTTATGTACAAACAACAGAAGAATATATTTCTGAACAAGAAGGCCAAGTAGCAGGTATAATTGCTATTGTATATTTAGTAATTGGTATATCAGTAACCCTTGCATTTATAGGTATTTTAAATAATCAAGTAATTGGTTTTATTAATAGACGCAAAGAAATAGCAATTTTAAATTCTACATGCATGAATAAAACCCAAATAAAGAAGATGCTTGCTTTAGAAACAATTTTATCTAATTTCATTTCATTATTTATTGCTACAATTGTTTCATTTATAACAACAATTTTTGTAAATAATTTTATGATGAATATAGGACTTTATTTAAATATTAAATATGATTTTATGACTGTATTTAAGTTTGAATTAATTGTATACATATTACTATTGTTAACATTATTTGTACCATTTAGAAAATTAAAAAAGATGAACATCGTTGATGAAATAAAATATGAATAGGAGGATTATATGAGTATTATTAAAATAGATAAATTAGTTAAAAACTTCGGTAAGGGAGAAAACGAAGTAAAAGTATTAAAAGGATTAAACTTTGAAATTGAAAAAGGTGAATTCGTATCATTAATGGGTGCATCAGGTTCTGGTAAATCGACTTTACTATATTTAATAGGCGGACTAGATAAACCAACATCAGGTACTGTTTATATTAATGATAAAGATATAAATACCTTAAAAGAAAAAGAGATGGCTAAATTAAGAAGAAAAGATATTGGATTTGTATTTCAATTCTATAATTTGGTTCAAAATTTAACAGTTGAAGAAAATATTATGTTACCTGTTGTTATGGATGGAAAAAAAGAAAAAGACTATAAAGATAGATTAGATAAAATATTATCAATTATAGGCTTATCTGATAAAAGAAAAAATTTACCTAATGAACTATCTGGTGGTCAACAGCAAAGAGTATCAATTGCTCGTGCGATGATCTTATCTCCAAATATTATTCTAGCTGATGAACCAATTGGTAACTTAGATTCTAAATCTGGTAAAGAAGTTATGGATTTATTTAAAAAGATTAATAAAGAAGAGGGTATTACAATATTACAAGTAACCCACTCTGAAGAATCTGCTAAATATGGTAATCGTATTATTAGATTAAAAGATGGTGAAATAATATAAAAAAGATAGAAAAATCTATCTTTTTTTATATTATTCTTGTAAAATGTTAAATGTAGTTGACAAATTTCCAATGTTAATTGGTGGTGCGCAACTAAAAAAAATGCTATATTTTTAATGAGGTGAAGAAATGGAAAAGGTAATAGAAGTTAAAGATTTAACTAAAGAGTATAATAAAGGTATTAAAGCCGTTGATAATTTATCATTAAATGTTTATAAGGGTGAAATATTAGGATTACTTGGTCCTAATGGATCTGGTAAATCAACTACAATTAATTGCATCTTATCTTTATTAAATTATAGTAAAGGATCAATTAAAATATTTGGTAAGGAAATGAATCCAAATAGTTATGATATTAAATCACAAATTGGCGTAGTATTTCAAGATGTATCTGTATTTGATGAATTAACAGTTTATGAAAACTTGGATTATTTTTGTGGTTTATATATTAAAGATAAAAAATTAAGAAAACAATATATAGAAGATGCTATTGAATTAGTAGGATTAACAGAATTTAAAAAATATTATCCAAAACAATTATCAGGTGGTTTATTAAGAAGATTAAATATAGCTTGTGGTATAGCTCATAAACCAAAATTAATATTCTTTGATGAACCGACTGTAGCAGTTGATCCACAAAGCCGTAATAACATCTTAAATGGTATTAAAAAATTAAGAGATAATGGAGCCACTATCGTTTATACTACTCATTATATGGAAGAAGTTGAAACATTGTGTGATCGTATTATTATCTTAGATAAAGGAAATATTTTAGCAAGAGGTACTTCTGATGAATTAAAAGAATTAGCTGAGATAGAAGAAAAGATTACTGTTGAAGTCAATAACTTGGATGTTAAATATATTGAAAAAATATCTGAATTAAAAAATGTTGATGTTGTTACTTATAGTGCTAATACCTTATTAATAACTTATAAAAAAGGCAAAAATAATATTTCTGATATGGTAGAGTTTTTAAAGAATAATAAAATTAAATATAATAAAATATTCTCTGAACGTCCAACTCTAAATGATGTGTTCTTGGAATTAACTGGTAAGGAATTAAGAGATTAATGTTTTTACATAATTTTAAATATACATTTAAAACACTATTTAGAAATAGAGGATTAATATTTTGGACAGTTGCCTTTCCAGTTATAATGGCCACTTTCTTTCATATGGCTTTTGCTGATATTATTGAAAGTGATAAATTAAAAGTTATTGATATGGCTATTGTTTCAAATGAAGAATTTGAAAACAATATATTATATAAAAAGACATTTACAAGTTTATCTGATGAAAAGAATAAAGATAGATTATTTAATATTACTTATACAAGTAAAGATAAAGCAAAAAAATTATTAGAAGATGATAAGATAGAAGGATATTTAGAACTTAAAAATAATAAACCATATCTTACATTTCAAGCTAATGGTATAAACCAAACAATTATTAAATATGTAGTTGATGAAGTACATGATACAGAAAAAATATTTTTAATGAATGCTGATTTAGATAATAGTTTAGGTACTATTTCAGCTGATATAGAAAATTATTTAAATAATAATAAAGTTGAACTTAAAAACATAGCTAATTCTAATTTAAATTATATGATGATTGAATATTACACTTTAATAGCTATGACCTGTTTATATGCAGGTTGTCTTGGTATGGTTGCTATTGATAATTCACTTCCATATTTAAAAGGTAATGGAAAAAGAATAACAGTATCACCAACTAAAAAGATATCTATTATATTAAGTAGTTTATTAGCAGGTTATATAGTTCAATTAATCTCTTTAGGTTTATTATTTTTCTATACAATTTGTATATTAAATGTTGATTATGGAAATCATATTGGTCATATTATTTTATTATCATTAGTAGGATCAATTGCTGGTATTTCTTTAGGCGTTTTAGTAGGTGCTTATATTAAGGCTAGTGATAATGTTAAATCTGGTATTTTAATTGCTATTACCATGGCAGGATGTTTCTTAGCTGGTATTATGGGTGTTGGCATGAAATACGTCATTGATAAAAACTTACCATTACTTAATAAAATAAATCCGGCAAATATGATTACAGATGGATTTTACTCATTATATTACTATACAGATTTTCATAGATATTGGATTGATATAATTAGTCTATTAATATTTACATTAATAACAATAATATTATCATGTAATAAGATAGGGAGGGCTAAATATGACAGTATTTAAAACATACCTTAAGATATTACGCAAAAACATCGTAATGGTTATCATATTTACTTTCTTATTAGTCTTATTTGGTGGTTTAAGCATGAGTTCGCAAGATAAATCATTATCTTTTTCAGCTATTAAACCTGATATTATAATTATAAATAATGATGAGAAGATAGGTATTACAAAAGGATTTATAGATTATTTAAAAGAAAATAGTAATACACCTAGTGTAAAAAATACAGAAGAAGCTTTAAATGATGCATTATTTTATAATGATACAGACTATATTATTTATATACCAAAAGGTTTTAATGAAGATTTTATGAGTGGCAAGATAGATCATATAGATGTTAAAAAAGCTGATAATTTTAACGCATCATATTCAGATATGCTGATTAATAGATATTTAAATATAGCATCTATTTATAAAGATAAAGTAAGTAACCAAGATGAATTAGTAAAAGTAGTAAATAAAACACTAAAAAATGATACAAAGATTAATATAACTACTAAATTAGATACAACTAGTTTAGAAAAAGCTCAATTCTTTTTTGATTTTGAAAGTTATAGTATGTTAGTATGTTTAATATTTATTATTAGCTTAATACTATCTATTTTTAATGAAGAAAAAATAAGAAAGAGAAATGTTATAAGTAGTAGTAGTTATAAAAGAAATAATCGTATTTTATTGCTAGCTAATTTGTTATATGCTTTTGTCCTTTGGATAATATATTTTGGTTTAGCTTTAATATTATTAGGTGATATCATATGGACAAGTAATGGTATATTATATGTTATTAATTCCTTTGTTCATTTAATTACAATTACTAGTTTAGCTTTCTTAATAGGTAATGTAGTAACAAATAAAGATGCTGTAAATGGCATTACAAATATTATTGCTTTAGGTACATCTTTTTTCTGTGGTGTGTTTGTACCACTTGCATATTTACCAGATAGTGTTATTAAAATAGCACATTGTTTACCAACATATTACTATGTTAAATCAAATAGTATTATAACTAGTTTAGAAGAAATTAATTTTAATACATTACAACCAGTTTTAATCAATATGGCTATTTTAATTAGTTTTGCTATTTTATTTGTAATCTTAAGTAATATAGTATCAAATAAAAGAAGAAAAATAGGATAAAAAACTTGTCAAATGATAAGTTTTTTATTTGACAAGTACTATTTATTTGGTATAAAATTAGAGTACATAAGGAGGTTTGTTATGGGAATAAATGGATTAAACGAGAAAGATCGTAAAGATTTAGCTATGTTATATTCATCATGTAATGAAAAACGTGATGAAATTGACCCACAAACTGCTGGATTAATTATTTTTGAAATGATGCTTCGTAAATGTCATAAATTTGGCTATGATGTTGAACTACAAAGGGTATCTCCTGATGATTCTATTTTTACTACAAGTTATATTAGTAAAGATGCTGATGGTAGTTACGTATATGTTGGTTTTGAACAAGGTGATGCAGTAGACCATATGCCAATGATATCAGTTTATGATAATGAAAAATATTCAAGTATTGAATTTTCTTTTAATGGTTTATATGAAAGTTTAAGAAGTCATAATTATACAGATGAAGAAAGAAAAAAATATGTTGATTTTATTCAATCAAAAATTGCTGAGGCAGCAGAAAAAAGAAATGAAGAATCAACTATAAAAAACAGATTATAATCTGTTTTTTTATAGTTATGTTAGAATAGGTGAATTAATGAATTTAGATGAATATAAAAAAGAAATGGAAGATATATTAGTAAATAAAAAAGAACAAATGGAAAAATGTGATCATTTATTCATTAAATTAGAAGAAGGTAAAAATTTTCAGGGATATTATTTAAAAGATTGTTATTATATGCCATGCAAAGTGGAATGTGTATTATGTGGTTTAACTAATAAATATAAAGCTGAGTCTAAATACTATGAAACTAAAGATGGTTATTTGCTTAAGCCAAACTTATTTTCTAATAGAGTTGTTAAATTAAATAATATGGTGTTTTCATCACAATTTTCAAGATATTATTCTAAAGATAAAAAGAGTTTTGATGAAAGTGTGTTTAACTTAATGAAAGATGAAGTATTAAATACTGATCATGCTATATATTTATATCGAAGAGCTGCTGATTTACGATTGGATTTTGGAAATGATGATTTATTTGAGATAATGAAAATACTAAATGATATTGATTATGAAAAATTAAAAGATATGGATGATGATGAATTAACTAGTATAGTTATTGATAAAAGAATAAAAGTAAAAACAAAAAATAGAGGAAATAATTAATTTCTTCTATTTTTTATATAAAATATCAATATCAACAGTATTCTCAGTTATACCATCAATTTTACCTTCATCAGTCATTTGCCATAACATATAATCACCTTGGTAAGTTGTTTGATCAATATAATGAGCAAGCCAAATATTAGCATCGCCATAATTGGACCAAACATTTTCTAAATAAAATTTAGAAGAATATAGCATAGCATCATAGCCACCATCTTTCAAAGTTTTAGCAAAAGCTTTATAGTTTTCACCTAAAGTATGAAGTGACATATGATAAGAATTAAAATCCGTCCAATCCTCAAAATCATAACCAATTGGTAAATCTAGTTTATCACCATTTAGATTATCAATAATCCACTTAGCAGCTTTTTTAGCACCTTCGGGTGTAGAAGCATTAGTATAAACATAAACAGATACATCTAAACCAACTTCTTTAGCTTGTTTATAGTATTCATCAAATTTCATATCCTTTTCATAATTATCATTAGCATCTTTTTGATAACCCATGCGCATTATGACAAATTCAATTCCTGCATCTTTTACTTTTTTAAAATCAATATTACCTTGCCATCTTGATACATCTATACCAATAGATGTATTTTCATTTTTATAACTTTTTAAATCATCCATATAAACATAATTATGTACTCTTGGTTTAGAAGAAGGTAGTTCCTCTAAGACATTTAAATAACTATGATCATAATTTTCATTACCAGATGAATCTTTAATAGTTATATCAAATTCATAAGTACCAATTTGATTTAAATTATAATCACCCGTAATTTCACAAGTAGGATTTTCGTCATAATTATCAGCAAATTGAATACGTTCACATAAAATAACATCATCACCAATAGAAACATTTATATTCATAGGACTATAAATAAATATAGGTGGTATATCATCAATTACTTCATAAGTTAAATCATATTTATATTTATTATCATTATATTTAAATTCTAAAGTATAGTCATGTTTACCAATAGTATCAGTATCAATTGTTTCATCATTTAATATTTCAATATCTTTATTCTTTATTAATTCCTTAGTTTGATGCTCTTCAAATACCTTAAATTGGTTTTCATTTAATTCAATTTTTACTTCATTAGGTATTATATATGGATCTATTTTTTTACCACATCCAACTATAAGTAATAATAAAAAAAGTATATATATTTTCTTCATATTAACCTCAATTCAAATTAATTATACTATATTTTTTATTTATTTAAAATAAACCTTTAAAAATACCTTAAAGTAATATGAATTTACTTGATAAATAAGTGTGAAAAATGATAAAATAATGATAGTAGGTGAAGGTATGACATATCTATCAGCAAAATACGGATTAATGAATAAAAAAAGTATATTTGGATTACACAAGAGTACCATTTTTAAAGGAGCTTATCATGCTGAAGCACGTCTAACGGATTTTGCATTTGCTTTAGCTAAAGATACTAGTGGTTACCTTCATGAAAATAGTTGGATAATTATCAATGCTTCTTATCCAGGTTGTCATAAGGGCTCTGGTGATGTCATTGATAAAAATGGAAGACCTATTTTAATCTTTGATGCCAAAAATCAAATAGACAATAGTCATGGTATTAGACCAGCTATGTGTGTTGATGAGGAAAATATAAAATTAATAAAATGTTTACCAAGTTTTATAGTTAATCAAATACCTGATGATCCTGAATATGGTAAAGTTGCAACATTTGAGTATGGAGAATATCCACAAACTATAGTTGAAGATGAACAGATTGAATTAGAAGAACAATTTCAAAATGGGAAAGTTGTAAAAACGAGAAAGGTATATTCAATTAATAGTCCTTTTGATGGCGATGGTAATCCTAATACTGATTATTCTCCAATATTTGTTAATGAATATTTCTATCAAGGAAAAAAATATGTCAGATTAGAGATACAAACTTTAGATCATGATAGCATAGTTAAACTAATAGATGAAAAAATATGCAAAAAAAATGGTAATGTTGTATGGGTTCGTGTAGAACCTATTAAATGGCTAATGGATTTAGAAAATAATATTATTATTTCAAAAGAAATATTAACAAGAGGAATTTCGTATCATAAGTATCCTGTTAAACCAGGCTCTTCTGAGTATGAATACTATGAAAATACAAAAATATGTTATTTTTTTAAAAAATATTTTGCAAGTGAAATAATACCAAGTAATGTAAGTAAATTAATTAATAGTAATAATACTATTCAAAGTAATAGTAGTAATGCAAATACTAGTGCCAGTGTTAGTACTAATGATGAAGTAGGAGGAATTAATATGGCAAATAATGAAGAAGAAAAAAAGGTTAAAGAAGAAGAGTATAATCCATATGGATTAGATTTTAAGGAAGTATCAGAAGAAGAATTGATTAGAAATGCTGTTAAATCAGGTATATCAGTATTTTTACATGGTAAATCATCAGATGGAAAAAGTGCCCGTGTAAAACAAATAGATCCTGATTGTGTCATTCTATATTTAAGAAATGAAACACCAGAAACTTTAACTGGTAAAAGTGTTTATAATGCTGATTTAGATAAGATGATTGATATTAAACCAGCTTGGTTAGTTAAATTGGAAGAAAAATGTGCAAAAGAACCAGATAAATTACATATTTTATTCTTTGATGAAATATCTAATGCTTTACCAACTGTTCAATCTGCAGCATTTAATATAGTTTTAGATGGTGAAGTAAATGGTAAATGGAAATTACCAGCTAATGCTCGTATAGTAGCTGCTGGAAATGAAATTGCTGATTCTTTGGCAGCTAATCAAATTGCTGAACCATTATTCAATCGTTTTGCACATGTTTATATTAAAACATCTGTAGAAAAATGGTTAGCATGGGCAGAAAAAAGTGGTGTTATTCATCCAGCAATCTATGATTTTATAGCTTGTTATGGGGAAGCGGTTTTAAGAACTGAGTTTAATGAGAAAACATTAAATGCCGATCCAAGAAAATGGGAAATGGCATCAAGAATGTTAAATGAAACACATAATCCAAGTACAATAACATCATTAGTCGGTGAGGAAATAACTAATAAATTTGTTGATTTCTGTACAATGGAAGTTATAGCCTTAGAAGATGTTATATCAGGTGAATGTGATATTGATCCAGATAATATTAGTAAAAAAGTTATATATGCTTCATTAATGAATTTATCTCAAGTTGATGAACAAAACTTAGAAACCGTAAGAGAATTCGTTAAACAATTAGGTGAAGAATATGTATCAACATTTGATGCTTTATGGACTTATGGAGATAAAAAGAAAATAGAAATAATTGATAATTTAAAAAATAAAGATATGCAAAAATAAAACTAAAATATTGAGGTGAAGTTCCTATGTATAATATAGACAGTTTAAAAAGAAAAATGTTGGTTAAATATCCCTTTTTTGGTAGTGTTGTTGTAAATGTTAAATATCAAGAAACTAAAGAAGTAGATACAGCATGTACAGATGGTAAAATTATTTACTATAATCCTGAATTTTTAAATTCATTATCATTAGAAGAGCAAATGTTTTTACTTGCTCATGAAGTATGTCATATAGCCTTTAATCATATTTTAAGAAGTGAAGGAAAGGATGCAAGATTATGGAATATAGCAACCGATGCTGTTATTAATCAGTTTTTGATGCGTGATGGTTTAAAAATGGTTGAAGGTGGAGTAGATATAGCTGAGGCTATTAACTATGATGCTGAGCAATTATATGAAAAATTATTAAAAGAGCAACAAGAAAAACAACAACAACAGCAACAAAATGGAAATGGTCAAGATCAACAAAAACAAGATGGTCAAGGACAAAGCGGTAATCAAGGTCAAGATGGTCAAAACCAAGGTGATCAACAAAATGAACAAGGTGAAGATGGTAAGAATCAAGAGGGAGAACAAAATAAACAAGGTGGTCAAGATCAGCAAAATGAACAAAGTAAGTCTGATCAGGTTCAAAGTAAACAACAAGGTAGTCAAGGACAAAGTGGCCAAGAAGGTAATCAGGAACAATCTCAAAATGAAAATAGTCAAGGTGAAAATTCTACAGGTGGCGGTTCTGGATCTGAAGCAGGTAGTGCAAGTGGATCTGGAAATAGTGAAGATGAGATGGATGACCAAACTAAAAATGATGTTGGACATGATACTCATAAGATGTGGAAAGAAGCTGTAAAAAAACATAATGAGGAATTAAAGAATGCTCAAGAAAATAATAGTACAGTAGCAACAGACGAAAATGATAAAAAATCTTTTGAAGAAAAACAAAGAGAAAAAAAATTACAACATAAACAAGAAGAAATAGCTGAAAATGGTGAAAAAGAAGCTTTCAAAAAGAATAGCGAAACCAAAAAATCAATGTTTGAAGAATTAAAAGATGAACTTGCTAATCAAGCCACGTCACCAGCTGGAACAAAATCAAAAGGTGAAACTAGAAAAGTTGATGATTTAAGTACTAAAGGTTATACTCAATTAATTGATTGGCGTTATATACTAAGAGAAGCAATTCAAAGAAATGCTGATTGGTCATATAAGAATGCGGAAATTGAAGATGGTGTTGTTTCTCCAAGATTAGAAGAATTACCAGCACCAGAAACAGAAATAGTATTAGATACTTCTGGTTCTATTTCAGATACACTTCTAAGAAATTTCTTAAGAGAATGTAAAGTTATTTTTCAAACATCAAATGTTAAGGTTGGATGTTTTGATACAAAGTTTTATGGTTTTGAAAATATAAGAACTGAAGAAGATATCGATAAAATGGAATTTAAAGGTGGCGGTGGAACTGATTTTAGGGCTGCTATTGGTGCCTTCACTGGCCGTACAGAAAATAAAATAATATTTACTGATGGTCAAGCACCAATGCCTGATAAAGCAGTAAATGCCATCTGGGTTGTTTTTGGTGGTACTCAAATTAAACCAAAAGGAGGGCAAGTTATTGCCATAACTTCAGAACAATTAGAAAAATTAAAGGGTGGAAGAACAAGATAAAAAGTTGGTGATCAAATGATTGTACAAAATGGTAAAGTAACAATTTTTAATAAGGGACATTTAGGTAAACATGGTCCATTAGAAAGAATGTTTTCAGTAGAACCTATAGATAAAACTGTAACAATTTTAAAAAAACACTATGTTAGAAGGGTATGGCCAACAGATTTAGCCAAAATACTTGGAAGTTTTGACGATAAATATGAACATGCAACCTTATTAGGAGATCCATCTGCTAGTGGAAATGATCGTCCTCTCTTTAGATGTCTTGATGAAGATGGCAATGTATGCACAATTCGTAATTGTGAACATTTGGATGTAAGACCAATTATACCTGTTGATGTAACCAAGATGGATAAATCAGAATTAGAGAAGGATTCATTTGGATATATAGTAGTTGAATATGGTGAATATCCTCAATTATGTGGTAGATATTGGTTTCATAAACATTTGGAAGCTTATTTTCAAGGTAGTGGCTGCTTTGAAACAGGTCGTTCATTTACCTTAGAAATAAAAGGTCAAAAAATAAAATTTCCTGAGTATTTTTGTTCCGTAAATGGAAAAAGATATATTCGTTTACCAATCGATTTGTTAAGAGGTAAAAACTGGATGGGTAATGGTGATATTGGTGGCGATTCTATATATTTTAGAGATGTTGCTGATAATTTTGGAGCTTTATGGATAGAAGTTAAACCTATTGAATGGTTTCTTGATAAAAAGTCTGGATTACTAATAAGTTATCGTCCATTACTATCTGGATTTGCAAATAAGGGTTTTTATGATTTTGAAAATTCAGAAATATCTGGTTTTTTAAATAATGAATTTGTTAATGAAATTAATGCAAAAATAGATTTTAGTAAATATAAACAAGTTACTGGTGAATCTCCTGAATTATCTAAAGAAGCAGCAGAAGAAGAAAAACGAAAATATCAATTTAAAAAAGTAAATCCATTTGGTTTTAAATTAGAACCTCAAACACAGGAGCAAACAATAGCAAGTGCTATGAAAGCAAGAGTAGCAGTATTTTTACATGGTAAGTCATCAGATGGAAAAAGTGCTCGTGTAAAACAAATTGATCCCGATTGCGAAATAGTTTATTTAAGAAATGCAACCCCCGAAAGTTTAAATGGTAAAAGTGTTTATAATGCTAAAACGGGTGAGATGAAAGATATTAAGCCAACCTGGTTAGTTAGATTAGAAGAAAAATGTGCTAAGGAACCCGATAAACTACATATCTTATTCTTAGATGAAATAGCAAATGCCTTACCAAGTATTCAAGGAATAGCTTTCAATATAGTATTGGATAGAGAAGTAAATGGTAGATGGAAATTACCAG
>JAFXPU010000024.1 GCA_017527675.1 Bacilli bacterium
ATTTGTAGACATAAGTTTTGATTCCTTTCAATGTGTTTTTTTGTTTCAATTACATTGTATCAAATCTTATGTCTTTTTTTAAAACAAAAATAGTGTTAGTGAATTTCCTCACCAACACTATTTATTATAGAACCAAAATAAATCTTTGGATTTATTTTTTTTCATTTATTTACTTTTATAGTTAATTATGATATATTTAATTATAGTTTAAGGGTAAAAAAAGGGTGATTAGATGGAAACTAGAAAATTGGTTTTTAATAATGAACAGTATAATATTTTAACTAGTATTAAAATGGGACAAACAGCATTTCTAATATGTATTGATGTATTAGATAAAAAAGTTGTTTATTTTAAACAAGAAGTTGTTGATGGCAAAGTTAAATTAACTTCACCAGCTAATTTATTAACAACTGCTAATGAAATAAATAGAAAATCATTATCTAATAAGCAAAGAATAATTGAAGCATTTATTCCAAAAGTTCATTCAACTCTTGCTAATACTGTATTTGTTGATCGCCAAAAAGTAAGTGATGCTTTTCATAATTTAGTAACTGAGATTGATAATTGTGATCTTAAATATTATATGATTGAAAATGCATCTATTGAAGAAACTGATGAACAAATAGAAAATTTAGTTACTAAGTTTAATGGTTTAAACTTTAATAAAAATTTAGAAAAAGTTAATGAAATTAAAAATGAATTATATTATTTTAATAATGCCCCAGAAGTAGAAGTAAAACCAAAAATTGAGGCTGTTTCAAATGTCAATAGAATAGAGCAGGTAAGTCCAAAAGAAGAGGATAATACTTATACTGGACCATCAATAGCAACCGATCCATTTAAAACAGGATCAATTAATTTAGATGAAATATCTACAAGTGCCACAGTTGATGCAGCTTTAAATAAACACTTAGAAGAATATGCTCCTAAAAAAGATGAAGTTGTAACTGAAAGAAGTGCAAAGTCTAAAAGATTAAATATTATCTTATTGACTGTAGCCATTTTAGCTGTTGGTGTTTCAATGTATTTTACTTTCTTTAAGAAAGATAAAACATATACAACAGCTGAGATAATGAAAAAGGTTAACGATGTAGTTAGTTTAGTTGATATTGAGGAAGGTAAAAATTTTAATGAACCTGAAAATATTTCTGATAACTATCAAAAAGCTTTGGATAATAATTTGATATCTATTAATATTTCTGGATTAAAAGGTATTAATTCAGATACTGTTGGTTGGATTCAAAATGATTTTTTAAACATTAATTATCCAATTGTAAAGGGATCTAACAATGCATATTATTCAAACCATGATTTTATGAAGGATGAATCAGATGGTGGTTGGATATATTTAGATTCCGAAACTGATATTGATGCTATTGAACGCAACAATGTTATTTATGGTAAATCAAGTGTTAATTCAGCATTCTTCTATTCATTAAAAAATGTTTTAACTCCTAATTTTGCTAAAGATGTTAATAATCAAGTAATAAAAATTGCAACTAAAGATGCTAATACATTATGGTTAGTGTTCTCTGTTTATGAAATAGAAAATGAAGATTATCATTTAGCTAATGATTTTAAAGATGATGAAGATTTCAGTCATTTTGTTGAAGTAGTTAAAAAGCGAAGTATTCATGATTTTGGTGTAGATGTTAATGAAAATGATAAGATATTAACATTAACTACAAGTAGGGATAATGAACACAGAATTGTTGTTCATGCTAAACTTATTAAAATAAATAGTGAGAAGTTTGATGAGCAGGAAAAAGAGAAAGATAATGAACCAGAAGAAGTAGTTCCTTTGGAAAATTCAGCTGAACAACAACCAGTACCAACCGAGGAAGAGAAGAAAGATGGTAATTAATTATCATCTTTTTTTGTAACTTAAATATAATGTATTAAAAGCACTTGTTTTTTAATTTTTAATTTGTTATAATTAATTAGTAAGTGATGGGTCCGTAGCCAAGTGGTAAGGCATGGGACTGCAACTCCCTGATCGCTGGTTCAAATCCGGTCGGGCCCTCCATGAGTATATTAGTTCAAATTAGTTTGTGTTTGAACTGAAATATTATAAAAAACAACTTCAAAATGAAGCTGTTTTTTTTGTTGCTTTTTAGTTATTTTTTCTTTAATTTTATTATTGCTTTAAAAAAAATTTATTTTTTTTCAAAAAAGATTTGACATATTGCAAAAAAAGTGTTAATATAGGCAACAATTATTTGAAAGGGATGAGTTTTATGAGTGAAAGAAAGGATACTAGACTATTTAGAGATTTGTTGCTACAAATACTATTTGTAGTACTATTTGTTTTATTATTATTATGGTTATTTCCAACTAAGAAATTTGTTTCAAAAAACGACAAAAAAGTTGTTTGTGAAGGAACTACTTGTAGTGCAAAAGTAACTGATAATAATACTAAAATTTTAGTTGATCGTATTTTCAATGAAAATATAGTTTCAATGAAAGATGCAGGAAAGAGTTATTATACTCTTGAAAGATTACCACAAAATGTTGGTGATAAGAAAAAAATTACTTTAGGAGAGATGTTAGATCAAAAAATTATCTTACCATTTACTGATAAAAATGGTGATACATGTGATCCAACAAAATCATACGTAGAAGTTGTAAAATATGAAAACGAATACGTTATGAAAGTTAATTTAAAATGTGGAAAAGAAGAGAATTACTTATTAGTACACATGGGATGTTATGATTATTGTAAGACAACTATTTGTGAAAAGAAAAGAAATGACGTAAGTAATCCAACAATTTATCAAGCATCAACAAATACAGTTGTTAATGTAGAAAAAGATAATACAATTAATAATAATACAAGTAATACAGTTATTAATAATGGTTCAAATAACACTGTTATTAATAACAATACAAATAATAATACAATTATTAATAATAATGGTAATACAGTTATTAACAATAATACAACAATAAACAATAATAACGTTGTAGTTGAAAAATACTATTGTGTAATTGTAAATGGTAAATACTATGATAAAAATAGTAATAGTGTTACAAGAGAAGAATATGAAATTTCTTGTGATAGAGGATCGGATTACAAATGTACAATTATAAATGGTGTTTACTATGATGCTAATGGTAAAAAAGTATCAAAAGCTGAATACGAAAAATCATGTAATATTAAACCAGATTACAAATGTGTAATCGTTGATGGTGTTTACTATGATATAAATGGTAATAAAGTTTCAAAAGCTGAATACCAAAAATCATGTGAACCAAGTAAAGAATATTTATATGAATATTCAAAAACAACTGAAGGATATTATACTGAAACAGATTGGTCTGAATGGCAAACTACTGAAGTAAAAGCTTCATCAACAGTTTCTGTTCAAACTAAAACAGTTAATACTACTAAATTAATTGGTTATAATGTTAAAAAAGCCTATGATTACAACAAACCTATTTATGAAGAAAAAGAAGTTGAAACAGGAATGTATGAAACTAAAGAGGTTTGTACTAAATACGATTATGTTCCAACAGGAAAATATACATATGGTAATTGGGTTAAACAAGGAAGAGTATATTTAGATTATTCACCAAAAGATACTGAAACAACTAAATATGTATACGTAGATGATTCACAATGGGTTTGTGGTGCAAATTGTACTGCAGGAACAACTCATGCATATGATAAATATACAAGAACAGCAACTGCTTTAACAGAATATAAATGTACTAAATATGAAACAAAGAGTGTACCAATTAAAACTAAAGTTAAAACAATAGTTGGGTACGAAACATACATTGTAAGTAAAACTCCAGTATATAAAGAAGAACAAGTTGTATATTATAGATATAAAACTAGAACATATCATCCAGGAACAACAGATATTAAATGGAGTTACTATAATGACAAATCTTTATTAAATGCAGGATATAATTATACAGGAAATAAGAAAGTTAAAAACTAAGATTAGGTTTTCGAAAGGAGAATTAATATGAATAATAAGGGAATTAAAGAAGAAAATAAATTCATTAAAATTTCGGCAGAAAAAATTAAAAAAATTAGAAAGAATATAAAAGTAGGTATATTAGTTGCAACTAGTGGTATTTTGCTTACATCTTTTACTGGATGTAGTGGTTGTAGTACAAAAGCACCTGAAGAAGAAACATCAATTACATCTGAAGTTAATCCTGAAGATCAAGCTCCAGTAGCTGAAGCTAACGAAGAACAACCAGCTGATCAAAAAGTATATACATTACAAGATAATGCTGCAATTGCTGCTAATAATGCTTTAAAAGTAGGTATTGATTTAAGTTATGATGGTTTAGTTGATGAAAATGATGTTGATACTTATGCTAAACAATTTACTAATTATCTTATTGTAACTAATAGAGATGATTATAATGATATGCTATTTGCTGAAATGATGATTGGTTCAAATGTTAGTGCTGATGATTTAATTCAATCATTTATGGAAGTAAATACAGCATTCAAAAAACATATTATAACTGTAACAAATAGTAATTTATATGATTTTAATAACTTATATAATGAAAATGATGCTGAAATCTTAAATAATGCACAATCATTAATTGCTACTATGAATGAAAAAGAATTAAAAAGTGATGCAAGAAAAGAAGCTGCTAAAGAATTCTATTCTTACACAACTGATATTTTAACTAGTACTAATGCTAAAATGGCATTAAGCCCAGAAGCTTTAGATACATTAGTAACATTTGTAGAAGCATATGATGAATTAACAAAAGATTATGAAGCTAAAAAAATTAAAGGTGCTTATGTAGATGATGAATTAGAACATTTCTTAAATATTTCTAAAGAATCATGTTTTGGTGAAGCAGCTGATCAAAAATTAGGCGTTGAAGATCAAGTTGTTGAAAATCTAAAAAGTTTATTCCGTACTCATACTTTAAGAGAGTTAGAAGATAAATATGCTGCAGCTAGAGAAGAAAGAGCTTTACAATTACAATTAGGTAATGAATTAAATGAATCAAATTCATATGCAAAAATAATTGAATATGTAAGAGGTCTTATTAATATTGATAATTATAAAGCAGTAAAATATGATTACTATACTTGGTTATTATATGTAAAAGGAATTCAAAATCTTGATGGTACTCAAATTGTTACAACTACAGGTCAAACTGGTAAATTAGTATCAAATGGTAAAGGTGGATATATTGATCCAGCTTCATTAAATAAATATGGTGTTCAAACAGATGGTAAAACTGATGAACAAATCAGAACAGAGTATGAAAAGAAAGTTCAAGAAGCTGAAAATAAGAAATCTGAAGAAAACAAAAAAGTAACTATCGATGATGAAACTGGTAAACCACTTAATCCAAATAATGTAGTTGATGGTACAGTAGAAGATGTTCAAAATGGATATGCTGCTGGTTATGCTGCTGGTCAAAGTGGAGCTGCAAATGCTTGCCCTGCTGGTGTATCTGAAGCATATAGAAATGCTTATGCAAATGGATATGCTGCTGGTGCTGCTAATAAAAAAGCGATGGAAGACAAATATAAAGGTGAGGAACAAAAATATGAACCTGCACCAAGTCAACCAGAAGTTAAAAAGGAAGAAGTTAAAACTGAAGATTATAAACCAGCTCAACCTGCAGAACAACCAAAAACACCTGCAGAACAGCCTTCAGAACAACCAACTGAACCAACAAAACCAGTTATTCCACTTCCAGAATTAGAAGAGGAATTTGTACCAGTTGAAGAAGAAATAATTGATCAAACTGAAGAAATTAAAACTGTTGGTGCATTAGATGAATTAAGATATTACAGAGCAATTTTAACTAATTTACCAACTAAAGAATTAACTCAAACAACAAGTTTTAGAATATAATAAAAAAACTCAAGAAATACTTGAGTTTTTTCTTTTTTGTGATAGAATATTGATTACGGTGTTTTGGAGGTATAAACAATGTCATACGAATTAAAAAACAAAAGGAATACATGGATTACAAATACAAATAATCATTCCGGTAATTCTGAACGTAAATATGATAATACTAGGTTAGCTGCTGAAATATGTGAGTATTATGATAATAATGAAGATCTAGAAGAGTTTTTCAATAAAGTGTTATCTTATACAGAAAAAGAAAATGAAATTAATAGATTAAATCTATGTAACCAAATTCAAAATGATTGTCACAAATTATATACCTTGATTAATAATCTAGATAAGATGAAAGTTAAAATAGGTAAAAGTGTTAAAATAACTGGTTCTGGTAATGATAGAACTTGCATTTTAATTGAAAATGCTCCAGTTCCAACTGATGAAGGAAAAGGTTTTGGTGGTGTTGGTCATTATATTCCAAACTATGCTACTTATTTTGGTATGGAGTTTGATGGTATTTTTTTAAATAAAGAAATATTAAAAAAGGATGGTAATCCCTTTTTAGATAGATATAAGAATTGGCAAGATAAAAACTTTGATATTGAAGAGAGAATTGATGAAGAAGCAAAAAAAATAAAAAGAGAAGAAAATAATATTTTTGCTATCTTTAACAAAAAAAGTCATGAGGAAAAATTAGAACAAAATCGTATAAATTTAGGAAGATTACAATCTGAACTAGTTCTTGGAATTAATATGAAAGAAGAAGCAGACAAGTATGATAAGCTTTCAGATAAAATAAAAAGAGATATAATCATCTATCTTACTATGGTTATGGATAGTTCTAAAATTGATATGGATATTAAAAATAACATGGAAAAGGTTAATAGTGGTAGTTATATTGTTAAAACAATATTACCTGAACAATTATCATTAGCTGTTAAAAAAGCTTATGATGCTGGCGTTATTACAGATGATGATATAAATAATACTTTAGATGTAATTAAATCAAAAGAAGTTTTAGATTATAAGGCATTTGTTAAAGTATTTGTAGAATTATTTGAAAGATATGCAACAAATACAGTAGAAGAAGAAAAAGGTAAGATAAAAATAAAAAAAGATAACTAAGTTATCTTTTTTATTTTAATTTTTGGAATGTTATTATTTTATCTTTAGTACATCTATTATTATAAGAATCTACTTGCATAGTATGAAATTCTCTTGTGGGAAAGTATTTAAGTCTTTGATCTTTATATTTAAAGTTAGAAGTATCATTACCTTTATGATAATTTGAATAGATATAACCAACTTGAATAGTTCCAAAGAGATTTAAATGCTCAATTAAACCATCAATTAATTCTCTATAGTAATATAATGATCTATCTTCGTACATTAAATGAATGTAATCACTAATATTAGAAAGTAAAATTAAATCATATTTATTATTACCTAATTTATCAGGTAAGGCTTTAATATCAGATTTAATAAAATCAATTTTCTTTTTGCTCATTACTTGTTTTGCTAAATCAAAACTATCTTTTGTTAAATAATTGTTCATATTTTTAAGTAGGTCTAAATTATTGTCAAAACTTTGATAAATATCATGACTACCAATATTTTGATTACCATTAATAATGTAATCAAAGAATTTAAAGGTATCTTCATCAAGATCATTTTTTATTTCTTTAAATATTTCTTTATCTAGATATTTATAATATGATCCATATTTACCTGAATAAATACCAAAGAAATTAATAAATTTTTCAAAATTAACAATTTTTAAAGTAGTGTCTTTTAAGTTTAATTGTAATTTAGTTAAAGGATTAATATCAAAACATGTAACATTTTTAGCTCCAAGCATATAAGCGTTTATTCTCTGATCACCGGAAGCTGCTACTGTTAAAACATTTTTATCTTTTAAATCCAAATTATTTAAAAATCCCGCAATGTTTTCCGTTGTCATACTATACATTTTAGAGTAAGGACCAAAGTCAGGATCTAATTTACCATTTTTTAATAAGTATTTTTTTAATTCTTCTAAATATTCCTTTGTCATTTAATCACCAATAGTTAGTATTATAGCATAATATTTTGAAAAAACAAGATTTTAGGGTATAATTATAAAGGTGGTTTTATGAAACTAAATGGTCTAACATATTTTGAAGTGCAAGAAAGAAAAGATAAAGGTCTAGTTAACTATGAAGTTAAGGTTAAAAGCAAAAGTTTAAAGGATATTATTTTATCTAATACTATAACTATATTTAATATTTTAAATATAAGTTTAGGTATATGTATTTTGCTTGTTAGATCATATAAAAATTTATTCTTTTTAGGCATTGTTATTATTAATACTTTAATAGGTATTTATGAAGAATTAAAAACTAAACATGAACTTTCTAAATTGCGTATTTTAGCATCTAATAAGGCTAAAGTAATAAGAGAGGGTAAGGAAGAAGAAATAAGTCAAGATGAAGTTGTTATGGATGATTTAATCTGTTATAAGGCTGGCAGTCAAATACTTGTGGATTCAAAGATAGTTGATGGTGAGGTATTGGTTGATGAATCCTTTATTACAGGTGAATCTGAACCTATATTAAAAACTAAAGGTGATGAACTATTATCTGGTGGATTTATTATTAATGGTGATGCTAAAGCTTTAGTAATTCGTATTGGTGCTGATAATTATTCTGCTAAAATAATTGGTCAAATATCAGATATAGATAATAACAACTCTATTGTTATTCAAGGTTTAAATAGATTTTTAAAGTTTATATCAATTATTATTGTTCCACTTGGATTGTTGTTATTTTATCAACAATATAATATTGATCATGATTTAACTAATTCAGTAGTATCAACAGTAGCAGCTTTAATAGGGATGATTCCGGATGGATTAATATTATTATCATCAACCGTATTTATGTTAGCAGCTTTAAAACTATCTAAAAGAAAAATATTGGTACAAGATTTAAATTGTATTGATTCTTTAGCTAATATTGATACTTTTTGTTTTGATAAAACAGGAACTATTACTAAGGCTGATATGCAAGTAAATAGTATTATCTCTTTATCTAAAAAATATGATGTAGAGGATATTGTAGCAGCTTATGCTAAGTATAGTTGTGATGATAATGCCACTATTAAGGCATTAAGAGCCTATAGAAGTCCTAAAAAGGATTATAAAGTAGAATCATATGATTCGTTCTCTTCGTACACTAAAACGTCTTCTATTACGTTTTCAGGGCTTGGTAAATTTACTTTAGGGGCTAAAGAATACATTGATGATAAATTTGATTTAAAAGATTATGAAGATCATTATCGAGTTCTTTTAATAGCTCATGAAAATGAGGTTATTGGTATTATTTTAATTGAAGATATTTTAAAAGAGAATGCTGATAAAGTTATAGCTAAATTAATAAAAAAAGATGTTGCTGTTGTTTTAATATCTGGTGACTCAATGAATTATTTAAAAAATGTTGCTCATAAGGTTGGCTTTGCTAAAATTGAAGCTATTGATATGTCTAAATATAAAGATGATGATTATGATGCTTTAGTGTCTCGTTATAATATTTTTTCTAGATGTGATCCTAATCAAAAATTAAAATTAATGAAGGCTCTAAGAAAAAATCATAAAGTTGCTTATATGGGTGATGGAGTTAATGATACTTTAGCTTTAAAAGAAGCTGATGCATCCATTAGTTTTATTGATGCAAAGGAATCTGCTAAAAATGTTTCGAAAATTATTCTTTTAAATGATGATTTTAATAGTATTAATGTTTTAATAGATATGGGACGTAAATCCGTAAATAATTTAACGCGTTCAGCAACATTATTTATTAATAAAACTATTTATTCAACACTTTTAGCTTTATTATTTATTTTTATTAAAACAGAGTATCCATTTAAACCAATTCAATTAACTTTAAATAATTTTGTTTTAATTGGTATGCCATCATTTGTTTTATCACTTTTACCTAATAATGAAAAAACAACGCGTAATTTCTTTAAAGATGTTTTAAGAACATCTTTACCTACAGCTTTAATAATATTTTTAAATGTTGTAATCGTTATTATAATGTCTAATTTTATTAAATTTAATGGTGGCATGTCTACAATTTGTTTTTACTTAGTTACATTTAATGGATTTTTACTATTAACTAAAATATGTCGTCCATTTAATTTATTTACAGCAACTCTAATGAGTACACTGGCAGCAATTTATTTTGTAGCTATTATTTTCTTTAGAGATGTATTTGATTTAATATTATTGCATAATTATTTATATTTATTCTTAATTATCATGTTTGCAATTAATCTTTGCTTATTTAAAGTTATAAATATTTTGTTAGATAAATGGTATACTAAATAATAAAAAAAGATTGTATTTATAATTCAATTTTAGTATAATGTTGGTAGGTGATTTTTTATGTTATATATTTGGTTAGCTGTCATAGTAGCCTTAATATTAGTAGAAATATTCTCACGTAATTTAACAGCTGCATGCTTTATAGTAAGTGCTATTATAGCTGCTATATGTACATTATTTCATGAAGAATATGTTTTAGAAGTTTGTTTATTTTTAATAATTGGTATTCTTCTTCTAATATTTGTTAGACCTAATGTTTTAGTTCATTTGAAAAATTATGAAAAACATGAAGAAAAAGAAGAAAAACCTAAAAAAGATGGTTCTAAAACAAAAGAAATAAAAAAAGATAATAAGAAATCATCTAAACCAAAAAAAAGTGTTAAAAAATAAAGCAAAAAAAATATTTTTTGCTTTTTTTATGGTATAATATATATGGTGGTTTAAGTGACTGAAAAAATAAACGACATTGAACTTAATTATTATGAATATGGTGAAGGTAAAAAAACTTTAATATTTTTACACGGATGGGGTCAAAATATTGAAATGATGAAACCTTTAGCTGATTATTTTTATAAAGAATATAAGATATATATAATTGATTTACCAGGTCATGGTAAGTCATCTGAGCCAACTTTTGCATATCATGTTGATGATTTTGTAGATGTAATACGTAAATTCAT
This sequence comes from Bacilli bacterium, assembly GCA_017527675.1. Taxonomy (GTDB): domain Bacteria; phylum Bacillota_I; class Bacilli_A; order RF39; family UBA660; genus RGIG6635. The sequence continues at coordinate 10,890 of JAFXPU010000024.1, forward strand.
TGAAAAGAAGAAAATTAAGAATTTTACTTTAATTGGTCATTCATTTGGTGGTAAAGTATCATTATTATATCAATCAAAATATCATGATGCTGATAAGTTAATAATGCTTGCTTGTTCATTTAAAAAGGAAATTGAAAAGTTAAGTTTTAAAACAAAGATGTTAAAATTTGCAAAAAAGATTCCTGGTTTAAATAAACTAGAAGGATTTGCTAAAAAACATATTGGTTCTGCTGATTATAAGAATGCTTCTGGCATTATGCGTGAAGTGCTTGTTAATGCAGTTAATCAAGATATTAGAGAAGATATTAAAAAAATTGAAACTGATACATTACTTATTTGGGGTGATCAAGATGAGGCTGTATCAATTGAATCTGCTCATGAACTTGATAGTATTCTACCAAGTTCAGGTTTAGTAGTTTTTCCTGGATGTACACATTATGCTTATTTAGAAAATTTAGGAGGAACTGTTTCTGTTATTAGATCATTTTTAGAAAGTTAGGTGTTATATGGAATACTTTCTGTTTTCATTAATAGTTTATTTTGTTTTTGTAAGCATTAAAAGTAAAAGAACAATTCATATGTTACAACAAAATTACTATAATGAATCTAATCGTTATGTATTATGGGTATTTAAAAATTTAAAAAAAGTCTTTATTAATTTTGATATACTTGTTTTTTTAAGTGTTTTGGCTTTTTTATTTAGTTTTGATCATGCTATTTTATATGCATCATTAGTTGGTGCTATATCATGTTTTATTTATTATGCATATAACAGAAGAGAACAAACTAAAAAACCATTAGTAGTAACAAGTCGCGTTAAAAGATTAGTTATAACTATCTTCTTAATATATGCTGCTATTGTTTTTGGTATTTGTTATACTTTTTCTGAAGATAAGTTATGGTTTTACTACTTGTTAGTTTCTTTATCAATTTATTTTAACTGGGTAATTGTTACAGTAGCTAATTTCTTAAATAAGCCAATTGAAAAATATGTTTATCATTACTATAAAAGTAAAGCTATGAAAAAAATGAAAGAAATGAATATTCCAGTAGTTGGTATTACTGGTAGTTATGGTAAAACAAGTTCTAAAAATATATTATGGGATATTTTAAATACGCGTTTGACGCCATTTAAAACTCCGTCTAATTTTAATACTCCATATGGTTTAATTAGATCAATTAATAATTATTTAGATAAATTTAATGATATTTTCATTGCAGAAATGGGAGCATTTAAAAAAGGAGAAATAAAAACAACTTGTAAATTAATGAAACCTAAATATGGTATTTTAACTATTATAGGTCAAGCTCATTTAGAATCATTTGGTTCTCAAGAAAATATTCAAAAAGGTAAATTTGAACTTATTGAGTCATTACCTAGTGATGGTATTGGTATTTTAAATGCTGATGATCCATTACAAAAAAATTATAAACTTAAAAATGATTGCCAAATTATTTGGATAGGAATTGAAGCCGATGCTGATTATAAGGCTAGTGATATTAAATTATCACATAAGGGAACAAACTTTAAAGTAACCTTTAAAGATGGACATACATGTGATTTTGAAACTAGATTATTAGGACGTCACAATATTTATAATATTTTAGCTGGTATAGCTTTAGGTTCTGCTTTAGGATTAAATGACGATGAACTAAAACGTGGCGTTAGTTCAATAGCACCTATTGAACATCGCCTTGAACTTAAAAAAATGGGTGATATTACAATTATTGATGATGCTTATAATTCTAATCCTGTTGGTTCTAAAATGGCATTAGATGTTCTTGATTTGATGCCTGGTACTAAGATAGTAGTTACACCAGGTATGATTGAATTAGGTGAAAAACAATACGAACTAAACAACAAATTTGGTGAGTATATAGCCGATGTTGCTGATTATGTAATTTTAGTTGGTGAAGAACAAACTAAACCAATTTTAGATGGTTTAAAAAATAAAAAGTATGATGAGAAAAAAATATATGTTTTAAATAATGTAGTGGATGCATTTCCATTAATGAATAAATTGAAAAAAGGTGAGACTTATGTCTTACTTGAAAATGATTTACCAGATTTATTTAATGAAAGATAGGTGTTTTAAATGAAAATAAAAGTAGGAGTTATATTTGGTGGAGAAACAGTTGAACATGAAGTAAGTATTATTACTGCTGTTCAAGCAATGGAACATATTAATCAAGAAAAATATGATATTATTCCAATCTATATTAGTAAGGATAGATATTGGTATACTGGTAAAATGCTTATGGATATAGATGTATATCGTAATTTTGATGATTTAAAAAGATATGCTACAAAGTGTGTTATGGTTAAGAAAAATGGTGAATTCTTCTTACAAAAAACAACAGGTTTATTTAGAAAAGATATTACCACTTTAGATGTTGTATTTCCAATAGTACATGGTAACAATGTTGAAGATGGAACTTTACAAGGTTACATTGAAACAGTTGGTATTCCATATGTTGGTTCTCGTGTATTAGGTTCTGCTTTAGGACAAGATAAAGTTGTAATGAAACAAGTATTTGCTGCTGCAAATATTCCAATTGTTGATTATACTTGGTTTTATGATACAGAATACTTAGATGGTTCTGATGAAATTTTAGAAAAAATCAAAAAAATTGGTTATCCAGTTGTTGTTAAACCAGCAACATTAGGTAGTAGTGTTGGTATAACTTATGTCAAAGATGAAAAAGGCATTAGAGATGCTATCGATGAAGCTATCAAATATGATATTAAAATAGTAGTAGAAAAGGCTGTAGATAATTTACTTGAAGTTAACTGTAGTGTTTTAGGTAACTATAATTATCAACAAACAAGTGTAATTGAAGAAGTTATTTCTTCATCTGAAATTTTATCATATAAAGATAAGTACATTGGTGGTTCTAAAGCAAAAGGGTCTGGTTCAAAAGGTATGGCATCAGCATCACGTGTAATACCTGCTCGTATTGATTCTAAAACTGAAGAAGAAGTTAAAGAAATATCTAAACAAGCATTCCGTGCACTTAATTTAAGTGGTGTTTGCCGTATAGATTTTCTAATTGATAAAAAGGCTGGTAAAGTTTATATTAATGAACCAAATACTAATCCAGGTAGTTTATCATTCTACTTATGGGAACCAGCTGGTAAAAAATATGAGGATTTATTAGATGAAATGATTACATTAGCTGTTAAAGATTATAAAAATAGAGCTAAGAAAACATATTCATTTAAAACAAATATTTTAGCTAACTTCAAAGGCGGTTTAAAAGGTGGATTAAAAGGAGCTAAGAAATTTAAATAATAGTTTATACTATTATTTTTTTATGAGAAAAGGTAAATAATTAAAATAATGTCTAGTAAAAATGTAAATAATGAAAAAAAGGTTTAAAAAAAGGAAAATAATGGTTAAAAACTATTATTTTTTTTATATTTTTGGTATAATTATAATAGGTGTAATATGAAGAATATATATGGTGTTACAAGATTAGAGTTAGAAGAATTTTTAATATCTAATGAATTTAAAAAATTTAATGCTTCTCAGATATATGAATGGATATATCAAAAAAAGATAGAGAACTTTGATCTTATGAGTAATTTAAGTTTAAATTTACGAGAAATTTTAAAACAAAATTACACTTTTAATAAATTAGAAGTAATTGATCATTTATCTGATAAGATGGCTGATAAGTTTTTATTTAGACTTTCTGATAATGAAAAGATTGAAGCCGTATTAATGCATCATGATTATGGATATAGTTTATGTATATCTACTCAAGTAGGTTGCAATATGGGATGTGCTTTTTGCGAATCAGGGCGTTTAAAAAAAGTGCGTAATTTAGAAAAAGAAGAAATGGTCTTACAAATATTGGAAGTTGAAGAAATACTGAATCTTAAAATAACTCATGTTGTTTTAATGGGTATTGGTGAACCATTTGATAACTATGATAATGTTATAGGTTTTATTGATATTATTAATGATCCAAAAAGTATTGCTTTAGGTTCAAGACATATTACAGTTTCAACAAGTGGTTTAATACCAGCAATTAAGAAGTTTACAGAATATGATAAGCAAGTTAATTTAGCAATTAGCTTACATGCTCCTAATGATGAGTTAAGATCAAAACTAATGCCAATTAATAAGGCTTATCCACTTTCTGAATTAATGCCAGTATTAAAAGAATATATCAAAAAAACTAATAGACGTTTAACATTTGAATATATTATGTTATATGGTGTTAATGATACTGAAGAATGTGCTAAGGAACTTGCTAAGTTGGTTAGAGGAATGAATGCTTATATTAATTTAATTCCTTATAATGAAACTAGTCATATTGAGTTTAAGAAAAGTACTCAAGAAAGAATTATGAAATTCTATGACATACTAAAAAAAGAAAATGTGTGTGTCACAATTAGAAAAGAATTTGGTAGTAAATTAAAAGCTGCCTGTGGTCAATTAAGATCAATATACGAGGAGGGATAAAATGCAGTATGCATATTTGACTGATACAGGAAAAGTAAGAGAAAGAAATGAAGATAGTGTTGCAATAGTTAAAAATAAAGCAGGCGAAACTTTAATGCTTGTAGCTGATGGTATGGGAGGACATAAAGATGGTGAAGTTGCATCATCAATAGCTGTTTCTTTAATATCAGAAAGATTTGAAAACATTGATAGTATTGGTAGTAAAGAAGATGCTATTACTTGGTTACAAACTATTGTATCTGAAGCTAATGTAGAAATATTTAACTATGTTCAAGATAATCCAGAATCTGAGGGAATGGGTACAACTTTAGTGCTTGCTGTTTTAACGCCATCATTCTTATTATTTGGAAATATTGGAGATTCATCTGGGTATGTTATGAAGAATGGCTTGTTACATAAAATAACAGTTGATCATTCACTTGTTAATTTACTTGTTTCAACTGGTGAGTTAACAGAAGAGGAAGCAAAAGATCATCCACGCAAAAACGTATTAATGAGAGCTCTTGGTGCTAATACAGAAGTTGAGATGGATATCTTTAATGTTGAACTTACTATTGATGGCATTATGTTATGTAGTGATGGTTTAACAAATATGTTAGATGATGAACAAATTGCTCGTGTACTTAATGAGGATATTGATTTGGAACAAAGACTTGCTAAGTTAATATTCAAATGCAATAATCGTGGGGGAAATGATAATATTTCGGTTGCATATTTAATTAAGGAGGATAATTAGTATGATAGTTAAGGGACAAAAGATAGATGGAAGATATCAAATAGTTCGTAACATCGGTGAAGGTGGCATGGCAAATGTGTACCTTGCTTATGATACTATTTTAGAGCGTGAAGTTGCTGTTAAAATCTTAAGAGGCGATTTAGCTACTGATGAAAAATTTGTTAAAAGATTCCAAAGAGAAGCTAAAGCAGCTTCCTCACTAAATCATCCAAACATTGTTGAGATGTATGATGTTGGTGAAGATGATGGAAATTATTTCATTGTTATGGAATATATTGATGGTAAAACTTTAAAAAGTTTAATTAAAAAACGTGGTGCCTTATCACTTCCTGAAGTTATTGATATTATGCTTCAATTAACATCAGCTATTGCTTGTGCTCATGATTCATATATTATCCATCGTGATATTAAACCACAAAATGTATTAATTCTTGAAGATGGTCGTGTAAAAATAACTGATTTTGGTATTGCAATAGCTTTAAATAGCGCTGAACTTACTCAAACTAATTCAGTTATGGGTTCAGTTCATTACTTACCTCCAGAACAAGCTAATGGTCGTGGAGCTACTATTAAAAGTGATATTTATTCATTAGGTATTTTAATGTATGAATTATTAACAGGTAAATTACCATTTAAAGGTGAAAATGCTGTTGAAATAGCTTTAAAACAAATGAAAGAACAAATACCTAGTGTTTGTGAACAAAATGCCATTATTCCTCAAAGTGTTGAAAATATAGTATTAAAAGCTTGTGCTAAAAACCCTAAAAACAGATATGATTCTGTTGCTGAAATGCATAAAGATTTAAAACTAGCTTTAACAGAGGAAAGAAAAAATTGTCAAAGATTAGTTTATGAATATCCAGAACATGAAGATTTAGAAGAAACTAAAACTTTACCAACTTTAGCAAATATTACTGATATTAGTAATAATTCTAAGGAATTAAAAACAGAAGATACTACTGAATCTTTAGAAGAATTAATTGAAGATAAAAAGGACAATAGACAAATAAAATGGACTTTAATTATAGTTACAATTGTATGTTTGTTTATTGCTTTATCAATTGCTGTTGCAGCTTTAATTTTAGTTAATAAATCTAAAAATAAAACTATTACATTACCAAATATTTCTACTATGACAGCTGCTGAAGCTAAAAAAGAACTACAGAAAAAAGGTATTGATGTTATTATTGAAGAAGAATCTTCTGATACAGTATTAGAAGGAAATGTAATTGGTTATAAAAATAAAACTGAAGGTATTTCCAAAGTTAAAAAAGGAAGTACAGTTACAATTATAGTGTCATCTGGTGAAGCTGGTGTATTAGTTGAAGATTATACTGGTAAAAAAATTGATGTAGTTGAAATTGAACTTCAAAATAAGGGTGTTAAAGTAGTTAAAACTCAAAAGAAAATAGATGAAGAAGAATATAAAGACGATAAGGGTAAGAAAAAAGAAGTCTTTGAAGGAATGATTGTTGATCAAAGTATCAAAAAAGGTGAAAGAGTATTAGAAGGTAATGCTATTGAATTATTCTATGCAGTTCTAATAGTAACTTATCCAGATTTCACTGATCCTGAAGAAGGATTTGATAAAGATAAAGTTCAAACATTCTGTGATGATAACAAAATTACTTGTGATATTGAGGAAGTTGAAACTGATCAGTATGCTGCTGGTACAATATTCTATCAAAATCGTGAAGAAGGTGTTGAAGTTAAAGAGGGTGTTACTTTAAAAGTTAAAATAGCTGTAGCTTTACCAACTTATACAGTAACATTTGATTATAATGGCGGTATGGCTGGTGGAAAAACAAGTGAAACTCAAACAGTTAAAAAGGGTAGTGCTGCTACTAGACCATCAACTTATCCAACTCAAACAGGTAAAAAATTTAAAGGTTGGTATACAACTAAAACTGGAAATGATGGATATGAATATAATTTTCCATCAGTAACTGAAAATATTACAGTATATGCAGGATGGGAAGACAATAATTAATATATGCAAGGTAAAATAATTAAACAAATTAGTAATGATTATACAGTACTTATTAATAATCAAGAGATTGTTTGTAAGGCTCGTGGTAAATTTAGAAAATTAGGCATCACTCCCTTAGTGGGGGATGATGTCTTAATTGATATAGATAATCATTATATTTTAGAAATATTACCACGTAAAAACAGTTTAATAAGACCAGCTATTGCTAATGTTACTCAAGCAATTATAGTAACAAGTGTTGAGGTGCCAGAATATAGTAGTAATTTACTAGATAAGTTAATAACTATTATTGAATTTAATAATATTAAACCTGTTTTATATTTTTCTAAATTAGATTTAATATCTGATAAAAAAAAGTACCAAGAAATTATGGATTATTATAGAAGTATTGGTTATCAAGTATTTGATAATTATCAAGATGTTAAATCTGTTATTAAAGATAATGTTACGGTTTTAACAGGACAAAGTGGAGCTGGTAAATCAACTTTGTTAAATCATATAGATAGTAGTCTAAATATTAAAACAGATGAGGTATCTTATGCTTTAGGACGTGGTAAGCATACCACTCGTCATACAGAGTTTTTAAATGTTTTAGATGGTTTAATTGCTGATACCCCTGGTTTTTCAGCATTAGATTTTAATGAATTAACTGTATCTGATATTCGTGATAATTTTATTGAATTTGAAAATTATAAAGAATATTGCAAATATCAAGATTGTATGCATAATGATGAAGAAGATTGTTATGTTAAACAAATGGTTAAAGAGAAGAAAATTTTAAAAAGCCGCTATGAAAACTATTTAAACTTTATTAATAAGAATAAATAAGAGGTGATTTATGAAAATATCTGCATCATTTTTATCAATGAAAGAAGATCGTATGCAAGAATTAGATCGAACTACTGTAGATTTTTTACATGTTGATGTTATGGATGGAGAATTCGTTAAAGAAAAAAGTATTTCTAATGATGAAATGGCTCTTAAATTAAAAGACGTTACTAAGCCTTTAGATATTCATTTAATGGTTAAAGATGTAAAAAGTTATATAGATTTTTATAAAGATTTACATCCTGCATTTATAACATTTCATTATGAAGCTACTAATGATCCTATGTCTATTATTAATTATTTAAGAAGTTTAAATATTAAAGTAGGTCTTGCTATTAATCCTGGTACACCAATTGATAGTATATTAAGTTATCTTGATCAAGTTGATTTAATATTAGTTATGAGTGTTTATCCAGGTCGTGGTGGTCAAGAGTTTATTCGTGATACTGAACGTAAATTGAATAAATTAAATCATGTTCGTAAAATAATCTACTTAAATTATAAAATTGAAGTAGATGGTGGTATCAATGATAAGACTATTGAAAAAGTAAAAGATGCTGATATAGCTGTATCTGGTTACTTTATAACTAGTGCAGATGATTATCAAAGACAAGTAAATATTCTAAAAGACGATATTGCTTGCTAAAATAAACAATTTATTATATACTTATACATGTTGGAGGTAAATTATGGAAAAGAAAAATGAAAAAGAAGTTATAATTAAAATTAGTGGAAAAGAATGGGAAAAATATTTAGATGATGCTTTTAAAAAAGCCAATAAAAATGCTAAAATTGCAGGATTTAGACCAGGAAAAGCCCCAAAAGATATTTTTATTAAACATTATGGAATGGAATCATTATTATATGAAGCTTCTAATAAAGCTATTGAAGCTGCATATGATAAAATGATTGAAGAAAACAAAGATTTAGAAATTGTTGCTCAACCAATGGTAGATATCACTAAAGTTGATGAAAAAGAAATTGAATATAAATTTGTTTTAACATTAAAACCAGAAGTTAAATTAGGTAAATATACTGGTTTAAAAGCTAAAAAAGAAGCAGTTAAAGTTACTAAAGAAGAAGTAGATAATTCTGTTAAAGAAATGCAAAACCGTTATAAAGAAAATGTTGTAAAAGATGGTAAAATTGCTAATGGCGATGTTGCTGTAATTGATTTTGAAGGTTTTAAAGATGGTAAAGCATTTGATGGTGGAAAAGGAGAGAACTATTCACTAGAAATAGGCTCTAATACTTTTATTCCGGGTTTTGAAGAACAATTAATTGGTCATAAAGCAGATGATGAAGTAGAAGTTAAAGTAACATTTCCTGAAGATTATCATGCTGAAGATTTAAAAGGTAAACCAGTTATATTTAAAGTAACTATTCATGAAGTTAAAGAAGTTAAGGTGCCAGAATTAGATAAGGATTTCTTTGAAGATTTAGGTATGGAAGGTATTAATGATGAAGAGTCTTTAAGAAAACAATTAGAGGAAAATATTAAGGCTCGTAAAGATCACGAAGCTGAAGAAAGATGGCTAGATGAATTATTAAAAGAAGCATCATCAACTATGGAAGTTGAAATTCCTGAGGCTATGATTCATGAAGAAATTCATCATATGATAGATGAATATAGTCGTAATTTACAAATGCAAGGAATTACTTTAGAACAATTCTTCCAATTTACTGGATTAAACTATGATAAACTTGAAGAAGAATATCATGATAAAGCTAAAGATCGTGTTACATATCGTCTTTTAATTGGTGCAATTATTAAAGAAGAAAAAATAACTGTATCAGATGATGAAGCTAATAAAGAAGCTGAAGAAATGGCTAAAAAATACCAAATGACTAAAGATGAATTCTTAAAACAATTTGGTGGTTTAGAAATGATTAAAAATGATCTTCAAGTTAAAAAAGCATTTGATATCTTAAAAGGTAATAAATAATATGAAATTTAAAGTAAATAAGTATGTTTTGAATTCATGTATTACTGCTTTGATTCTTGCAATATTATTAGTTTCATTCTTTATATTTTTAAAAGTTAATAGTAATAAAAAAGTAAAAAAAGATGAACCGAAAACGGAAATTAAAGATCAAATTACAATTAGTTTTGATACTGATGGTGGTTCAGTTGTTAAAGATATAAACATTAATAAAAATGAGACAATTAAATTACCAGTACCAGTTAAAGATGGTTATGAATTTGATGGTTGGTATTTAGATAAAACTAAGGTATCTGATAAAACTAAATTTATTAAAGATACTAAGTTGAAAGCTAAATGGATTAAAAAAGAAGTAGAAGTTAAAACTTTTAAAGTAACTTTTGATTCAAAAGGTGGTTCCCAAGTTGCTAGTATTACAGTTGATTGTGATACAGAATTAAAACTACCTAAAAATCCAACTCGTGAGGGTTATGAATTTGTTTCATGGGTAGATAAAAATGATCGTCCAATTTTAGATAAAGCGTTATTAGCTTGTGAAGATATAACTTTATATGCCAATTGGAATAAAAAAGAAGAAGAGGTTAAAACATTTAAAGTATCATTCTATTTAGATGATGAATATACAAATGAGTATGCCTCTGTTAATGTTGAATGTGGCAATGGTTTAAAATTACCACAAAATAATCCAACTAAAGAAGGATATGAATTTGTTTCATGGGTAGATCAACATGGTAAATCTATTTTGGAAGGTACTAAATTTACATGTGATAACGATGTTAAATTAAGTCCTTATTGGAGAAAAATAGAAAAAGAAGAACCAAAAGAAGAACCAAAAGAAGAAGAAACACAAGAAGAGAAAAAAGATGAAGAAGAAAAAAAGGATAATAATTAATTATCCTTTTTTAATTTCTCGTATTTTTTTCTTCATTAGCTATATTAAATATGATTCCCATCATTAACATATAACTTAAGAGGGAAGAACCACCATATGATATAAATGGTAAGGTAATACCTGTTATAGGCATAATACCTAAAGTCATACCAATGTTTTGAAATTGCTGATAGATAAGCATACCTAAGATACCGGCAATAATATATTTATTTATATTATGATTACTATTAGTGGCTAAGAAGATTAAACGAACTGAAAAATATATTAATAATACAATTAAAAATATACAACCAACAAATCCAGTATTAGAAGCATAAACAGCAAAGATAAAATCTGTTTGAGGTTCAGGAAAGTAAACGGGAGTATTAAATATTCCTTTACCAAAGAGTCCACCAGAACCTATAGCTGCTAAACCATTTTCTAGTTGATAACCAGATTTATTTGACCAATCTAGCAAACGATCAACACGTAAGAAAAAGCTTGTACCAAATATTTTAATAAATAATTCTGGAAAAAAGAAATAGGTTATTAATACGGAACCTAAACCAATAAGAAATACTGCACCAATCATCAAAAACCATCTATATCTAATTCCTGCAATAAATAGCATAGCAAATGTAATAATAAGGTATATTAATACAACGCCTGTATCTGGCTCCAAAAAGGTTAAAAAACTAGGTATTAAAACCATTAGACCAACTTTAAGTAAGAAGATAAATTCTTCTTTATAAGTTGGTTTATTATATTTTTCACGGAAGTCATTAATCATTCTAGCTAAAGTTAATATTAATATAATTTTCATAAATTCAGATGGTTGAAAACTACCAATACCAGGTATTTGAAACCAACATCTAGCATTATTGATTGGTTTGGCAAATACAAGTAGTAAGGCCAGAAGAATATTGGTTATTATATATAGTATCCAAATATTATTTATAAGTTGTTTATTACCAATAAATAGAACAATATAAATAGTAACAAAACCAATACCATACCACATTAATTGTTTTAACATATAATGTTCAGATACCCCAACTAATTTTTCAGCTCCAGCAATGGAGATAATACTAATAGTCATTAATAGTATTAAAGGTATTAAGATTGTTAAGTCTAAACGATATTTTTTTATCATTTTAACCACCTATAATTATCTTACACTAATTAAAAAAATTATACAATAAACATTAAGGTTTATTTTTTTTTCTTTTTATAGTATAATTAATTAGGTGATTAAATGTTTGATAATTATGTAATTGAATATATATTAATTGCAATTGTTTTATTTGTTATTGCACTTGCGATTGTTAGATCAAAGAAAAAAGATTTTAAGATTGATGCCAATAAATTAGTTGAAGCTTTAGGTGGTAAAAGTAATATTGTTGATTATGAATTCAATAAATCAAGATTTATTGTTACTTTAAAAGATGTTACTATTGCTAATAAAGAAGCTATTCAAAAACTAGGCGCTCGTGGTATTGTTGAGATTGATAATCAATTAAAGATTATTATTGGTGATAATGCTGAACAAATAAAAAGATGTATAAAAGATTTAAAATAAAATCTTTTTTTTTTACATTTTTTTCTTTTTTTCGACATTTTCTGACAAATAAATATATTATTATTTAATTGTGGTGATAATATGTTTGATAAATTGTTTATAAATGGCTTAATTATTCTTTTTCCTTATTTAGTTTACATTTTTTATATAACAACCAATAGACGCTTAAATATAAAGGAGAAAAATATTTTTCAGTTTTTAATTAATATTACTTCTGTTTTATTTTTAGTTAAGTATGGTGTTGACAAGAATTACGTTATTATTTTGCTTAATATACCTTTATTTTTTTCTTTAATGAATAGAAAGTATTTTACTTATGGATTAGTAGTTTTAACCATTATATGGCTATATAATGTTAATATATTCTATATTACAGTTCTGTTTTTTAATTACTTATTACTAATAGCTTTAAATAAGATAGTAAAAAATGCCAATGCTTATATATTTACTTTTATAATTATTAACTCAATTATGTATTTTTTAATACTAAATCATATATCATCTTTAGCGCCAATTGCTTGTTTTATAATCTTGTTAACTATATTTAATATTATGTATAAAATGGGTAATGATATAATTGGATTTAATCAAGAATTGAATGAATTAGAAAAGGATAAAGAAGTCAAGAAATCTTTATTTAAAATAACCCACGAAATAAAAAATCCCATTGCAGTTTTAAAAGCTTATTTAGATATGTATGATGTTAAAGATGAAAAAAAGAGCAAAAAATATCTTAAAATTATGAAAAGTGAAGTTGATAGAGTATTATGTCTTTTAGAAGATTTTATGCTAGTTAATAAGGATAGTATTAATTGCGATATTATGGATATTAATTTGTTATTAGAAGAAAAAGTTAAAAATATTAATGATCTTATGAATGTTCGTCACATAAATATAAAGTATGAATTAAATGATGATGAAATATATGTTATGGGTGATTATAATCGTTTATCTCAGGTATTTATTAATTTAATTAAAAATAGTATTGAAGCTAATTCAAATAATATTATTTTAAAATGTTATACTAAAGATGACAAAGTTATAGTAGATATTAAAGATGATGGAATGGGTATTGAAGATCAAATAATATCTAAAATTAAGGAACCTTTTTATACAACTAAATTAAAAGGTACAGGATTAGGTGTATCACTTTCTGATGAAATAATTGAAGCTCATAATGGAACTCTAACCTATAAATCCGAATATGGAAAAGGAACAAGTGTTAAGGTAGTGTTACCTTTATATGAAATAGTTTAAAAAAAATCATATCTGTGATACAATTATATTGTTAGAGGTGTTGATATGTATAGTTTAAATTATAATTTGAGTTATGCACTTAGCGAATACGGTAAAGCCATAGATAATTATTCATCTTTTTTTACAATATTAATTGCTATGGCTGTTTTAGGAGTTGTGTTAATTGCAAATTTAGAATCAGGTTCTAATAATTTAAAGATAACAGTTGTTGTTGCAACATTATCTGTATTCTTTACTTTATATTATTTTGGTTTGGATTTAGTTAATCATTTTTCTTCAGCTTTGAATGGAAATTTTATGAATAATATATGTTTTTATTATATAAACGCTTTATTCTCTTTAATAGTTATTGGTGCTGTTTTTAGTGTTTCTAATATTAATTATGGTGCTAAATTTACTTTGGTATTGTGTTATTTAGCTATTTTAGGTAATTTGGTATTCTCATTATTTATTTCATATTCAATTAATGCTGATACTTTTATAACGTTAGGCAATATTGCACCAATGATTTTAGTTGGTAATGTAATATCTTTTATTGCTTATATTGTTTTAGGTGTATGTTTTGCTGTTGATACAATATGTAAACAATTTGGCAAGAAAGAGTATATGCTTTACAGAGGGGAAAACAAATGATATAATATTATTTGTTAGAGGAGTGATTATTCGTGAAAATTAATAGTGTCGAACTTACTATTAGTGCTGTTAGAAGAAGTCAATATCCAGAAGATAATAAACCAGAGTTTTTATTAGTTGGACGTTCAAATGTAGGTAAAAGCAGCTTCATCAATACAATGATGAATAGAAAAAATTTTGCTCATACTTCTGCTACACCAGGTAAGACCCAAACTATAAATTTTTATTTAATAAATGATGAATTTTATTTAGTTGATGCTCCAGGATATGGCTATGCATCAATTAGTAAAAAGAAACAAATGAAGTTTGGTTTAATGATGGAAGACTATTTACAAAATCGTGAAAACTTAAAACAAGTATTCTTATTAATTGATTTCCGTCATAATCCAACAAGTGACGATTTATTAATGTATAAATTTTTAAAACATTACAATATTCCAGTTACAATTGTAGCTACTAAAGTAGATAAAGTTGGTATAACTAATCAACAAAAACAAAGAAATGCTATTTTAGAAGCTCTAGATTTAATGGTAGGAGATGAATTAATTTTATTCTCTTCTGTTACTAAAATTGGTAAAAACGAAATATATGAAAAAATAGAGAGAACAAAATAGTACCTCTCTTTTTTTTTGTCATAAAATAACATAGGTGGTAATCTTGAGAATAGAAATGGAAATGAAAAAAATAATTGTTTACTTAAAAAAGGAAACAACTGGTAAAATTGATTTTGCAAATATAGATTACTTAGAAAATTATTTTAGAGAATTACTATTAAAATTAAGAGATGTTTATGATATTAATATTAAAGGTTTTTATAATGTTAAAGTTTATATTGATGAACTTTATGGTATGGTTTTAGAATTAGAAGCTGAGGATATTGATTATGGCGATTACTATAATCAAATAGAGATGCGTATTATTCCAATCTATACTACTTTTTTATATCAAGTAGATGATTTTATAAACAATATAGATGTTCAAACAATTTTATATCATGATGAATTCTATTTAAAAATTGATAAAAATATTTCTTTAAAAAACTACTATTTAGTAATGGATTATGCTAAAATTGTTTATAATAATACTGATAATATAATTAAATATGGAAAAGTATTAAAACATTTTAATTTTAAAAAAATTATGTTATAATATCTTAGAAGGTAGTGGTAATGTGAACGAAGAGAATAAAAAGACAATATTATTTTTATTAAATGGTTTTGGTATGGAAGCATCTAAATCTTGGAATGTATATTCAGCAAGTTTAATGCCTAATTTGGATCGTATTTCACATGCTTATCCATTTACATCTATGCCTGTTTCTGATGTTGAGGCTGGGTTGAATAAACATCAAATTGGGAATTTTAAATCAAATTATTTAATGTTTAGTACAGAAGGAAATGTTTTGAGAAAAGAAGATATTATTGATTCAAAATTAGCAAGTAATGAAATAGCTAACGAGAAGATTTTAACTGATTTGATAAACTATACCATTCAAAATAATAGTCGTTTTCATATTTTATTTAATATAGGTAATAAATATAGTGAAAATACTTATAAACAATTAAAATATTTCTGTGATGTATGTGCTAATAAAGGTATCAAAGAAATATACTTACATTTATTTGTAGGTGATAATACTAACCCTGGTCAAAAAACGGCTATTAACTGCATTAATTCTTTAAAATTTCATACTTTAAGTAATAGTAAAATAATTAAAGTCGCTTCTATTGCTAATAAAAGAATATTAACTGATGAATCAAGCGAAGAAGAAAAACGTAATTACTATAGAATGCTTGTTTCAGGTGTTGGTGAAATTTGGAGTGATTATTCTGATGTCATTGAAAGAGCATACCGCAAAGGCCAAACAGATGATAATATTGCATCATTCTTAACAAAAAAAGAAACAGTTATAAAGGATAAAGATGGTATTGTATATTTCAACTATGACAACAATATGGGAGGCTTTTATTTAGACATTCTAACTAATCCACATAATTATTTTACAGCCGGTAAATTACCACTGGGTATTAAGAGCATTTCTATCTTTGAAGTTAATGATACAAAAGTTCCATTCTGCTATAGTAGTGAACTTCCTAATTCTTACTTTTTGGAAAATATTCCAGAAAATAAAAAAATATTATTAATAGCTGCTAAGGATAGAATAGGGTATATTGCTAATACTTTAAATGGCTTTAGAAGAGAGTATAAATCTAATTTAAATATTTGTCCTGTAGAAGTAAAAGAAGATCATTTTAATATAATTACAAAATATTTACTTGCTTATCAGGAACAAAATATGTATGACTTAATAATTGTTGATTATTCACTTATGACTCATATAGATAAAAAGGAAATAGCTACTTTAAAGAAAAATATGAGTACTATTGATAATTGCTTAGGTGCTGTATATAATAAAGCCCAAGAAAAAGGTCAAGACCTTATTATTACAAGTTTATATGGCGAAGTAGGTAAATTAAGTTTAGTTGATCGTGAATTTGTTAATGTCAACTTCTCGGAAAAAACTCCACTTATTGTAACAGGAAAAGGTATCGCTCGTGGTATATATCAATTTGCGCCAAGTATTTCTTTAACTAAATTGGCATCATTACTATATACACAATTAGGTATGCAGGTTAAGAATCCTGTATTTGGTGAAAAAGCTGTTGGTAAAAAGAATAATAAATTAAATCAATTAATTATTATCTTTGGTGTTTTAGCTATAGCTTTAGTATTTATGTATTTATATATCAAAAACAATTAAAAAAAGCATTTAAAATGCTTTTTTTATTTTTCAAAATATGAACCAGTATGTGTTTCAGTTATTTTTAAATCTTTATCAATAGTTATATCATAGTCTGCTTCTAAAGCATTAGAATCGTCAGATTCAGCAAATGTATAAATAAGTTTGAAATTTACATGACCTGGTGCAGTAGCTGTTACTGTAAATATTTCATACCCTGGACAACCATCACGGTCTTCACAATTTTCTCCTTCTTCATACTTGCTAGTTAAAACAACAACATTGTCACCTTCAAGTTCATATGTCCAACTATATCCTGTAGATGGATTTGATTCTAACTTAATATCTAATGATTCACCAGCTGTAGCAGGAGCTGGTTTTTCTTTTTTCTTATCTTCTTTTTTATCTTTCTTAACACAACCTACTAGTACTAAAGTACAAACTAATAATATACTAAATAATAATTTTGCTTTTTTCATATATCCTCCTCTTATTATATATAAATTATATCATATCTAAAAAAAAATAGATAGAATAATCTATCTATATAACTATGGTAAATAAGTTACCAGAACCTTTATTAACTAATTTTGTTAGTGTTGTTTGTAATTTAAATCTAACATTTTCTGGTAGTAATGATAATTTAGCCTGTATACCTTCTTTAACTATATTATCTAAAGATCTACCAAATATTTCGCTTTTCCAAATATTTTCTTGGTCTTTCATTAAGTGATCAATTAGTTCTTTGCTTTGTACCTCCGAACCAATTATTGGTTCAAATGTTGATTCAACATCTACCCTAATCATATGAATAGAAGGAGCTACTGCTTTTAATTTTATACCATAACGTGATCCTTGTTTTATGACTTCTGGTGTTTCTAATTTCATGTCAGAGATAGTAGGGGAAGCAACCCCATATCCGGTTGTTTTAACCATTTTAAGAGCAGTTTTAATTTGATCATATTCTTGTTTAGCTGTATTGTAATCTTGAAATAGACTGATAATATCAGCACGAGAATTAATATCTATACCAACTATTTCTTTTAGTATTTGATTATATAAGTCATCTGGTTCATCTAGATTAATAGTTACTATGCCAGTAGCAGCATCAACGTTAGAAATATATGATTTTTTTATGTATTCGCAGGATTCAAAATGAGAAGTAATACTATCAATATCTCTTAATTTATCTACTTTGCAGACACTTTCACGTATTTTATCAATATATACTTCTTTTAACCAATTATTTGGTTCTAAACAGGCAATCCAATCTGGCATATTAACTTGAACTTCCAATACAGGAAATTCGAATAAGGCCTCTTTTAAGATATCATAAATATCTTTTTCATTCATATCTAAAACACTTATTGGAATAACAGGTACATCATATTCTTCTCTTAAGTTTTTTGTTAAATCTATTGTTTCAGGATTATTTGGATGCGATGAATTTAGAATAACTATAAACGGTTTACCAATGCTTTTAAGTTCTGATACTATTCTTTGCTCTGCTTCCATATACGAAGAACGTTCTATTTCTGAAAAAGAACCATCAGTGGTTATAATAATACCAATACTAGAATGATCTTTAATAACCTTACTTGTTCCTATTTCAGCAGCTTCTACAAATGGTATTTCTTCATCATACCATGGCGTTTTAACCATTCTAGGACCGTTTTCATCCTCATATCCCTTAGCACCTTCAACTACATAACCAACACAGTCAACAAGCCTAATAGAGGCTTCAAAATCGTCTATTTTAATGGTTGCTCCATCTGATGGTATAAATTTTGGTTCAGTTGTCATAATTGTTTTACCTTGAGCAGATTGCGGTATTTCATCAAGGCATCTTTTTTTTAAGGATTCATCATCAATATTAGGAATAACTAGGTTTTCAATTAATTTTTTTATAAAGGTACTTTTTCCAGTTCTTACTGCTCCAACAATACCTAAGTATAAATCTCCACCAGTACGATTGGATATATTTTTAATTATATCTGTTTTTTCCATATATTTACCTACTTTCTAGTTAAATATATGATTTAAAAAGATAAATATTTCTAAAAAATAAAAAATGGTTTTAAAACCATTTTTTATATTTCAGTATGTAATAAATCATTGTTCTTACAATAACTTGCAAATTCGGAAGAATTGATTATTGCTTTTAAAGCATTTTCTCTACTACTTGTATATAATTCTTTTCCTTTAGTAAGTTCACTACTTGTATTAGCTCTTCCTAAAATACCTTTATACCAAGATGGTATAGCCGTATCAGCTGATGTATATTTACCTTTTGCCTCATCAGAATTACATATATAATATGCAATTGATGATGCTGATGTATAAGCAGACATCTTTTCAATTTCATCATTTGTTGCTGATCTTCCTATACAACCATTATATAATTGTTTAATTAATTTCTCTTTTGGAGTAACTATATGTGCAAGTTGAATACTTACTGATTTTCCGTCTGCCATATTAGCAGGGAAGTTAGAATAAGCTGTTTTAACTACATAAGTTTTACTTCCACCTTGATTTGATATTGTATAGGATGAATTGGTTGTAAATCCAATTTGATTTAAACCAGTTGTAGTTTGTTCATATACATAGTAACCAAATTGACCAAACATTCCTTGATTTTGTCCTATAATATGATTTACATAACCATCCAAGTATCCTGTCCAAAATTTTTCTGTTTTAGCATATGCTTCCTTTAAAGCATTTGCATCCATAGCTTTTGGTGTTTTAACAGCATTCCATGTTAAAGTTACTGTATTGCCACTAGCTGATGCTTTTAAGTTAGTAACACTTTCAAGTTTATCAAAACGATCAGATACTGTTGAAGGCTCTGTACCTTTAATAAATAATTCAGTTGTTAACATATGACCAGGTGTATAAGCACTTGGTAAACATGGTTCTGGACAACCATATTCCAAAGTTACTGGTATAACACCATCTGGTTGTGTGAATGTTTTTCCGCTTGTAAATAATCCCAAAGCAACTGCTTGGAATAAACGAGCGTTTTCATAACTATTGAAATATGTATGATACTCGTCATTCCATTCGTCATAACCATACCAAACACCAATAGCATAATCTGGATTATAACCAACTGCCCAGATATCATTGATAATACCAGAGTTTTCTAATCCCTTAGCAGCAAGAAATCTAGAATCATAGTTTGTAGTACCTGATTTACCAGCATATTGTTGATTATTAACATTACTATATGGACCAAATGCGAATTGTCCAGTATCAATTAACATATTTGTAATCATATATGCTGTTTCTTCTGACATTACTTTATTACGTTGTGGAATATTATCATAAGTTGTTCCATCAGTATATTCAATTTTTGTAAATGTATATGGTGAAGAATAATATCCACCAGAAGCAAATGCTGAATAAGCAGCAGCCATAGACATTGGTGATTCACCATTATAACCACCAATAGCATGGGCTTCATGTAATGTACCATTTTCAATTTCAGGAGATAATCCTAGACTCGTAACAAATTTAATTATATTTGCTTTTGAATTTTCTTTAAATGCTTTTAAGGCTGGAATATTACGTGAATGTGTTAAGGCTAAACGCATTGTTTCAAAGCCTTCATAACCACCATCCCAGTTACTAATTGGTGTACCATCACCATATGTTATAGGTTCATCAACTAAAATATTATATGTACTCCAATTCAAATATTCTATTGCTGGAGCATAATCATATAATGGTTTAGCAGTAGAACCAATTTGACGTTCTATTTGAGTTGCATAGTTAAGTGAATTACGAGTAGTAATATTTCTTCCTCCACCTAAGGCTACAACTGAACCATCATGGACATTAATAATAGCAACACCAGCTTTAACAACGTCATTTTGCCAACTATAATAATCACCATTCATAAGTCTTGTTATATATAATTGAACATTTGGATCCATTGTTGTATAAATTTTCATAGATGTTGTATATGGATCTTTACCAGTCTTTTCTTTAACTTCACGAACTACTTCATCAACAAATGATTGATATTCAGTAACACGTTCAGTTGGTGTTCCATTACTTTGACTAATTAATTTTTTAACAGTCATTTCTTTAGCAATATTATATTCATCTTTAGTAATATAACCATGTCTTAACATTAGTTTTAATACAGTTTGTCTTCTTTTTTCTGTACCTTCTGGATTAGTATATGGGTTATATTTACCTGGTGCCTGGAATAAGCCAGCTATCATAGCTGCTTCAGCAACATTTAAGTCCTTAGCACTTTTACCAAAGTAACTTAAAGCGGTTTGTTCAACACCATAACCACCTCCTAAGAAGTTTGAATTAACATAGAATGTTAAAATATCTTCTTTAGTGTATGATGGTTCAATTTTAAATACTGAAACATATACGTCTGTGAATTTACGAATGATACCTTCTAGACCGGAAGCATTATCATTAGTATAGTTTTTCTTTGAAAGTTGCATTGTAATTGTAGATGCACCACCAGCATCAGATGCACCTAATGCTTGTTGGAATGACGCTTTTAAGAAACGTTTTAAATCTACACCATTGTGTTGGAAGAATCTTGAATCCTCAGTAGCTACAATGGCATTTACAAGTACTTCAGGAATTTCATTATATTCAATATTAATTCTTTTTTCTGAACCTAACTTATCTATTTCATTACCATTAATATCATATATAATAGATGGTTCCATTTTATATAATGTATTTGGATTGAATTCAGGCGCATTATCAACGATATAATAGCAGAATAGAATTCCAGCAACAATTAAAAGTAGGAATATAATGAAGAAAAATATAATAAATCCAATTAAAACTTTTTTTAGAATTCTTTTAGTTTTTCTTTTAGCTTGATGTTCTTTAGTTGTTTCTTTTTTATTAGATGTTGTCTTAGTATTCTTACTATTTGTATTTTTTCCTTTTAAGTTACTATTCTTAGTTCTAATAACTTTGGTATTTTTACTAAGAGCAATACTTTTTCCATTTTTAGTAGTCTTAATATTTTTTCTTCCTTTAATACTTTTCTTATTTTTGTTTTTGATTTTATCAATTAAATTTAAAATCTCTTTCCAAAAATATAAAACATCGATTACAACCACAATAATAAATGAAATTAAAAATCCGATTGTAAATGATCCTATAATTAAAATTAGAATACTTAATAAACCTAAACCAATTTCTTTAGGATATTTTTCTATTATTTCTTTCATTTAATTCTACCTCCACACAAGTTAAATAATTAATACGAGGATTATATTTTTCCTCAATTAATTGACCATACTTCTCAAAATAGGAAATAGGTATAGAACTGCTTTGATTATTATTTAAATAATTTTCTAAATCATCTATTGATAAATAATATATTTTATTCAATAGAGTAAATTTAACTATTAAAAAACCAATACCTCCGTGTTTTTTAATGTTAATTAAGTGTTCAATTTGATGTTTATGAATATTAGCAAGCGGAAAAGAAGTTTTTTGACGTGTTTCTTTAGCTTCAAAGTCAATATAATAACCTTTATACACACCATTATAATCAGTAGTTGATGGTGTTTTAAAATAAGCTTCACATATCATATCATTTTTTGTATAATCGACTTTTTTAATTGTAATTGAAGTAGGTTTTTTATGAATATTAGCTATATCATGTAATAAATAATATTCATTAGTTTGGTTTAAATCTTCTTCTAAAGACATACCTCGATTACTATGAGTAATTAAATTGTTATTACCCTTTTTAATTCCGTTTGGGTATTTCATAACGTCACCATTCCAATTATACTATATTTTTTAAAATATTTCTACTTTTTATTGGTAATTAATGTAATTGACAATTTGGCTATTTTTTTATATAATAAAAATGTTTATAGGAAGGTGAATATTATGTATCAAGATAGAATAGTTTTAACAAGTGAAGAAATATTAAATAAGGTATTTAAAATAGATACAAGAGGATATAGACCACAAGAAGTTGATCGTTTTTTAGATACTATTATTAAAGATTATGAGGAAATGAATGCTATTATTCGTGAACTTGATCAAGATAAAAAAGACTTACTTGAAGATAACATTCGTCTTAAACAAGAGATACGTAATTTAAAGACTAAAATAGATGTTATTACAGAAGAAAGTAATAGTGGAGCATCTGGTGCTAACGCTGACTTACTTCGTAGAATATCAAACTTAGAAAAAATTATTTATGGAAAAGAGTAATATTTTTGACAAACGCTGCATTCTTGTAATGTAGAGGAAAGTCCATGCTCGCATAATCTGAGATGATTATAGTGTTCGTGCTAGGGGAATAAATAACCCTAGGTAGCTTATAGGCTAACGGCTCCAAATAACCTAAGTAGTAATATATGGTTAAGAGGTATAAAAGTGCCAAAGAGACGAGTATCTAAAGAAATTTAGGTGGTGGAACGAGGTAAACCCCACGAGCGAGAAACCCAAATTTTGGTAGGGGAACTTTGATAGGGAATTGAACCGATTCAAAGACTTATTTTATAAGTAGATAAATGTTTGTCACCCACGTGGTACAGAACATGGCTTATTAAATATTATTTTTTTTTGAAATGAGGTTATATGAAAGAAATAGGTGAAAGATTAAAAGAAGCAAGACTTTCTATGGGAATATCAATTGAAGAAGCTTCTGAAGATTTAAAACTTAGACCATCGCAATTAGAAAATATTGAAGCTGGTAATCAAGATGCGTTTAAAGATATTTTTTATTTAAAATATTTTATTCGTGATTATGCTAAATATTTAGGTTTGGATCCTGATGAAGTATTAGAAGATTTTAATGAGTATTTGTTTGATTATACTTCTAAAATATCTTTAGATGATATTAAAAAAGCTTCTAAAGAACTTGAAAAGAAAGAGAAAGAAGAAAAAAAAGATAAAATAATTTCTCCATATACTATTGAAAGAAAGCCAAAAAGACATATACCATCTGGTGTTATATATGGACTTATTATTATTCTTGTTTGCATTATTATTTATTGTGTTGTTTTACTTTGTACATCATCTGATAAGGATGAACCTAAAAACAGCATTAATAGTAAAAATGAAGTTTCTTATGTAGGTGATTAGATGAAGAAAAAAATTATGAATTTACCAAATAAAATAACACTTGCACGTATATTTGTAACTGCACTAATTGTATTTATATTGTTATTTCCATTTGGTATGACTAAAATTGATATACCCAAATTATTTATTGATGAAAAAATAATTGTAGACTTACGTTATCCAATTGCGGGTGTGCTATTTATTATTGCTTCATTAACAGATTTTTTAGATGGTTATTTAGCAAGAAGCCGTAATTTAGTTACAGATTTTGGTAAAATGCTAGATGCCATTGCTGATAAAGTACTTGTTAATGCCGTACTTGTTATTTTAGCATCCCAAGGTCAAATTAGTCCTATTATTGCTGTAATTATTATAGTTCGTGATATTATAGTAGATTCTATTAAGATGGTTGCATCATCAAAAGGACGCGTAGTAGCAGCAATCAAATCTGGTAAATTTAAAACAGCATGTATGATGGTAGGTTTATCACTTACTCTATTCTATAATTTACCATTTGAATTAATTGGCTTAAGAGTTGATCAATTATTATTATTGATTGCTACAGTTTTATCAGTAATATCTGGTATTCAGTATTATATTCTAAATAGAGAATTAATATTAAAAGATTAATCTACATTATGTAGATTTTTTATTCTGGAGGTTTTATGAAAAGAAAATTTAAACTGGTTAGGAAAAAAATTAAAAGTGAACTAATTAAATTTGAAAAGGAAAATGATGTTGAATTAAAAGGAACTGTTATTGCTACTTCTTTAGGTGTGATAACAATAATTGCATCAACTGCCTTTATTATTCATATAAATGCAGCAAGACCAGTTGAAAATCCTACTATTGATATAACAGCTAATCAACCAGCCGTTGAGCAAGGAATAGCACATGATACTAATAATATTGAATTAGATTCTAATACTATTGATTTTGAAAACTATGATTCAAATACATTAAATGTTTTTTGTGAAAATCTAGGTTGTTTATATGATGATGCTGATGCTGTTAATTACCGTACTAAGTATCAAGATTTAGTTAATACAAAAGCAGCAAAATGGGGTTTAGATCCAAATTTGGTTATGGCTATATTAACTCAAGAAAGCCGCCAAGGCAATGTTACTAATTTAATGCAAATTGAATTTGACGCATGGGCAAATGAACCATTTAGAGTATATGATTTTGAAAATGATAAATATGTGGATATTTTATTAACAGAAGATTCTGATTTATATAATAGTGATAAATATTTAACAATAAATAAAAAAGATTTAGAAAATGCTTCAACAAATATTTCTATTGGTTGTGCTATGTTACAAAGTAGTTTATCAAGAATGAATTATCATATAGCAGCAGGATGTCAAACATATAATTTTGGCCCTTCTGGTATGAATAGAGATGTTTTTACAGAAACGGAGAATAGAACATTTAAAACCCAAGAATCAATTTTAGCTGATCAAAATGATTTTGCTTTCATAAATTATACATATGCTTATAAAGCAGGTGATAAAGATTACTTCTTTCATGTTGTTAGATTTTTAGATCCTAATTTAGAAAGTATAGTAGTTCAAGAAAAGAAAGCTGATGGAACAATTGAACAACATAGTTTTGATTATCAAGAACTTATTAAAGAGTATCAAGATTATAAAGATAAATATATTAGAATATACTAAAAATACTTGAAAAAGTATTTTTTTCTTATTTTACTAATAGTTATAAATATGCTATAATTAAAAAGGTGATAAAATGTTTGAAAGCTTAGGAGAAAGATTACAAAATGCCGTTAATAAAATAAAAGGTTATGGAAAAATATCTGAAGATAATATATCTGAAGTAACACGTGAAATTCGTCTTGCTTTACTAGAAGCAGATGTTAACTATACAGTTGTTAAGGAATTTATTGCTAATGTTAAAGAAAAAGCCTTAGGTGAAGAAGTTGCTAAAAGTTTAAAACCAGGAGAAATGTTTGTTAAGATTCTAAAAGATGAGTTAGTTGAACTTTTAGGAGGAGAACAAGCACCACTCTATACTAGTGGTAATCCATCTGTTTTAATGCTTGCTGGTTTACAAGGTAGTGGTAAAACTACAACTATAGGTAAACTTGCTTTATTGCTTAGAAAAAAATATAAGAAAAATCCATTATTAGTTGCTTGTGATGTATATCGTCCAGCAGCAATAGATCAGTTAAAAACTATTGGAAAAGAATTAAACATTGAAGTATACTCTGAAGGCAAAAAGAATCCTGTTGAGATTGTCAAAAATGCTATTAATTATGCTAAAGAAAATCATTTTAATTATGTCTTAATTGATACAGCTGGTCGTTTACATATTGATGATGAATTAATGGATGAGTTAAAAAATATTAATGAGGCTATTAAAATTGATGAAATATTACTTGTAATTGATGCGCTGACAGGTCAAGATGCCGTTAATGTTATAACAACATTTAATGAAAAATTACCATTGACGGGTGCAATTTTAACTAAGCTTGATGGTGATACTCGTGGTGGTGCAGCTTTATCAATTCGTCATTTAACTAATATTCCAATTAAATTTATTGGTGTATCTGAAAAAATGGATGGTTTAGATGAATTCCATCCAGATCGTATGGCTCAAAGAATCCTTGGTATGGGTGATTTAATGACCATGATTGAGAAAGCTGAAGCTGTAATTGATCAAGATGAAGCTGCTAAAACAGCTAAAAGAATGCAAGAAGGTAAGTTCGATTTAGAAGATTTCTTATCAACAATGAAACAAATTAAAAAACTAGGACCACTAGAAAGCTTAATTAAAATGATACCTGGTGTACCTAAAGAAGCTAAAAATGTCAAAATAGATCCTAAAGATATGGCTCATATTGAAGCAATTATTTTATCAATGACTCCATATGAAAGAAGACATCCAGAGGTTATTAAAAATACCCGTAAACAAAGAATATCTAAAGGGTGTGCTCGTTCTGTTGAAGAGATAAATAGACTATTAAAACAATTTGAAGAAATGAAAACAATGATGAAACAATTAAAAAATGGAAAAATGCCATTTAAAATGTAAAAAATTAAAGGAAAAATCAGCTGATTTTCCTTTTTTTTAATGCCTTTTTATGTTATAATTAATATGTATGTGCATTAAGGAGTGATTTAATGTCAAAGGATAATAATATAGCTATAAAAGTTGATAATGTAACTAAATCTTTTAAAGTATTTTATGATAAACCATCTACTTTAAAAGAACGTTTAGTTTTTTGGAATAAGAAAAAGGTTGATGAAAGAGTTGTTTTAAAAAATATTAATGTTGATATTAATAAAGGTGAAACAGTTGCTTTAATTGGAACTAATGGTTCAGGCAAATCAACTTTGTTAAAGTTAATGACGCAAATAATTTATCCAACTAAAGGAAAAATAAAAACTTGGGGTAAATTAACATCATTACTTGAATTAGGTGCTGGTTTCCATCCAGATTTTACTGGACGTGAAAATATTTACTTTAATGCATCTATTTTTGGTTTAACGAGAAAAGAAATAAATGAAAGACTAGATCAAATAATTGAATTTTCTGAACTAGGTGAATTAATTGATAATCCGGTTCGTACTTATTCATCAGGTCAATATATGCGTCTTGCATTTTCAGTAGCAATTAATGTTAATGCTGAAATACTTTTAATTGATGAAATATTAGCTGTTGGTGATCAACATTTTCAAGATAAATGTTTTGCCAAACTTCATGAATTAAAAGATAGTGGTAAGACAATTGTTATTGTTTCTCATAGTATGGAATCAATAAAGAATTTATGTGATCGTGCTATTTGGATTTATGAAGGTGAAGTACGTGAAGATGGTAAAGTAAATGATGTTGTTAAAGATTACATCAAAGTATGTGGGTAGGTGAGGTATGATAAATCGTATTTATCGTTATCGTGAATTTTTAAAAACTAATGTCAAAAAAGATATTAGAGGAAAATATAAAGGATCTTTTTTAGGGGTTCTATGGTCATTTATTAATCCTTTATTAATGGCTTTAGTATATGCTATTGTATTTCCATTTATTTTAAAGAATTCACAAAGTAATTATGTAACATTTATTGTTATTGGTATACTTCCTTGGACTTTCTTAACTACAGTTATTCAACAAGGAACATTCTGTATTATAGCCAATGGTGGTATTATCAAGAAAGTTTATTTTCCTCGTGAAATATTACCAATATCAGTAGCAACATCTGGACTTGTAAATTTCTTTATTGCTTTACCAATTATTATTTTATTCTGTGTATTTAGTGGTCTTGGTTTAAGCTGGTATGCTTTATTATTTCCGCTTATTGCTTTGACACAATATATTTTGTTACTTGGTATCATCTTTATATCAAGTGCTATTAATGTCTATATTAGAGATGTTGAATATATTATTCAATTTATGGTTAACATGTTATTTTATGGAACACCAGTTTTATATTCAGCAACTTTATTTCCAGCTAAATATCGTTGGATATTAAATTTAAATCCAATGACAACACTAATTAATTCATATAGAGACATATTTTATTATCAAAAATTTCCAGATTTTACAATGTTAGGTATTGTATTTGCTTGTAGTGCATTATTACTATTTATTGGTATTAATGTTTTCAAAAAATTAGAAAGAAGATTTGCAGAAGAAGTATAAAAAAGGAGCATAATATGAAAAAAACGATTAAAGATATATATGATTCTCACAATAATTTATTTACCATTATGAGTATTATTATGTCTATTATGATTATCGTTTTTCATTGTTATGCTTTATTTTATAATAATGGAAAAACCGATTTTTTATCTAATTTATTAGAATATGAAAATACTGGATCAATAGTTGTTGCTATGTTTTTTATAATATCAGGATTTATGATTCCTACAAGTTTAAAAAACAGCAAAAATTTAGGTAATTATTTATGGAAAAGAGTTAAAAAAATTATTCCACCATTGTTTTTATGTTTAGTAGTATCATCTATGGTGATTGCACCATTAGTTTTAAAAGTCAATTATTTTAGTTATTTATTTCATCCTGGTAATTATTTTCACTATATATTTGATAATTTATTATTTGTTAAAAACACAAATTATGGTATATCTAATGCATTTATTAATAATCCATATCCTATTGCAATAAATGGTTCTATATGGACATTAAAACATCAATTTTTTATGTATTTATTAATAATACCTATCTTTTATTTACTAGTAAAAGATGATAAGAAGTATTATTACATATTTTATTTATTGATATTGTTTATAACTATCTTATCTTATACGGGTTCTTTAGATAATATTTATAAATATTTTACAAATCATTTTAGTTATATTGGTATTTTAAATGAAGGAAAATCATTAATTAGACTTTCATATTATTTTCTAGCTGGGGTATTTATTAATAAATATATTGATAAAATACCATATACTAAGTTTAGTATAATAATTATGATTTTACCTTTAATCATTTTTTTCAAAACTGAATATTTTCCATATGCGTGTTTAGTTAGTTTACCATATTTAACAATTGTTTTAGGAACAATTAAATGTCCTATAAAAATAACAGATATATCATATCATATTTATATTTGGGCATTTCCTATCCAACAATTAATAATATATTATGGTTTAAAGAATTTAAATATATATAATTATATAATTTTATCTATTTTTGCTACTATTATTGTTGCATATATTTCTTATTATTTATCTGAATATCCATTTAAAAAAAGAAGGTGATTTTATGGTTTCTTTTGTTATTTTAAATTACAAAAGTACTAATGATACAATAGAATGTATTAATTCTATTAAGAAATTAAAAGGTGAATATAGTATTATTGTTGTCGATAATAATACTTTAACAAGTGAAGAAATCAAAACTATAAAATCTTATACTTCGGATTTAGTTTTATTAGATTCTAATGTTGGTTTTGCTCGCGGTAATAATGCTGGTGCTAAATATGCTATTACCAAATATCATCCTGATTTTTTATGTGTTATTAATAGTGATATTGTTATTAATCAAATTGATTTTATTGAACAAATAAATAGTTTATATAGGAAATATAATTTTGATATTCTAGGACCTAAAATATTACCCGAAGCATCAGAATCTTGTAATCCATTTCCAGTTTATAAAACACTAGAAGAAGTAGAAAACAAAATTAACTATCATAAAAAATTAATAAAAATTTATCAAAGTCGCTTAAAACGTTTTTTACTTCGTATATATGTTGCTAGAAATAGATTTAAAAAACATTCACAGAATACCAATGGTTTAACTGAGCAAACCAATGTTGGATTACATGGTTGTGCTTTAATCTTTTCAGATAAATATTATAAAAAATATAAGGATATTTTTTATCCAAATACTTTTTTATTTCATGAAGAAGAATTCTTATATTTAAGAGCAAAGAATGATAATTTGATAACTTTATATAGTCCTAAAATAGAACTTATTCATAAAGAAGGACAATCTTTAAATAAAGAGTATAAAAATAATTATCAAAAATTAATCTTTAAAAATAAAGAAATAGTAAAATCTTTAGAATTATTAAAAACGGAGATGATGAAATGAAATTTGATATAGCATTTGTAACCTATAATTCAACTAAATGGTTAGAGAAAAATTTAAGAAGTATTTTGGCTTCAAAATATGATTTAAAGAATATTTCTTTATACTATTTTGATAATGCTTCAACTGATGATACAGTTGCTGTTTTAACTGAATTAAAAGAAAAATATGAAAAGAAATTTAATGAATTTAAGATTGTAGCTGGTAAAAAAAATAAAGGTTTTGGCTATGGTAGCAATAAAGCAGCTAAATTAGGACATGGTGATTATGTATTCTTTTTAAATGTTGATACAGAGATTTGCAGTGATACTTTTTCAAAATTGGAAGAGGCTATAAAATCTTCATCTGATGAGGTTGGTATTTTTGAGTTAAAACAAGAACCATATGAACATCCTAAATTTTATGATCCAATTACAGGTTATACTTCATGGGCTTCTGGTGCTTGTATGATAATGCCACGTTTCTTATTTAAAAAGACTAAAGGTTTTGATAAAAATATTTTTATGTATTGCGAAGATGTTGATTTAAGTTGGCATGTAGCTAAATTAGGTTATAAAATTAAATATTTATTTAATATTCCTATTACTCATTATTCATATGAAGGACCTGTAGGTTTTAAAGAAAACTCTTATATTTATGGTTATATTAATAATTTATATTTGAGATGTAAATATAGCAAATTAAGAAAGATAGTTCGTGGTCATTTAACTATTTTTAATGCATTTAGATATAATATAGCTCATAAATTTGTTACTAATGAAGAATATAAAAAAATAAGAAATAAAATGTTTAAAAAATATATAGCTATGATGCCTAAAAGGGTATGGGTATATTTAAAATCAACATTATCATTTTCTAAACATAAATTTCAAGTTAAATATTATGATGAAATATGTTATGAGGTAGCTAAATTAGATCCTTTTTATACAGTTCAAACTATGAAAGAATATCCACTAGTTAGTGTTTTAGTACGTACTTGTGGGCGTCCAGCTATGTTAAGAGAAACTTTAATATCACTACGTAATCAAACATATCCAAATGTGGAAGTTGTAGTTGTTGAAGATGGTAAAAATATTTCTGAAAAAATGATAAAGGAAGAATTTAAGGATTTAAATATTGTTTATCAAGCAACAGGTGAAAAAGTTGGAAGAAGTAAAGCAGGTAATTTAGCTATGGAAATAGCTCATGGTAAGTATTTAAACTTTTTAGATGATGATGATTTATTCTTCCCAGAACATGTATCTGTTTTAGTAAATGAAATGGAAAAAAATAATGCCTATGTTACTTACGCAACTGCTTTTGAAACACCAATTATTATTGAATCAAAAGATCCATATATTTATCATATAACAGATAAAGTCATAAGATATCATGGAAATTTTTCAAAAATAGATTTATATAAAAATAATATTACTCCAATTCAAGCAGTTATGTTTAGAAAAGAAGTATTTGAAAACTGTGGTGGTTTTGATACAAGCATTGATGCTCTAGAGGATTGGGATTTATGGATTAATTTTTCCTTAAAATATTATTTTTATCATACTGAAAGAACGACTTCTTTATATCGTGTTCCTGCTAATCAAACAATTAGTCAAGAAAGACAAAATTTCTTAAATAGTTCTTTAAAATATATTATGCAAAAACATGCTAATGATAAAATAGAACTTAGTCCAGCTGATATCTATTATTTATATAATAAAAAAGAGGATTGATTTTATGGAAGACTTAATAACAGTAATTGTTCCTTGTTATAATGTTGAAAAATATGTTGATAAATGTCTTGATTCTATTATTAATCAAACATATAAGAATTTAGAGATTATTTTAGTTGAAGATTGTTCTACTGATAAAACTTATGAATGTATAAAAGATTATCCTAAAAAAGATAAAAGAATAAGAATTATTAAAAATAAAAAAAATAGTGGACTATCATATTCTCGAAATGCAGGTATAAAAACAGCTAAAGGTAAATATCTAAGTTTTATTGATAGTGATGATTATATTACTAATAATTTTTATGAAAGTATGTTGGATGTAATAAAAAAGGAAGATGCTGAAATAGCTATTTGTGATATTAAAACTGTTTATGAAGACACAAATTATATTCAGCTTTCACCTTGTTTTTCCAATGATTCATTTTGTCTAGAAAATGTTGTTAACAGTGGATTAGCTGCTAGTGCATGTAATAAATTATTTAAAAAAGAATTAATTAGTAAAAATCTATTTGAAGTTGGTAAAGTAAATGAGGATATTGCCGTAGTAATTCCTGCTTTAGTAAAAGCTAAAAAAATTGCTTATGCTAAGGATGCATACTATTTTTATATTCAACATACAGGATCAATTCAAAATTCTTCTTTTTCTGATAAAAGATTTGATATCTTTAGTGGTGTAGAAACAACTTTAGAAAGAATAAAAGACTGTGATGATTATGAAATATTAAAAGAACATTTAGTTTATAATCAGTTAATTACATTGTTTTTGTATGTAATTATTAAAGAAAAAAGCAAACACAAAAGAAAACAAATAATTAAAAAATATCATGAATTAGTTAAACCATATGATATTGAAAATAATAAAGATTTGTTGAAATTTTTAGATAGTGTTGGTACAAAGCATAAAATATATTATAAACAATTATTTAAGCATATGTGTAATGGACACTATAGTATTGCTAATAATATTATTTCTTCTTATAATTTATTATCTAAAGTAATGAAAAAACAAGTTATTAATATGAATGTTAATCTTAATGATGTTATTAAGAAAGCCAAACATCAAGCATCTATAAAAGATGAAAAAATTAAGATATCTGTTGTAATTCCAAATTATAATTATGCTAGATTTATGTATCAAAGAGTATATAGTATTTTAAATCAAAAATATAAAATATATGAGTTAATAATACTAGATGATAAGTCTACAGATGATTCTAAAAAAGTAATTGATGAGATTAAAAATGGAATAGAAGAATATATTAATGTTCAAACTATATATAATAGTAAAAATAGTGGTTCGGCATTTAAACAATGGCAAAAGGGTTTTGAATTAGCTCAAGGTGACTATGTTTGGATTGCTGAGGCTGATGATTATTGTAGTAGGAACTTTTTAAAGGAGATTGTAAAACCAATAGAGAAGGATGATAATATTGTTATTTCCTATTCTGATACAGCATTCACAGATGGGGTAGGGAACGTTATTATTAAAACTATTAAACCAGAAATTGATGTAATGAAAACAGGACATTGGAATACATCATATGTTAATGATGGCCTTGATGAAGTAAATAATTATGCTTATTTAAATAATACGATTGCTAATGTTTCTGGATGCCTTATTAAAAAAGATAATTATCATGAATTATTTGTTGAAGCTGGAAAATATAAACAAGCTGGTGACTGGTTATTTTATGTATCTATAATGTTAAAAGGTAAGGTTGCTTATTCTGCTAAACCTTTAAATTATTATCGTGTTCATGGTAATAATGTTACATCAACAACAAAAAAACAAGCTCATTTTGATGAACTTGTAAGAGTACATGAATATATAGATTCAAAAATTCATTTTAATGAAAAACAGAAAAAGGAATTAAGAAAAAGATATTCATATTTAAGTAAAGTATGGGGATTAAAAAGAAAATAGTGTTTGACACACTATTTTTTATTTTCTATTGTTATTAAATTAACATAACCATCTGAATCAAAATCAATAATAACTTCATATTGATCTAGGTTATTTAGATTATCCTTAATATCAATAATCTTATTTTCATTATTAGTTTTTTTACTATTATCATATTTAACATATATTTGATGTTTTTTATTTTGTTTGTTGCTACTTATTACATTATCTAAAGTGTCTATGACAAATATACCATTTTTAGTACCAGCAGCATAGGTAAAACTATTATTAAAACTTTTAATATCAAAATTACTTTTGCTTTTGCTAAATAGGTTGCTGGACATAGAAAACATTGCAATAATTGATATAAAAATAATTACAAAAACAGTTATAAAAACAATTGGAAATATTTTACTAATTATTTTAGTGTTTTCTAAAATACTAGCTTTTATTTCATCATTAATATCTTTTTCAATAACTAAATTAGTATTGCAATATTGACATCTAGTAAATTTTTTTTTCTCATCTATTTCTAGGTTAGCTCCACAATGCGGACATTTAATACTAGTTATTTTTATCATTTTCAGCCTTTCTTTCATTTGTCAATTCTGATATATCTTTAACTTCTTCGGGATTTGGTACAATGTGGAATTTAATTTTTTGGGTTTTAACAGTTTTATTACCATATGAGTCAGTAATAGTATATCTTATCCAAAATTGTGGACGGCCAGTTGCTTCAGATACCGCTTCATAGAATACCTCATGTGTAACAGTATAGTCATTATCATCTTCAATTCCTAAATGGTCATATTCAATACTTTCTAAATCTTTAATTTCGTATTCCTCTTCAAAATTAGTAATAACTGGGTTTTTATAATCTATATTAGATGAATTTTCATAATTAGGATTATTTCTTTCTTTAACAAAAGATTTTTCACGACTACTAGCTATCCAGTATGCATCACCTTTATAGTTTATTTTATACCATACATACTTATTGTCTTCTAGATAGATATCAAGTACATAGTATTTATCACCTTGAATAACTTTTGCAACTGCATAAGCATCAGTACTATGATCTGTTCGAACATTTATAAATGGTTCTATAATTTCTACTTGCCATTTACCATTATTTCCTTTAATTTTTTGACATGCTTTAATACCTAAAAAAAATAGTAAAGCAACCATTATAAGAAAAAAGAATTTTTTCATATTATCACCTTCCATTTAAATATAGCATAATAATATAATAATAGCAAATGTTTTAAAAATATGATAAAATTAATATAGAAAAGAGGTGAGAAAATGGAATTTTTAGATAAATACCAAATTAAAGTAAATGATTTAAATTTATATGAAACAGCTTTAACTCATACTTCGTATGCCAATGAAAATAATATTGAGTCATATGAAAGATTAGAGTATTTAGGTGATGCCGTTTTAGAACTTATTATGAGTGAATATTTATATAAAAAAGAAGATTTAAAAGAAGGCAAAATGACAAAGATGCGTGCAAACTATGTATGTGAAAATGCTTTATATGAATATTCATGCATATTAGGTCTTAATAAGTATATTAAACTTGGTCATGGAGAAGCAGAACATGATGGTAAACATAATAAAACAATAGTTGCAGATGTCTTTGAAGCATTTATAGGAGCTATGTTTTTAGATTTAGGTTTAGATACTGTTAAAAAATTTATGTATGATAATATTATAAATTTAATTGAAGATGGCAAAATAGATGTTATAGAAGACTATAAATCAGCATTGCAAGAATATGTTCAAACAAGCAAAAAAAGTTTAAATTATGAAGTAATTGATGAATATGGACCAGCTCATGATAAACGCTTTGTTGTAGTCGTTAAAATAGACGATATTATCTATGGAAAAGGAATGGCTCATTCTAAAAAAGAAGCTGAGCAAAATGCTGCCCGTGATGCTTTATCAAAAGCTAAGATAATTGACAGCGAATAATTGTTATGTTAACATAAAATAGAAAGGAGCATGAAAATGAAGAAATTATTTTTACCACTTTTAATAGCAATTTTCTTAGTTACAGGTTGTGGTGGAGGCTCACAAGTAGTTAAATGTACTATGTCTCAAAATGCAACTGGTGTTAAAATTAATAGTAATGTTAATGTTGGAATTAAAAATAGTAAATTTGATTATATTAAAATGGAAAATTATGTTGTTGTTGATGATGCATACAAAGCATATAAAGATATGTTTGTATCTTCATTAGAATCACAATTTGAAGGATTTGAATCATATGGTGCTAAAGTATCTATTAAAGATACTGAAGATGGTGCTAAAGTAACTATTTCAATGAATTCTGAAGAAGCTAAAAAATTCTATGGAAAAGATTCAAAAAAATTAACTAAGAAAAAAGTAGTTGATGAATTTGAAAGTCAAGGATACACTTGTAAATAAAAATAATACTTAGGTATTATTTTTTTTTATTGACAAATAGTTAAAAAAATATATAATAAATAAACAGGTGATTGAAATGGGACGTAAATGCTATAAAATGTACGTAAATAATAATTTTACTGGTGAACGTACAGCAATATTTAATTTTGATGAAAAAGATGGTAAAGGTTTTGAAACAAAAGCTCATTCATCAACTATTGATAAATTTACAGTATTATATGATAATACAGACAAATTATTAAATGCTTTTAATAATAGTAAAACTAATAATGGTATTTTAATTGATTGTAATAGTGGTCATATTGATGTATTTTCCAGTGATTTAATTATTACGCATAATATTAATGGCAAAGAAGTTATTGAATCACCATTATATAGTTGTTATAAAGCTATAACTGAAATACCTGTTAAAGATTTTGCTTATTGTGATACTAATTCACGAGAGTTTGAGAACTTCTTTAAATTATTTCTATCACGTATTCGTAATGATGCAGGATTTTATTATGAAGCAACTCATTCTGATTATTACAATGACAATTTTATTGATAATTTAATAGGTTACAGAGAATCTATTGATCGTGAAAAAAGTTATAATTTAATTAGAAAACAATTAGGCGGTTATGCTATGATGCGTAAAGCTTATAAAGATGTAATTAAAAATGATATGATACATTTAAAAAAGTAATTTTTTACTTTTTTTTTGGCCTATTTTATGGTAAAATTGATATGAATGGAGTGATTACATGGGAAGATTTCCAAATATAGCTGCTGCTAAAGCCAAAACAGGAGCTGCTAAAGGTAAATTATATGGAATGTATGCTAAAGAAATTTATAAAGCTGCTAAAAATGGTGGCGTAACACCAGAAGGTAATCCTAGTTTAAAAAGATTAATAGATAAAGCAAAAAAAGAACAAGTACCAGCTGATGTTATTAAAAGAGCAATTGAAAAAGTAAGTAGTGGAGCTGGCGAAGATTATCAAACATTAACTTATGAAGTATTTGGACCTGCTGGTTCAACTTTAATGGTTGAGTGTTTAACAGATAATCCAAATAGAAGTGTTTCTGATGTACGTGCAGTTATTAATAAATGTCATGTTAAATTAGGAGCAATGGGTTCTGTTGCTTATATGTATGATAATTTGTGCGTTGTTGGTTTTGAAGGATTAGATGAAGATACTGTTATGAATGCTTTAATTGAAAACGATATTGATTTTGTTGATATGGAAAACAATAATGGAAGTATTTTAATATATGGTAATCCAAATGATATCTTTAAAATTAAAGAAGCAATTACTGGTGTTAAAAATGATATAGAATTTACAGTTGATGAAATATCACAATTACCAAAAGAAAGAATTACTTTAGCTGGAGAAGATTTAGAAACATTTGTAAAATTAATTACATTATTAGATGAAGTTGATGATGTAGCAAATGTATATCATAATGTTGAAAATGCATAGGGGGATATAATGAATAATAATATGTTAGAAAAACATGTAATAAATATTATGGATTGTTACTGTACTTATTATGATAAAAAGATGGAAACTGAAAATGGTATAGTTTATGAATCTATTTTTAAAAACATGGATAAAATTAATGAGACATTAGATAAAGTAATACGTCTTGTATGTGATGAATTAAAAATTGATTATAATTCTATAGATAGTAGTGTTGTTAATAGAATAAAAGCATATTTATATGTTAAAAATCAATATGAAAAAATGGCTAACCAAGTTGTTACTATGAATGCTACTGTTAATGGAAATGGAAAAGAAATAAAAAAATATATTGAACAATGCAATGGATTAATAAGATATTTAGGAGTATTTTTTAATAGTGTTCATGGCAAAAAACCTGGTGAAAATTTAACCGAAGAAGAGGAAAATGAATTTAGAAAAATATATCTTGAATGTGTTGTTGATGGTGAGTTTGATAAATTTTTAAAAAGCTATAATCGTTATTTAGAATTACAAGAAAAAGTTAATAATCGAACAATAACTCCTGAAGAAACCGTTGAGATGGATGATATTGATGATCATATAAAGGAATTATATGCTAATACTGATTTTAAATATTCTATTAATTATAGTTGTTTTGATAAATATATAAATAAAAAAAGCGTTGTAACAGATCGTTCACAACTAAGATTTTTATTTAATAGAGCTTTTATGCGTATTAATAGTCCTATTAGTGAATCATCTAAGTATGAGGTAGCTATTAAAAACTATGCCTATGATGGTGATAATGTTGATTTAGCAAAATTAGATAGAATAAAATCTGAAGTAGGATTATTTTATGGACGTTTAGCCTTAAATGGTGATAATAGTTCAGTTTCTAATGTATCTTTACCATTAATGGTTGATAAATTAGATGGTGATAATCTTGATATTATGATGATGTTAAATACTTATTTTAAAATGTATAATCAAGGTTACGAGCAATATAATTATTTAACTAAGAAAATGTAATAATATATTACATTTTTTTTATTAACTATTTAAAAATATTGATATTTTTGATATAATTATTAAAGGTGATACTATGGAGCTTAGTGAACTTTTAAATATATATACAGACTTTAAAACAACTATCGATAAACTTTGGAGGTCACTTTGACTTTGATAATAAAAATACTCATCTAAATGAATTAAATGAGATTATAAATCAAGATAATTTTTGGACTAGAAATGATAAGGATAGTATTTTATCAGAATATAATAGTTTAAAAAGTATCTTAGATAGTATTACCAATTTAAATGATAAGATAACAAACAACATTGATATGATTAATATGTTAAAACAAGAAAATGATGAAGACGTTAAAACTTTATTAATTGAAGAAATTGATTTAATTAAAGTTAAAATATCGGATTTAGAAAATATATTATTATTATCAGGACCATATGATACTTGTGATGCCATATTGGATATTCATCCGGGAGCTGGTGGTACGGAGTCATGCGATTGGGCTTTAATGTTATATCGTATGTATACAAGATATGCTAATTCTCATAACTTTAAAGTTGAAGTAATTGATTATCAAGATGGTGAGGAAGCTGGCATTAAAAGTGTATCAATGATTATTCATGGGTCGTATGCTTATGGTTATTTAAAAAATGAAAAAGGTGTACATCGTTTAATTCGTATTTCACCATTTGATTCTAATTCCCGTCGACATACATCATTTGCATCTGTTGATATTACACCAATATATAATCAAAATGATGTTAATATTGAAATTAAAGATAGTGATATTAGAATAGATATTTTTAGATCATCAGGTAATGGTGGTCAAGGAGTTAATACAACTGATTCAGCAGTTCGTATTACACATATTCCAACAAAGATTGTTGTTACTTGTCAAAATGAACGAAGTCAAATTAGAAATAAAGAAATAGCTATGACGGTTTTAAAAAATAAATTATATGATTTAGAATTAAAGAAAAGAAAAGAAGAATTACATGATATTAAAGGTGATAACGATGCTATTAATTTTGGTTCACAAATAAGAACTTATACAATGCATCCTTATTCCTTGGTTAAAGATCATCGAACTAACACAGAAACTGGTAATGTAGCTAAAGTATTAGACGGTGATATAGATATGTTTATAAATGATAATTTAAGATTGAATATAAAGTAGGAGGTAACATGGATTTAATTAGAATAAAAAACGTAAAAAAAGTTTATAAAAATGGTGTTACAGCTGTTAATGATGTTAGCCTTAATATTAAAAAAGGTGAATTTGTTTTTATTATAGGTGAAACAGGTTGTGGTAAATCATCATTAATTAAGATGTTATATCGTGAGGAAAAACCAACTAGTGGGCAAATATTATTAGGTGGTATTGACGTTGGTAAGTTAAGAAATCGTAAAGTATACAAAATAAGACGTAAATTAGGTGTCGTATTTCAAGATTTCAAATTATTACCTAAATTAACAGTTTATGAAAACGTTGCCTTTGCATTAGAAATATTTGGCCTTCCAAAAGATGAAATTCATAAAAAAGTTATTAAAGTATTAGATTTAGTTGGTTTAAAAGCTAAATTAAATCAATATCCAACTAACTTATCTGGTGGGGAACAACAAAGAGTAGCCATTGCTCGTGCTATTGTTAATGGACCAAAATTATTAATTTGTGATGAGCCTACTGGTAACTTGGATCCAAAAACTAGTATGGAAATAATGAATGTCCTTGAAGCTATCAATAAACTTGGTACAACGATTATTATGGTTACTCATGATATTCAAATAGTAAATGAATTGAAGAAAAGAGTAATCCTATTAAAATCAGGTATTATAGCTAAAGAATATGCGGAAGGAGAGTATAAAGATGAAGGTATTTAGAATATTATTAAGAGATATCCGTGATTCATTCCGTAATGTATTTCGTAATTTCTCTTTATCAGTTGCTTCTATTTCCTGCATAACAATAACCTTAGTCGTTGTAGCTGTATCCTTAATATTATCTGTTAATGTTAATAAATTTACTAAATTAGTTCAAGATGATGTTACAATTGTTGTTTTCTTAGATAAAGAATTATCTTTAGAAGATTGTAAAAAAATTGAAACTAAAATTAAAAATTTAGGTAATATAGAATCAGTTAAATTAAAGGATAAAGAAAAAATTCGTCAAGAATTTATGGAATCTAAAACTTATGCATCAATTATGAAAGATTGGGATACTCGTGAAGAAAATCCATTACAAGATGCTATTCATGTTAAAGTAAAAGATATTAATGAAATTAAAAAGACTGCTGATACTATTGAAAAAATCGAAGGTGTAGATGTTGCTAAATATGGTGAAGGAATGGTTGAACAATTAGTATCTATCTTTGATATTATTAAAAAAGCTAGTTATATAGCTGTTATAGCTTTAATCATTGTTACAGCATTCTTAATATCTAACACAATTAAAATAACAATATTTTCTCGCCAAAGAGAAATTGGTATTATGCGTCTAGTAGGTTCTTCTAATATCAATATTAAAATACCATTTATTTTAGAAGGCTTATTACTAGGAATTTTAGGATCTATTATTCCAATAATTATTATTACCTATGGTTATGTATTCTTATATGATAATTTTAATGGAAAGTTATTTTCAGATATTATCAAATTACAAAAACCAAATCCATTTATGTTTCAAGGTGCAGCTTTGTTACTATTAATTGGTATGGTAGTTGGTATGGTGGGTTCACTTAGAGCTGTTAAAAAATATTTAAAAGTATAAAGCATATATTATATATGCTTTTTTTTATACATAAAATTAAGTATGAAAAATAAAATAGTTTCTATTATTTTAATAATAATTATTCTTACTATCTATTTTCTAAATATTTTAAATAATAAAATAATGCCCAAAATTATGTCTTATGCTTCAATTAATACAGAGAAAATAGCTACTATTATTATTAATGATGCAGTATCTAAAAAAGTTTTAGAGAATTTAAATACTAATGATTTATTTATAATTACTAGAAATAATAATGATGAAATAGTTAGTATAGATTTCAATACTATTGTAGTTAATAAAATTCTTACAACTGCAACTCATCAGATAGAAATTAGTTTAACATATCTAGAAAAAGATAAAATAGATGCTATAGATTTACCATCTAATATTATTCTTACAAAGAATCAAGAAGGTATCTATTTTTTAATACCTAGTGGCGTTGCTTTAAATCCTAATTTTTTAGCTAATTTAGGACCCAAAATACCTGTTAAATTAGAATTAACGGGTAGTGTTACTAGTTCAATTTCTACTAATATTAAAAACTATGGTATTAATAATGCTTTAGTTGAGGTTTATTTAAATATAAGTGTTACAATTAAAGTCATTATGCCTTTTATATCTAAAAATGTAGTTGTAAAAACTAAAGTACCTTTAATTTTAAAAATGATTAATGGTAAAGTACCTGAATACTATTTAAATGGTTATTTAAATAATCCGACTATGTAAAAATAATCTTATTTGTGTTATACTATAGTTGGTGGTTAGATGAAAACAAGAATTAGGTATGATCGTATAGCTATAGCCTTAGTTTTATTAATTATTATTTTATGGGCATTTATTTTTAGTATTAAATCCGTTATTAAAATGATTACTAAACGTGGTAAAGAAGGCTTTATAGCTGGTACAACTAATCAAATAACTTTATATGATGAAAATTATAAAGAGAGTATAAGTGTTACTCGTGGTCAAAAAGTTAAATTAAAGGGAAAAACATCTAACAATAATAAAGAATATTATAAAATTAAATATGATGGAAAAGAATATTTAATTTTAAAAGATAATATAGCTGATTCTGATAATGAAATTATTAAAGAAAAAGTAATGTATGTAAGAACACCATTGACGGTTTATAAAAAACTAGATTCATCTGAAATATTAGGATATTTACCTAAGAATTCTGAGGTTAATATTCTAGGATATGATTCATTTGATGAAAATGGTTTAGTACATAAATATAAAATTAAATATGAAAAAGGTGAAGGATATGTTTATGGCAAATATTTGCTTAGCAATAAAGATGAGGCAAGTAAATATTACTATGCTGAAAAACATGAAAACATATCCGATACTTTAGGTGGAGGAACAGCTTCTAAACTGGATTATTATCCAGTTACTAAACCTAAATTTGAAGATAATAAAATGCCTACTGAAGTTAGAGCCTTATATTTAAATGTATCTACAATTGGTAAAATTGATCAATATATTGAATTTGCTAAAGAAAATAATATAAATGCTTTTGTAGTTGATATCAAAGATAATACAATGCCAGGATAT
This sequence comes from Bacilli bacterium, assembly GCA_017527675.1. Lineage (GTDB taxonomy): Bacteria > Bacillota_I > Bacilli_A > RF39 > UBA660 > RGIG6635. The sequence continues at coordinate 54,433 of JAFXPU010000024.1, forward strand.
GAATCAAAAGTATTTGAAAAATATTCTAAAACAAACTATGATAATGCTGCTAATACTTTTGATGATTACAAAAAAGGTATTAAAAAATTAAAAGATAATAATTTTTATGTTATAGGTCGTATAACTGTTTTTAAAGATTCATTCTTTGTTAAAGATCATCCAGAAGTAGCTATTATGGATACAACAACAAATTCACCATTTAATCATAATGGTTCATATTGGCCTAGTGGTTTTCAACGTCTTGTTTGGGAATTTAATGTAGAACTTGCTAAAGAAGCCGTAAAAGAGATGGGATTTAATGAAATTCAATTTGATTATGTTCGTTTCCCAGACCGTACTATTAATTTAGAAAAACAAGGTGTTATGGATATGAATAACACTTATAATGAATCTAAAGCAGAAGCTATTCAAGCATTCTTAATGTATGCAACTGATGAATTACATGAACTTGGTGTTTATGTATCTGCTGATGTCTTTGGTGAATGTGCTCATAATTATGTAACTAATTATGGTCAATACTGGCCAGCTATATCCAATATAGTTGATGTTATAAGTGGTATGCCATACCCAGATCATTTTAGTGCTCATGAATATGAAATACCAGAAGTAGTTTGGACAGTACCATATAAAGTATTATCAGTATGGGGCGAATTTGTTTCAAAAAAACAAGAAACAATTCCAACACCAGCTATTGTTAGAACATGGATTCAAGCTTATAATACAGTTAAAACACCATATGTAACATATGATGCCAATAAAATATCTGAACAACTTAATGCCTTATATGAAAATGGTTTAATTGGTGGTTATATGACATGGAATGCTGGTTCATCGTTATCTAAATATAAAGAAATTAAAGAAGCGTTTAAAAAGGAGTATAAACATGAATAAAATATTATTGGAAAACTTTGAATGGGAAGTTATAGAAAACTATAAAGAAGGTTATGATGCTGAGGCTGTTAAAAGCCGCTACACAGAATACTTTGAACCATATGATTATATAGTAGGTGATTGGTCTTATGGTAAATTACGTTTAAAAGGTTTTTGCGATAAACTAAATTTAATATGTAATCGCTCAAACGATATTAAATTTAAAGATGATTATATTAAGGATTTATGTAGTTATGAATGTAAGTATTTTGTACTTAAAAAAATTAAACCAGAAAAAAACAGCTAATGCTGTTTTTTTTGTTTCTAAATTAATATAAAATGTGATATAATTATATTGTATTGTGAAAGTAGGTTAGAAGATGGCAAAAGATACTTTAGATCATAAATGTCCTTCCTGCAATGCAGTATTGAAATTTAACCCACATGGTCAAAATTGGCTTTGTGAATACTGTGGAAGTGAATTTAATTTAGAAGATTTAGAAACTAAAACGGAGAAATTAACAAAAGAAACAGAGGAAGTTAAAGTTTATAAAGATCAAAATGGTATGGATGTATATTCATGTCCTAACTGTGGTGCTCAGATTGTTGCTACAGAAGAGGAATCAGCAACTTTTTGCGTTTATTGTCGTTCAACAGCTATTTTGAAAAATAAATTAGTAGGTGAGTTTAATCCAACTTATGTTATTCCTTTTCGTAATACTAAAGAAGATGCTATTGCCGCTTTTAAAAATATAGGAAAAGGTAAGCCATTAATGCCTAAAGTATTTTCTGATCCAAATAATATCAATGATATGAAGGGTGTATATATACCTTTTTGGATTTATGATTATGATGTAAAAGGTTCAGTTAGTGTGGATGCTAAACGTGTTACATCACATGTATCAGGTGGATATCAAGTTACTAAAACTGATATTTATGATTGTATTCGTGAGGGTTCAATGAGTTATACACGTGTACCAGTTGATGGTTCAACACATTTTGATGATGATATAATGGATTCTATTGAACCATTTGATTATAATGATTTAAAAGATTTTACTTATTCATATTTATCTGGTTTTCTAGCCGAAAAATATGATGTAGATGGTGATCAAGCTAGTGAACGAGCTGAACTTAGAACTAAAAATTCTACAATAGATATTTTAAAAGATGATGTTAAAGGATATACATCTAAAGTTGTTAAATCATCCTCTATTAATTGTAAGCAAACTAAAAGAGATTATATTTTAATACCAGTATGGATGTTAAATATTAAATATAATGATAAATTATATAAATTCGCCATGAATGGTCAAACAGGTAAATTAGTAGGTAATATACCAATTGATAAGAAAAAAGCATGGATTTATTTCTTATCTACATTATTTGGTTCATTTGCTATATTATTAGTCTTATTCTTACTTATGGGGTGGTTATAATGAAGAAGATATTTAGTTATTTATTTATATTTGCCATCACTTTATCAGTTTGTTTAAATGTTAATGCGTTTGACCGAGATTATAATGTTCAGGATTTTTCAGATACATTAAGTGAAAAGCAATTAGAAAAATTAAGAGATAGAGCAGAAGAATTCTATGATGAATATGGCTTAGAAATGATGATTTATATTTTTAAAGAGGGATATGAATATGACCAATTAAAATATAAATGTAATAGTTATTGGGATAATAAGTATCCTAATTCATATGGTGCATGTTTTGCTATTGATGTTACTGATGCTGAAGAAAATTCTTATGTTGTTGATGTAGCTATGTCAAGAAAGTATTATACTGATTCTGAAAGAGAAAAAGTATTTGATAATATCCGTAATACAAAATCTGATGGTACATATGCTATGTGTGAACAATTTATTGATTCGGCTGAAGAGTATAGCGATGAAGAAAAGAATAAAACTCCATTTTTTATGCTTATTATTTTACCTTTTGTAATATCAGGTATTACAATTGCTGTATTGATAAGTAAAAATAAAATGGTTAGAAAGGCAACAACTGCAGCAGCTTATTTAAATAAAGATGCTATTAATTTTACTAGAAAAGAAGATAGATTTGTAACAACACACGTTACACGTGTTCCTATTAATACAGGATCTGGTGGTTCACATGGTGGTGGATCACATGGGGCAGGTCATAGTGGAGGACGTATATAGGAGGGTTTTATGTCAAGAACAAAGGAGTTATGGATAAAATACTATAATGAATTAAAGCAAAGTATAAAAGCATTTTTCCATGGAGATTTTAAAGGACAATTTCCTAATATGTTAACATTCTCAAGAATGTTAGCCCCAATTGTTATTATACCTTTAGCATTATTTAGACTTCATAATTTAACAATTATGTTTACTATTTTATTTGCTATGACTGATGCTTTTGATGGCTATTTAGCCCGCAAATGGAATGTTGTATCTGCTTTAGGAAAAGACCTTGATGCCTTTGTTGATAAAATCTTCGCTGTAACACTGCTTGTTGCTATAAGTTTAATATATCCAATACTTTTAATACTAGTTGTATTTGAGTTTATTATAGCTGTTATTAATGGTATTGAAACTTATAAAGATAATAAACCAAAAACAATTATTATTGGCAAATTTAAAACAATTGCTTTATCAATGCTTATTATATTATTTATGATGAATGTTTATTTTGATGTTCCAAATTATATTTTATATACTATTTTTGCTATAACAGTTGTACTTCAAGTATTTACAACATTAGGATATTTAGATATTTATTTAAAAAATAATCATAATCGTAAAATAAAGATAGTACCACAAGAAAGTAATGGTAAAGTAATGACTAAGTTAAATGAAGTATTACTTCATGAAAAAGATCATAAAAAAAGCAAATAATATTTGCTTTTTTTTTACCATTTATCACCATTATAGTATTCATATTGATTACTATATTCATTTAAATCATCTTGGCGATTACTATTATTTTGTTTTTCACGATCTTTAAATTCTTGTTCTATTTCAGAATAATCATCATCATTATTTGGATCCTCATTAGGATCTTCATTTGGATCATCACCAGAGCCACCACCATCTTCATTTTGATATTGTTCTTCAAGTTTTCTTATTTCATCTTCTAGTTGTTCGGCTTCATATGAATATCCACTATCATCATTTTCATCAGCACAATGATGATTGTAAAGATTTTCACGAGCTTCTTTTAATTCTTTTAATATTGTTTTATTATCATTATTAGAATCAATTAATTTAAGCATAGAAAGTGACATATTGATTCTAATATCACATTTTTTTCCTTTTGGTGGATTTTTCTTTAAAGCTTTTTTATATTTAGTTAAAGCTTTTTTATAATTGCCTTTTCTATATAAAATATTACCTTCATTATAATGAGCAACATAGCTTTCAGGAAAATTACCAAAATATAATAACTTTACTATTTTAGTATTATAAACATCACTATTATAATTGCTAATAATAAATGAATTAACTGTATAAGAGTAAATTAATTTTAGAAAAACAATAATAAAGATGATTAATAATATTTTTATAGTCTTTTTCATGCTAATTTCCTCCTATATTTATTTAATTCTAATAATAAAAGAATAAGTAGGGGAATAATAAAATAAAAGTAAATATCATCATATGTTTTTTTATCAATTACTTCATATTCACTAATAGTCTTTTTATTGATGCTATCAATAATATCATCTAAATCACTAGTTTTTTCCATATGAACATAAGGAATATTCATATCTTTAGCAATTTGTTTTAAATTATCCTCATCAATTTTTGATATAGCATCGATTTTATTATAATTGTTATCATGGGTTTGTAAATAGGTTTGTTTTTCTTCAAGAATATCGTATACTTTCATACGTCCACCTTTTTTAGTACCATAACCTAATACAGCTCCATCTTGAATATGACTTTTAATCTTTTTATAACTGGTTAAAGTATCATTATTAGTTATTTCTCCATCACTTATAAAGAATAAGATTCGAACTCGATCTTCTTTCTTTTCTGAATTTTTTAATGATTTTAAAATAGTATCTAATGGTGTATTTAGTGATGAACCTCGAGCATCAAATTCTCTTATAGGTTTTATAATTTCAATTGATTCATAAGCTAGATTAATATCTCTTGTATATGGTGATATAATCTTAGCTGAATTACTAAATGTTATAACGCTAAAACGCGCACCACTTAATTCATCAATTATTTTCTTTACATCTTTCTTTACTCCATCTAAACGTGGATTAGTGCCATTATAATCTTCTGCTACCATACTAATAGTACTATCTATTACAAATAAAACATCTAAATTATTATTCTCTGTATTCATTTTACTTTTAGGTATCATTATACGCATATTAATAATAAATAACAAAATAATTATGCCAATTTTAATATAATCTATGCGATATCTAATTAAAATATAGATAATCATTATTAAAGATATTATTAACATTAACCAAATAGGAATAATTGGAAATAGTCTCATTTTACCACCTTCCTACTTGCGATAAACAAAAGAATAATTGAACTTAAAAGAAATATAAATGGAAAAGCAGGTATATCATATTCTTTTGTTTCTTTTTTAGTATCTAGTAAAGTTTTAGATGTTTTATTAATATCACTTACAATATTATTAATTTTTAAATCTGTAATATTATAATATTTACCATTAGTTTTTAACATAGCATCTTTAAATTCGTTTTTCTTAGTTACTACTTTAGGACTTATACCATAAACAACTATTTTTTTCTTTTTACTAATAGTTGCTGCTTCATCTAGAGTAAGACTTGGTGTACCTGCTAAATCATTATCTGTAGTAAAAATAATAGCACGTGTACGATTTTTTTCATCTAAGTTTGAAAAGCTAAAAACACATGAAGCTAGTCCATCACCAATTAAGGAACTACCTTTAGTCTGATTATCTTCAAGGGTTCCACTCATAAGATAAGAATAATTATATAAATAATTTTCATCATAATATTTACTACCATTTGAACCTAATGCATGAAAAGAGGTTTTTAATTGATCTAAAGTATCATTTAGATAATCATAATCATCAGTTAAAGGAACTAAGGTTACAGATGAGGTGTTAAATATTGATATACCAATACGTTCACCATCTAGTTTTTTTACAAGTTTTTTAAGTTCATCTACTAATTCTTCATTTAATTCATTAACTGATAAAGATACGTCCATACATATGAAAATATCACGATTGTATTCATTTATCTTTCTTGTCTCAATTCTTGCAGGTCTAGAAAGTAAAATAACGGATATTATAATAGATATAAAACACATTGTTTTAACTAAAAATAAAAATATTTTATAACTTCTTAACTTCTTTTTATAATATGTTGATTCTTTTATATAATTAGTATTTGCTATTTTAGAACCACCTATATAATTATTTTTTCTTTTTCTATTTATAAATAAATAGATAATTATAATCAAAGGGATAAGTAAAAGAACTAAAGGATGTCTTAATTCCATCTTTCAATAACCTTTCTTGTCTTTTTAAGTGAATTTAAAATATTTCCCTTTGATATAATAGCAAATTCTGGATCATAGTATTCTGCAACTAAGTCATATAGAACTGGCATATTAATTTTTTTAATATCCTTTAAAGTATAATTTTGCACTTTAATACCGGTAGCTTCAAATATATAATTACGAATTAAACTACTTAATTTTTGATATGCATGACGATTTGTTATTTTGTTTTCATTAACATCAATTTCTAAATTATCAATTAATTCTAAGTATTTATTTTTAATTTCATAAATGTTTTTACTTTTAACTATAATTGGTATTTCTTTCTTTTTTCTTTTAAAATCAACTTTTAATAAAACTATTAAAATAGCAATAATAACTATAGTAATAATTATATATAAAAGAGAATAAGAAAACATTGGTCTTAAATCACTTGCTACTTGCATATCTATGTTCCTCCAGTAAACCAATTATTTGACTATTAATGTCTTTAATTGAACTAATTGATGTCATACTAATATTATTTTTCTTTAATTTATTTTTATTTTTCTTAAGTAGTTCACTACGTATTTCATTTTCTATATTATTTAGTTTTTTATCTTTTAATAGCATTTCTGGAATATAATCATTATCATGAATATCATAAATATCATGACCAAACATATAATTATCATTGATATTAATTATTAAAACATCATGTATTTGAGATAATTGTTTTAGTTTTTTACTTTCAATGCTATCTAATCCAGCTAAATCAGTAATAATAAAGATAATCATTCTTTTATTAATATTTTTATAAATATATTCACATATATCATTGATATTGGTTCCACCACTAAAAGCATATTTATCATAATTTTCTAAGTATTGTTCTAGATTATATAGGTTATAACGAAATGGTTCATATTGAATACCATTTTCTTTAGAATAAATCATTCCAATATAATCACTATTTTTAATAGCTAGGTAGCCAATAGTACCAGCTGTATATAAAGCAATTTCCTTTTTACTTTCATGCATATCCGTATCAGCATCCATTTTAGCTCCAGTATCCATTAAAAGCATAATGTTATGCTTTTTTTCAGATATGAATTGTTTAACTAAAAGGGTACCAGTACGGGCAGATGATTTCCAGTCAATATCTTTTATATCGTCATTTATAACATATTCACGAAGGTTTTCAAAGTTCATACTTTTTCCTTTATAAACAGATTTATAAGTACCTTCTAGAATGTTAGTTGTTTTTTTAGTTGAGAATATAGAAATATTGGCTTTTATTTTATTTATATAATTTAGTTTCATGGAGTAGGTATAGCTCCAAATATAGCATCAATTATTTTTTCAACACTTATATCATCAGCAACTGCAGCAAAGTTTAAAGAAATTCTATGTCTTAATACTACGTAACGTAAATCCTTAATATCTTCAGGAATAACGTAATTACGTCCACTAATTAAGGCTAAGGCTTTAGCACATTGCATAAAGGCAATAGCACCTCTAGTAGATGATCCTAAATTAACATATTCAGCTAATTTTTTATCAATATAATGAGCTGGGAATCTTGTTGCTTCAATTATTTGAATAATATATTTTTTAACAGCTTCATCCATATATACTTTTTCTGTTAGTCCTTGTAAAAATTTAATATCATCTAAAGAAAGAACTGCTTTAGAATTACTAAATACTTTATCCTCTAATCTTTTTAGGATTTCAATCTCCTCATCTTCTGTTGGATAGTTTAATTTTTCTTTAAGTAAGAATCTATCCAATTGAGCTTCTGCCAAAAGATATGTACCTTCTTGTTCAATTGGGTTTTGTGTTGCTATAACTATAAATATATCTGGTAATTTATATTTTTTATTATCGATAGTTATTTGTCTTTCTTGCATTGCTTCCAAAGTAGCACTTTGAGTTTTAGCACTAGAACGGTTAACCTCATCTAATAAAACAAAGTTAGCATAGATTGGACCAATCTTTGTTTCAAAACTATTATCAGCATAGTTAAATATCTGAGTACCAATAATATCACTAGGTAATAAATCTGGTGTACATTGGATACGTGAAAATTTACCATTAACTGCTTCTGTTAGAACTTTAGCAGCAGTTGTTTTAGCAAGACCTGGTACAGATTCTAGAAGGATATGTCCGTTTGCTAATAAAGATATTAGTAATGATTTTTGTAAACTTTTTTGACCTACTATACGTTCGGAATAGTATTTAGCAATAGTTCCAATTATTTCATTACTACGATTTAATTCATCTTGAGTTATTTCAATATTTTGATTCATTTTTACACCTTACTTCCTTACTATTATGTATAATATAATTTTACTTTATTTTTTAAAAAATAACAACTTTTTGTAAATTAAATTATTTTTTTATAGATAATAAATAAATAATTTAATCGTTGTGATATAATGATATTAATAGATATTATAAGGAGATAATAATATGACTGTTTATGATGATATGATTATAACTGATAATTATGATGAAGTTGCAAAAATTCATAGTGACCCAAAATATATTAATTGGAGATATGAAGTTAAAGAAAATGAATATAGATTTTATTCACCTGATTATGGTAAAAATAAAGATTTTTTTCAAAACATTAATAAATTAGAAGATAATAATGTAATAAGTAATCAGGATGGTGTGTTAGTTGTAAATGACAGTAATATTCCCTTAAACATTGTTAATATGCCTTTAGAAAATGAAATAATTTTAGTTCATAGCACGGATTTTTTTCCTGCTAATAAAACAATTTTATCAAATGCGGATGGAAATAAAAAAGTGTCTTTTGAATATGAAGTTGATGATGATATATATGTGGAAAAACATGCTATTAATCCCCGTCAAACAGTTCATTTTTGTATAAATGGTAGAGTTAAAGATACTCCTGATGGTAGAGGATCTTGGAATAATCAAAAATATATAATATTGGAACCATATTTTAATCACAAAGAGGAGTTTGTAAGTGGTCCAATACATGGTGGTGATAATTATACTAATAATTCAGTTAAATTATCAGATAAAGCAATTTTAATGGTTAGAGAAGATGCTTACGATTTACTAACTGATGAACAAAAAAAGATGTATCATATTGTTAAATATTCTGGCGATGCTATTAAATGTGTAGATAATTTATTAACTGCTATTGGAGTGCCTATTGTTGAAAATGTGGCAAGTGATGCAGGTCATAATTTTTCAGATTATATTGCTCAAGAAAAATTATTGGAAACAAGAGCCAAAGAAGTAAAGTTAATTAAAAATATTGATTTAACAAATTCTGAAAGACACTATTTTTTTACGACTGAGGAGATTGCTTTATTATATAAAAGATCATCAATTTTAAACAATTTAGATGTTAATGTTGTTAAAAAAATAAATGAAGAATTAGGATTAAATGAAGAACTATTTGATAATAATAGTAATTGGTTTAAGAAGTCATTAGCTAATTTTATAATTAGTCATGGAGTGTTAAAAGTTGATGCAAATCATTACTGCTTGTTATCAGTAAATGAAATTGAAAAACATTATAATAATCCCGATTTTTATATTGAGGCAGTAAGAAGAAGTGGCACAGGATTAAGTGAGTTATTAAATTTGACTAAAAATATTAGTTTGGAATCATATCAAAATGAACATGTTAAACTGCATAGAACAGAAGATTTAAAAAATATATATGTTGGTGAATTACAAACATATCAGGGATTTGATACTCTAAAAAAATTAAAAGAAGTTCTATCAATTGAAGATAATAAGGTATTAATATTAAGAGAAGATGGACTTTATTTGAGTGAAAAGAAAAAAAATGCAGGTGCCAAAACACAATATGGAGAAAAAGATGAATCTGAATTATTATTAGGTTCAAATGATAAAACACTATTAGAGGTTGTTTATAATTATCAAAATTATATGGTATCTAAAAATAATATTAATCAAAATGATGTTGAATCTATATCCTATAATAATGATATAATTACGGAAGAAGAAACTATAGAAACTCACATGTTAAGATAGAAATCTAAGAATTATTTTCTTAGATTTTTTCATATTTAAATTAGCATTTTAATATAATTATTAGGTGATTATATGTTTTTTAAATCTATTCATAAACGTCTTAAAATAATTGGTATTATAATTACATTTTTATTTTTATTAATTATTTTTAAAGTATTTTATATTCAGTTTTTTTCTTATAAAAAATTAAATAAATTAGCTTCTAGTTTATGGAATAGAAATTTACCAATTGAAGCTAATAGAGGAAATATTTATGATAGAAATGGTAATGTTTTAGCAGGCAATATTACAACTACATCTTTAGTTTTAATTCCAAATCAAATAAAGAATAAAGAATTAACTGCTCAAAAATTAGCTGAAATATTAAATGTATCATATGACGAAATGCTAAAACATGTATCAAAGAAGACATCTATTGAACGTGTTCATCCTGAAGGTCGAAGATTATCTTATGAAGTTGCCGATCAAATAAAAGAATTAAATTTAGATGGTGTTTATTTAGTTAAAGAAGCTAAAAGAGACTATCCAAATCAAGAATTACTTGCTCACACATTAGGTTTTGTTGGTATTGATAATCAAGGTTTAGCTGGTCTAGAACTTATTTATGATAAATATCTTACAGGTTCAAATGGAGCTATTAAGTATTATGCTGATGCTAAAGGGAATAATTTAGCTTATGCATCTAAATATGTTAAACCACAAGATGGTATGAATATTACTCTAACAATTGATTTAGATATTCAAAAGTCCTTAGAAAGAGAATTAGATAATGCTATTACTAAATATAATCCTGATGGTGCTTGGGGAATAGTAATGGATCCTAATAATGGAGAAATTTTGGCAATGGCTTCACGTCCTTCTTTTAATCCAACTAATTATCAAGAATATGATAAAGAAAGCATTAATAGAAATGTACCTATTTGGATGACCTATGAACCGGGTTCGACTTTTAAAATCATTACTCTTGCAGCTTCCTTAGAAGAAAAGACAATTGATTTAAATGATCATTTTTTTGATTCAGGTTCAATTAAAGTTGGAGGAGCAACATTGCATTGCTGGCGTCATGGTGGTCATGGCGAGGAAACATATTTAGAAGTTGTTGAAAATTCTTGTAACCTAGGTATCAGGCGAGAGATACAATAAACCCATTGAAAAATAAGGGTAAAACGACTATTTGCCAGTTATATCAACCTAGAGTTTTGGCAAGAGATACTATAAAATTCAAAAATGTGTATGAACATCAAATGTGGAATGTTGATTATACTTATGAAGTAGAATTAGTATCATTAAATGATTTAGTTGGAGAACATTCAGTTGTCCATACAAAAGAGTTTAAAGAGTTTGCAAAAGAAAAATTAGTAAAGAAAGTAGATATGGAATAAGCTCAATACTTAAAGAATTACAAGATTATCATTATTTGAAAATTAAAAAAGTAAGAGGTAGTAAAGGATATTTTGAATATAATTATTTGATTTATGAATTGCCAAATTGTATTAATCTTGAAAATGAGAGTTTCAATCCAGATAAGTTAAATCCATATCTGGATGGTCCAAATGTGGAAGTAGCTACCCAAATAAATACTAATGTAATAAATACTAATAAACAAATAGATAAAGACGATAAAACAAAAATATCGCCTTTTTTTATGCCTGAGGAACATAATATTTTAACTTTGGAGTTAGTTAATAGGGGATATATAAATGAAAATGATGCTCAAATCTTTTATTATGACAGCCTATTTAAACAATTGTTAGAAGAGGGTAATACATATAAAGGTTTGTTACAAATAATTCATTATATTATTCCAAGAGTGTTAAGTAGATATTTTAAAGATGAAGACAATAACTATATAACTAATAAATTTGGATATTTTAAAAGTTCAATTATTAGCAATATTGATAGATTAAATATTGATATAGATGAATTATGGTAAAAAAATGTCGGGAATATACCTAAAATGTGTTATAATTTTATTATGCAAGAGAATGAAAAAAATCGTAAAGTAATTTACTTTATGAAAAATAATGATTTTATCGTTATTTAATAAAGCTTTTTTTAATTTGACCATAATTAAGTTGACTATAATTTATTAATAAAACTTCTCTTGCTATTTATTGTTGGATGAACATAAATATTCATTGTTGTAGTTATATTTGAATGTCCTAATAATTCCATTAATGTTTTATAATCGATACCTATATCGATACAATCAGTTGCAAATGTATGTCGCAAATCATGATAAGTGTAATTCAAATTTAATTGGTTTGTAAATCTTTTGTAATGATTATAAAATGTTCGAGGATCCATAAACTTATTTTTACCTGTAAGTAAATAATTATCATCATTATAATTATTTTTTATTTTACATAAATCATTATATAATTTATCGGGAATTGGTAAAATTCTTATACTCTTTTCGGTTTTTGGTGTTGATAGTATTAATTTAGTTTTATTTCTTGTATTAAAAGATTTTACTCTTGATACAATTCGGTTAATATATATTACTTTATTATTAATGTCTATATCCGAAATCCTTATTCCACAAACTTCTGATTCACGAATACCTAATAATAGAGATAACATTATTCCTATAGTTATGGAGGAATCAGTTTTATTAAGACTTTTAACGAGTCGTTTTTTTTCATCAGCATATAAACTTTTACCTGTACCAATTTTTTTACTAATTTTAATCATTTCAATTTTAATATTATTTTCATTAAATACTTGCTTTAATATATTACAAATATCATAAATAGTGTTTTTTGATAATCCACCAGATTTATCAAGCTTTCCACTATCAAGTTTTGACTGAAGATATTTATTTACAATTTCATCATTTAATTTGGATACTTTTACCATCCCAATATCATTTTTTATATGTTGATTTATTAGATTAAAATAGCGTGTGTATGAAGATAACTTTATATTTTCTTTGCTCTCTAACCATTTAACGACAAGATCATTTAATGTTTTAATACCTTTAATTCTTCTAGTTGTTTTAGGTTTTTCAATATGTAGATTACTCAAATATAAATTTCTTTTTTTCTTGCATTCACTATAAGTTCTACCATAGACATAACCATAAACTGCTTTTCCATCCTTATATTCTTTTATATATCTTCCTTCATATCTACCATCTTTTCTTTTAAAAATACTTTCTCCTTTTCGAGCCATAATTTTCACCTCCTTAGTATTAATTTTTTGACTATAATTTTGACTATTAATTATAAAGGTTAATAAAATATTTGGTCACAATTTTGCGATTTTTTCGACAAATTTCGACTAAATTCTTGAAATAAATTTTTATTAATGCTACAATGATATTGTAAAAATAGAGAGATGTATCCATATCTTGTAGCAGTTTTTCGTAAAGTAAATTACTTTACGAAATAGTAGTGCTTGTTTTTACACAAAATTTGAAGATACATAACATAGATTATGCATCTTGTAGTATTGGAGGTGAAACAATGAAAAAGAAGAAAGTTTTAGCAGTATTAGTAGCATTATTATTAGTAGTAGGTGCAGGAGTTTATACTTATGCAAGATATACATTCTCTAGAACTGGTAGAGGCGAAGTTTCAGTTGCTAAATGGGCTGTAGTTTTAAATCAAGATAGTACAGCAGTTAGTAATGACTTTAATTTAGCTTTAACTTTATCAGAAAATAATAATGTTATTAATGGTAAAATTGCACCAGATAGAAGTGCTACTGCAACATTAGAACTAGATTTAACTGGTACTGAAGTTGCTACTGATATTTCAGTTGACTTAAGTAGTGTAACTGGTCTTCCAACTGGAATGACTATCTCAGGTGTAACTGCAAATGGAACAGCAATGACAAATACTTCTGGAGTTTACTCTACAACTATTGGATTAAATGCTGGAAAAACTGCTATTTCATCTGACACTGTAACATTAGTTATTACTGCAACTTGGGATAACGCTAGTGATGCAAACAATGATAATGACACAGGATACGGAGATGGAACACTTGATGCAGATTGGACTTTACAAATTCCTGTAAAAGTTACTGCTCAACAACATATCGGAGCTTAATGATTTTTTAGGAAGTAATATTACTTCCTTTAAAGCCTATGAAATAATTTTGTAGGTTTTAACGAAGGTAATATTGATTTATGGAGTGATTTTATGGAAAAAAAAGAGGATAGACCTATCAATAAAATATTACTTTTTATTGTGGTTATATTAATTATAGTAATTATATTACTTTTATTAAGAGGATGTAGTAAGAAAGATGAAGGAACAAACAATAAAGGTAATATAAATGTATTTGAATTAAAATGTGATACAAATTGTGATTGCACGGATGACAAAAAAGACGATAACAAGAAAGAAGACAATCCTAACACTTCAGGTAATAATAATTCAAATTCAAATAGCAGTACTAAAAAAGATAACACTAAAGAAGTATATAAAGAAGTTGATGATAATAATACTGGTGAAGAAAATGAAGTTACTATAGAAGTACTTGATAATGATAAAACATGGAAAGAAAATACTGATATAAAATTATTTGAAGATTCTGCTAATGTAGTAAAAGGAAAGATTGCACCTGAATCAAGTGGAACATATCAATTTGTCATTAAAAACTCTACATCATTCAATGTTAAATATAATATAGAATTTGATGAAACTAATGACTATAACATAAATATGAAGTACAAATTAAAAAAGAATAATGACTATGTTATTTCTGATTGGGTTACTTATTCTTCTCTTAAACAAGAGGCGATTAGACTAAATTCTAAATCAAGTGATACTTATTATTTAGAATGGAAATGGTTTGAAGGTTCAAATGATAACTCAATTGGAAGTAATCCAAGTTCTAAATATGGCTTATCAATTGATATAAGTGCGGTGCAGGTAAATGATTAAAAAATTAAATAAAACCCCAATTAAAATAATTGTTGATATTTTAACCTATGCATTAATTGTAATAGTAGGTTTATATTTATTATTCTCAATTTATAATAAATTTATTACAAAAGATAAAGTAGTGTTAATTGGAAAATATTACATTTTTCAAATAGCAACAGGAAGCATGGAACATGAATTAGTTCCTGGAGATTATATTGTAGTTGAAAAAACAAATGATTATAAAGTAGGAGATATAGTTACTTATTTAGAAGATGGATATTATATTACCCATAGAATAAATAAAATAGATGAAAATTCAATAACTACAAAGGGTGATGCAAATACTGCATTAGATAATCCAATTAGTAAAGATAAAATAATTGGAAAATACTTATTTAAAGAAAAAATTTTAACTTTTTTAACAAAATATAAAGTTCTTGTTATCGCTATATTATTGGCTTTGATTATTTTAGAAAGTGCATTTAAAGAAGATAACAAGGCTGATGATAAAAATAAAAGTAAAAAAGAAAAAAGTAAAGATGAAGAAATAGAAAAGATTATTGATGAGGATATGGAAATTATATAAATAATTAGAAAAAGTAGTAAAGATGGGAAGTGATGAAAATGAAAAAGTTTAATGCTAAAATAGTAATATTGGCTATTTTATTAGTTAGTTTTACTTTAGTTATTTTCGATGTCCCACAAAGTATAAGTAGATATGTATCTGGGAAAAATGGATCAAAAAATCTTGATGTTGCTAAATTTCAACCAAAATTAAATGGAAGTACAAATCTTTCTCAATCAATTGATTTAGCAGATACAATAACAACTAATAATTATTCTGATGACCTTGTGGCACCTGGAACAAATGGAGATATTGTATTAACTTTAGATTTTTCTGATGTTGATGTATCTACTGATTATGTAATAAGTGTTGGTACAACTGATTTACCAACTAATTTGAGTTTATATTCTGATTCATCATACACAACGGCATTTTCAACAATAAATGGAACATATACAATCGGAAGTTCTACAACACATACACAACATATTTATTGGAAATGGGATTATTTAACTGATTCAGCAAGTAATACAAATGATAATCTCTATATGAATCATAATTTGTCAGTACCTGTTAATGTTACTGCATCACAGAAAGTAGGTGCAGGTAATTAATGAAAAAAATTAAAATATTTGTTTTAAGTTTTATTTTGGTAGCATTTGTATTTATAAGTTATATTCCAGATAAAACTTTTTCTAGGTATACAAAGAATGGTAGTGTTAATATAACTACTACCTCAGCTGATATGATATGTGATGCAACAATTGATAATCCAGGTACTTATATATCAAATGATGGATGGGCTTATTTTAAAGTTACTATTAAAAATTATAATACAAGCGGAGATATAACCGAAGTACCTATTCAATATAATCTAACTGTGTCAAATCAAACTGGTTCTTCTGCCGTATATAGATATTTGGATGCCTCTGGTAATTCAAATAACTTTGAAAGCACTTTTACTACAAGAAATTATGCATTCACAACTGGAACTCAGCAAAGCCAAGTAATTAATGTTGAAGTAAAGACTGATTCAATGACAAGTGAAAATGTCGACTTTAAAGTAGACTTGAATTGCTTTCAGGTACAAAAGTAGGGGTGATTTAAATGAAAAAGAAAAAGAAAATTTTAATTCTCGTTATAATGTTAAGTTTATTATCACTTACTGCTATAACTACATATTCAAGATATGCAAAGACAGTTACTAAAACTGGAACTATTGCAACTGCTGATGTTGGATATTGCCAAATTAATGGAATAACATCTTTTAAGGAATGTCTGATAAGAAATGATAGTCAACAATCACTTTCTTTAGCTTTAAATACAATTGATACAAGAACCAGTTTACTTAATTTGAATAACATAGAACCAGTTAATGCTTATGTTCCTAAAACAACATATACTAATGTAACAAACAAAACAAATACAACTGCTATGACTTATACTAATGCTAATAGATTTACATATGTTGTTGAAAATAAATTAATTACTGAATTTGATGTTGATGATGCAGATATAACTAAAATAACATTTAATCCAACAACTGGTTATTATACATATACAGGTTCTACAACAGGTAGTATGAATGACCTTATAACTACTGCTACTGACATGGAGAATGGTATATATAAATATACTTGTTTAAATACAACTACAAATGGTAATTGTACTTCTTTATTCTTGTTTACTGAAGAACCATATTTAATATCAGGCTATTATAGATTTAAACAAGGTTATACTTATTCATTTACGGTTACTGGTACATCTACTTCTAATGCAGGTCTTTATAAAGGAGAAGACGATTATACAGTTGACTCAAATACATATACATATTTTTATCGTGGAGATGTAAATAATAACTGGGTTAAATTCGGTAATTATTTATGGAGAGTTGTTAGAATAAATGGTGATGGTTCAATAAGAATGATTTACTCTGGTCTTGCTAGTGGTTCTAGTCATACTGGAAGTAATGCTCAAATTAAAACTTCTGCATATGGAGATACTCAGTCATTTACTGCAACAACTACTGATTTATATGATTCAAGTCAAACTATTACAACGACTTATTCAAATGGTAGATATGGAAATACAAATGTTGGTTATATGTATAATCCTGCTAAAATAATTAGTGTTTATCCAAATAAAACACCTGATAATACAACAGTTAATAGATTAAATTATTTTCCAACTTTTATAAACATATCAAATACAACTAACTATTATTTCTTCAAAAATTTTGATCCAAGTACAGATTGTTTTACAGGAAGTGATTCTGATGAGTCTGGTGCATGTACATTAAAATGTAGAAGCAAAGGAAATGATGGAGATAGTGGTATAGATTGCATTCAAAGTAATTGGAATACACTTGCTACTACATCAGGTAATTATAGTGATTCTGCTGCAGGTATTTATCCAGCATCAAATCCATCTCAATACATTTATACAAGTGATTATAAATATACTTGTTGGAGTTATGGAACTCCTGTTACAAAATCCAATGGAGATGGAACAACAAGTGTTTATATAACTTGTCCAGTTGTATCTGAAATAGTTGGTACAGTAAAAAATCAACCTACTCAAGCTAAAGTAAAATATCATGGACTATTTTCAGCAGATGCAACAACTGCAAATACAAATGTAAAAGATAGTAAGATTAAATCTGAGGTTGATTCGTGGTATGCAACAAATATATTAAATGCTAATGATGGAAATGGAAATGCTTTAGAAGATTATTTATCTGATGAAATATTCTGCAATGATAGATCCTCAACAAGTACAGATTTCCCATTAGTTAATGGTGGTTCTTATTTATATGGTCCATATAGTAGAAATACTGCTGCAAATAGAGTTCCAAGTTTTCGATGTCCAAATAAGAGTAATGATGCATTTACTTTAAAAACTTCAGGAGGAGTAAGTAGTGTAACTGCAAGTGGAGATGGTAATAATAAACTTACTTATCCAGTTGGTTTAATTACAATAGATGAAGCAGCTTATGCAGGTGGTAAAAATGGTTCTATGAACTATAAATATTACCTTTATACTGGGGCTTATTACTGGACAATGTCGCCGTCTCACTTCAATTCGAATCCTGCGAACGCGATCGTCTGGATCGTCCATTCCGCTGGCAACCTGTCTAATACTAATTCGGCGACTGCGTACGGTGTCCGCCCAGTTGTCAATCTGAACTCTGATGTTCTGTATTCTGGTGGAACTGGAACGGAGTCGGATCCATATATAATTACACTACCTAATGGATCGTGATAATCGTGTGGTAATGACTCTTCATTACCACACGCAAAATTAATTTTGGGATATATAAGATATATATCTTGGTTGATCTGATATAAATTGCAGTGTGCCGTGTGTCGCCGTATAACTTCAATTCGAATAATGCGAACGCGAACGTCTGGAACGTCAATTCCACTGGCAACCTGAATAATAATAATTCGGCGAATGCGAACGGTGTCCGCCCAGATTCCTACTACAAATTAGTAATATAGTACTAACTAACCGAGATTTATAGGGCTAAGGCTCGTAAACAGAGGAAGTAATAATACTTTTAGCAGGTATTATGGTCTATAGATTGATAGATTGGAAACAAGATTGACCATGAAATAATTTTATTTCTAAATATATAATACTAGACGAAGTTAGACAATAAAGAAATATTTTTTAACTTCTATTGCTGTATTGAGCAGGAGAAGAAATTCTCCTGCTATATTTTTGTAAAGGAGGAGATTATGAAAGAAAAATATGAAATACAAAAAAATGAAAATTTGCAAAGTATTATATTAATTAAATCTGGTAATTTCTATGCCACGATTAATGATGATTCATTTATTATGAAGAAATTATTTAACTATCAAATTATCAAAGGGAAGGTGGGATTTCCATTAAATGCTATTGATAAAGTTAAAAGTAGGTTGAATGATTTAAGGGTAAATTATCTAATCTATAATAGTGAAGATGATATTGATAAACAAGTATTTGATGATAACACCTACAATGCAATATTAAATGAATATAAAAAGCAAGAATATAAAGATAATATGAAAAAATTATTGTTTGATAGAATAGAGTACTTGATAAATGATAATTCAGATAATTATGATAAGATAAGGAAGTTTGTGGATGAACTCTAATTTTTTCTTACTAAATAAATGTTATCAAACAATAGAATATTATAATAAAAGACTTATTAATTATCCAAAGCGTGAAATGTTATTAAAGCAAAATATTGAAAAGACTTATTATGAAATGATAGAGTGCTTATTTTCTTTTAATATAAATAATAGTGAAAGAATTAAACAAAAATATTTAAAGGATTTTTTAGTTAAAGTATCTATGCTTGATTTTTATACAAGAATTAGTAATTTAAAAAAAGTTATTAGTAAAAGACAGTTTGAAGTCATTGGAAATAGAATTACTGAACTTCGTAAAATGGCTTATGGATTAATCAAAAATGAAAAAGTCGAGGATTAACTTATTCAATTATGATAATTTATTAGATATTTATAAATTACTAGATATCTATAATAGAATTAAAAGTAATTGTAAGCATAAAGATAAAATATTTAAGTTTGAAATGTTTCAATCATCCTATATAACTGAAGTGCTTGGTGTATTAAGAAGTAGGAAATATAACCATGGTAAATATAACATTTTTATAATATTAGAACCAAAAAGTAGAATAATAATGAGTGAAAATATGGGAGATAAAATAATTAATCACTTATTAAGTCATTATGTTTTGTTTCCATTAATCGAACCTATGTTAATTGATGCTAATGTGGCAACTAGAACTGATAAGGGAACAAAAGCGGGTATTTATTACATGAAAAAGTATATTAATTCAATGAAACAAAAACATAATAAATTTTATGTCTTGAAATGTGATGTATCAAAATTTTTTTATCAAATAGACCATGAAATATTATTAGAAAAATTGAAAGGTATCATAGTAGATGAAGATATATATAATTTAACTGAAGAAATTATAAATAGTACAAATTATTCATATTTAGGAGAAACTATAAAAGATTTGATTTCAAAAAGAAAAGAATATATTAGTAAGTTAAAAATATCGGAAAATGAAAAAAAGCTAAAATATGAAGAGTTAGATAGAATACCTCTATATGATTTTAATAAAGGATTACCGATTGGAAATATGTCCTCACAAATATTTGCAATTTTTTATTTAAATGACTTGGATCATTATATAAAAGAAAAACTGAAAATAAAGTGTTACATAAGGTATATGGATGATCTAATTTTAATACATGAAGATAAAGAGTATTTAAAATATTGTTTAGAAGAAATTGATAAGAAAATTGAAGAAGTTAGATTATCATTAAATTCTAAAACACAAATAACCGAAATACATGATGGTGTTAGTTTTTTAGGATATAAATTTATTTTAAAAAATAATAGATTAAATATGCTAATTAGTTCTAAGGCTAAAAGAAGGATGAATAGAAAACTAAAAACAATAAAAAGAAAAGAGAGAACGGAGTTCTTAAGAAGAAGATATAATGGTTATTTAGCTTATGGAGATACTAGAGGATTTATGCATAGTAAATCTTGGAAAAAATTTTAGAATAAGAAATATTCTATTTTATTTAATATTTTTGCCCCACAATACCGATATTTGTGATATAATAATTTTGGAGATTATATAAAGAAGGTGTTTAATATAAAAAAAGACTTAATTAATAAGTCTTTATGAAAGTAACGTATCAGCGGAAATATTATACTTGTTACATAATTGTAATAAGAAAGAAGTTTGTATTAATGTAATTCCATTTTCATATTCGGAAATGACTGATTGTGTGCATTGTAAGAAATCAGCAATTTCTTCTTGTGATTCATTATTTTTAATACGTAGTTTCTTAAGTTTGTTACCAATTAATTGGCTATCAATCTTTAATTTGTTATTTGTTATTGATCTGTCATTATTTAAACCTAAAACGTAATCTAAAGAACGATTAGATAAATTACATAAATCTACTAAATGCGTTAAGGGAATAATTTTTTCACCAGTTTCCCATCTTGCATAAGTAGACTTAGAAATTTGTAATTCTTCCGCCAGTTCACGTTGTGACAGATTAAGCATTTCTCTAATGAGAGTTATTCTTTCATTTATCATATATTCCACCTAATTATATTATCTCAAAAAAACAAGTTTTTTTGTCTATTTGCCCCACATTACCAATAAATAGCTATAAATAAATGGGTACATCTCGCAATATTAAATATAATACTAAATTTTAATAAAATAATCTATTTGGTGTAATAGGGTAAACACAAAAAAATCGTCCCTGTACAAGCAGACGATTCTACTACTCAACCAAGATACTGTTATGGTTGAATCAATTGATGCATTATCAACTGGCAATTTAATGATATCAGGATTGTCGAGAAATGTCAATATTTGTTTGCTTATTTTATCTTTGGATTAGTTTCAATCTTTCCACAGAGCCAATCCATTGATACGTTATAGTGCTTTGCAAATTCAACTAAAGGATAAGTACGAATTATAATTTTTCCATGTTCATACTTTGAATAATTAGATTGATCTACATTTATTGCGTTTGCTACGGCATTCTGAGTATCATTATTATTAATTCTAACTTCACGCATTCTTTCACCAATTTGTGTTAGATTAATTTCATTTTTCATATTCTTATAATTTGTAACTTCAGATATATCACATATATAATCTAAACTTATATTAAAGTGGTTACAAAATTCATTTAATTTTTGAATAGATATTGGGTCAATTCCATTTTCCCAACCTGCATAGTTGGATCGACTTGTTTTTAAAATATCTGCCATTTGTTTTTGAGTAATTAAATAGTATGTTCTAATTTCCTTCATTTTTTCATATATCATGGTACACCTCACTAATATAATTTTCTCAAAAAATCTATAAATATTAAAAAAATGTCGGGTATATACCTAAAATGTGTTATAATTTTTAAAAGGAGGTCAATATACATAATTTTAATTTAAAACATTGTTTACACATACTAATGAAGAGTGTTATAATAACAGCACTTATAAGTCCAATTTTATTGTTGATTTTTTATTTAGTTAAAATGGATTTCCGTTTTGCTACTTATGTTTGTAAAATTTGTAATATACTTGAAGATTTAGCAATAACTGTTATGAGTCCGGGATTTGCAAATAATATAATTATTTTAAGTTTGGTTTTTGAGTTTGGTTTAGGATGTTGGTTAATAACTAAATTAACTAAAACTAAACTATTTAATAATATTAAAAATTTTATTGAAAACTTAATATTTTAAATAATGATTTATAAGGGGGTACTCTTTCTCATTAAGAAAATATTGGGTTTCAAATATATCGAAAAAAGTTGGAACTCAATATTTGAGTTCTTTTTTTCGTAAGAACTTAATAAGCTTAATGAGAGGAGGGATATTTTGGAATTTGCAGAAGAATTAGAAACTTATACAAATACAAAAGAATTACCGAAAGAGTACCTCATATTAAAATTAAGAATATCTTTAAATAAAGATTTATACGAAAGTAAAGTTATTACATATGATATATATAATATAATGCAACAACTATTATTTAAAAAGATGGATAAAATGATTTTAGAACATAAAAAATAGTATTAAAGAAAGGAGCAAATTTATGAATATAATAAAAGTTAGGCAAGAACTAGCAATGGGTAAAAACATATATGATATGCCATTACGAGTTGTTGATTATGGTAGAGTATCTACTGATAAAGATGAACAATTAAACTCATTAACTAATCAAGCTAATTATTTTAATGATATGATAGATGGAATAAAGAATTGGAATCATGTTGGATCTTATGCAGATGAAGGTATAAGTGGAACACAGGTATATAAAAGAGAAGATTTTTTAAGAATGATAGAAGATGCAAGACTTGGTAAGTTTGATATGATTGTTACAAAAGAAATATCTAGATTTGCTCGTAATACTATTGATAGTATTAAATATACTCAATTACTTTTAAGTTATGGAGTAATAGTATTTTTTATATCAGATAATATTAATACCATAAATCCAGATAGCGAATTTAGATTAACATTAATGGCAAGTATGGCACAAGATGAAGTAAGAAAACTTTCTGAAAGAGTTAAGTTTGGTATTAGAAGAAGTATAAAAGATGGAAAACTTGGCGGTGGCAATCTTTATGGTTATAACAAAAAAGATTGTGTATTAACTATAAATGAAGATGAAGCAAAAGTTGTAAAAAAGATATTTGAACTTTATGCATCAGGAGAATATGGATTTACTAAAATTGGAGAAATGTTAGCAAATGAAGGACATTATACTAGAGCAGGTAAAGTATTTAGTATGCCAACATTAAAGAAAATGATAAGAAATCCAAGATATAAAGGTTGGTTTACTGCTAATTTAAGTGAAGTGGAAGATTATAAAACGCATAAAAAAATAAATAAACCAAGAGAAGAATGGATTATGTATAAAGATGAAAGTGGTAGAGTTCCTGCAATAATAGATGAAGAATTGTGGGATAAAGCAAATCAAGTTCATAATGAACGAATGAGTAAGTGGAACAAAAATGTTTTAAATAAAGAGTTTTATTTAGAAAATAGAAACTATACATCAAAGATATTTTGTATGGAACATAATACAACTTTTATTCGTTCGGCATCTTGTAAAAGAAAAGAAAATCCAGTATGGCAATGTAATGAATTTTTAAGACATGGTATTAAAGGTTGTGCTACTCCAAGATTATTTGAAAAACACCTTGATG
Organism: Bacilli bacterium; assembly: GCA_017527675.1. Lineage (GTDB taxonomy): Bacteria > Bacillota_I > Bacilli_A > RF39 > UBA660 > RGIG6635. The sequence continues at coordinate 79,035 of JAFXPU010000024.1, forward strand.
AAATATTTGCAACAATGCTTGAAAAAATAGTAGATAACCGTGATGAAATATTAAATAGTATAACTAATGATTATGTTAGTTTAATTAAAGAAAGTAATAATAGTTATGATGTAGATAATTTAAAAGCAAAATTAAGAGAACAACAAACATTAAAAGATAGACTATTAGATATGTCATTAAGAAATATGATTAATGATAATGAATTTATGGAAAAGAATAAATCTATAAGTGATGAGATAGCATCATTAAATAAACAAATATTAGTAATAGAAAGTAATAAAGAATCAACTGCATATTATGATAAAATAGTTGAACAAATAAGAAATGAATTAAAACCTAAATTAGATATAAGAAAGAATATTGGAAAATATTTTAATCTATTTATAGATAAAGTTTTTGTAAGTAAGATAGATAATGATAGAAAACATATTAAATTACAAATGATTTTTAACTTTAAAAGAGAAGATGAAGAAATAGAAATTCACCAAAGGAACAATTCTAATGGAACAGGATCGGATAATTCAAAAAATGAAAAAACCCTTATAAATCAAAGAGATTACAATGTTAGAGTATCGTTTGATACTAATTATTTACGACAAAAGTATCTCTTGCTTAATGCCCAGCAACCCAGGTTTTGTTAATATGGGTTTAAAATTAGGGAAAGAAACTTTATTTAAATATATTGATAATTTTGGTTTTGGTCATAAGACCGGCGTTGAATTAAATGGCGAAGAAAATGGTATTATATTTGATATTAATAAAATAGGGGATTTAGAACTAGCTACAACGGCTTTTGGTCAAGGTGTATCTGTTACTCCAATACAGCAAATAACAGCTGTATCAGCAGCTATTAATGGGGGAATATTATATCAACCGCATATTGTTAAAAGTATTAATGAACCAGAATTAAATAATGTAATATTAGATACGGAAATAAAAAAAATAAGACAAGTTATTAGCCCAGAAACGAGTAAGCAAGTTAGATATGTTTTAGAAAGTGTTGTTGCTAAAGGTACAGGTCATAATGCCTATATTCCTAACTATCGGGTTGGTGGTAAGACAGGTACTGCTCAAAAGGTTAATAATGGTGCTTATATGACTGGTAATTATATAACTTCTTTTATTGGTTTTATGCCAGCTGATGATCCTAAAATAGTTGTTTATATTGCTGTTGATAATGCTAAAGGAGTAACTCAATATGGTGGAACTATAGCTGCTCCTATTGCTAAAAATGTTTTACTCGATTCTATAAATATTTTAAATATTGAACCAAGAGATAATGAAATAGAAAAAGAATATGTTTATTTAGATAAAGTTTATAGTGATATACCTAATGTTATTGGTATGAATTATGATGAAGCTAAAAATAGTTTAAAAAATTTTAAAGTATTAAAAATTGGAGAGGGAACTGTTAAATATCAGAGTCCTAAAGCAGGTATTAAAATTGAAACTGGAACCGAAGTAAGGCTTTTTTTATCAAGTTAATTGTGATATAATTTAGACGTGATGATTATGGAAGAATTAAAAAAAGTATTTGATGAATATGTAGAAAAATTTGAACAAACTAGTAAAGTTAAACTTAAATATGAACATACTTTAAGAGTAGCAAATAATTGTTTTAAAATAGCTGAATTTTTAAACCTAAGTGAAATGGATAAAAAAATAGCTTATTTAATGGGTTTATCACATGATTTAGGACGTTTTAAACAACTAGCTTTAACAGATTCTTTTTCTGATAATAAAACTAATATAGATCATGCTTCCTTAAGTGTGGATATTCTCTTTAAAGAAGGTTTAATCAATAAATTTATGGATACTATGGATTATGATGATATTATTAAATATGCTATTTTATCTCATAATAAAGATAGTATAGATAAGAACTTAGGAGAACGTACCAAAATGTTTGCATCTATTCTTCGTGATGCAGATAAATTAGATATTTTAAATATTCTTACTTTTGAAAAAAAAGAAAATATCTTTTGGTTTAATGAATATCACGCATTAGAAATAAATGATAAGGTTTTAAATGATCATTTAAATGGTAAATTAATAGATTATAATGATATTGATACTAACTTTGATTTAGCCATAGCTTATTATAATTATGCTTTAGACATTAATTACAAATGGACTAAAGAAGAAATCCTAAAAAACAAATATTACGAAAAGATAACTGAAAGATTTAAAACTTGGTTTTTAAAAGATCATATATTAGAAACTATAGAAAAAAAATCATTAGAATATTTAAAAAAAGATAATTATTAACTAATTATCTTTTATTTTTATTGGATTAACATGAATAACTGCCAAATATATTTCATCAACTTCCTTAACAATCTCTTTTTCTAATTTATCAGCTATCTCATGTGATTTAAATGTTGACAGGCTACCATCAACAAATATTGTTAAGGATATTTGATATTGATAACCAATTGGTGTGGAATTAAAATGATTAAATCTAACTATTTCAGGATGTTTTTTTACAATATCATATACTTGTTTTTTAGCTTCATCACAGATACATTTATCCATTAAGACATCATAACTTTCAATAAATATTTTAATATAAGAAATAATTATCCATATTGATATAATAATACCAACAATATCATCAACATAATAAATATGATATAAACTAAGTATACAAGCTATAAGGTTTAAAGAGGTAATCATACAATCATTTAAATGATCTTTTGAATTAGCTTTAATAAGTAGGTTATTATGTTTTTTAGCAATAGCATTAGTATATAAAAATAACATAAACTTAACTAAGATAGTCACAATACAAACAATAACTAACCAAAAACTAAAATTATAGTTATTATCCTTAGTAATTAAAGTCATAAATGCTTCTTTAATAATTATTAATGAGGTTAATATCATAATAACACTTATAAGCATAGAATAAATATATTCAGCTTTACCATGTCCTAAATTATGATCTTCATCTGGTTTTTTTGAAGCTATTTTATTACCTATAAAAGTCATTAAAGATGATAAAATATCACCAGCTGAATTAAAGGTATCCGCTATCATTGCTTGTGAACATGTTATAAAACCTATAATACTTTTTATAATGAATAAAAAGATATTTCCAATAATACCTAAAATACTAGCAATTTTAACTTTCTTGAAACGTTCCAATGTAATCACCTTAAAGAGAATTATATCACTAAAAATATATTTTTTCTACTCCTTTTTTTCTTTAAAAATAAAGGAAATAGTTGCATTTTTAAAACAAATGTATTATAATAAATATAGATAATAGGGAGGTGTTATGGATGGACTTTTATGATTTAACTTTAGATGAACAAATCAGATGTATCGAGGTAATGCGCCAAAAAGATATTGAAAAAGTTTTAGATAGTACTTACAATCCTATTCAAATTAGACTTAATAGAAAAGCTATTAATATGTATTATGATGGTTTAATTAAAGAATTAAAACAAAATAGTATAAAACCAAATGAAGTTGAAAAAGAAGAATTAAGTAAAGTTGCTTAATTCTTTTTTTGTTGCATATAATTAGTAGGAGGTTATTATGTTAAAAACCATAACTCTTACTATTTTAATTGGTCTTATTTTTTCTTTTATGATTGCTTTAATATTAATTCCTGTATTAATTAAGATAGGGGCAGATCAAAGACTATCAGAATATTTAAAAGATGAACATAAAAAGAAAGCCCATACACCAACAATGGGCGGTCTAATCTTTATTTTACCACCATTGTTAGTAACCACTTTATTATTAATATTTCATAAAATATCTTTTAGTTATAATTTATTAATTGTTATGATAACTTTTTTTCTTTATGCTTTAATAGGTTTTATAGATGATTATTTAATAATTAAGTATAACAATAATAATGGTCTTAGCGAAAAAGCTAAATTTATTATGCAATTTATTGTTGCTTTAATATTTATGTTTCTTTTTTTACACGCTGGAAATGAACCACTTTTATGGTTACATAGTCTAAATTTAAAACTAGATATTGGTTTTAGTTATGGATTTTTTATTATAATAATCTTATTATCATCATCAAATGCTGTTAACATAACTGATGGTTTAGATGGTCTGGCTGGTGGTCTTTCTTTAATAGCTTTAATAACTTTTGTAATAATCATTTTATCTACTGGTTGGTTAGAAGGGTATTATGAAATTGCTATATTTATTTTAATTCTAATAGGCTCTTTAATAACTTTTTTATTCTTTAATATTTATCCAGCTAAAATATTTATGGGTGATACTGGCTCTTTAGCTTTAGGATCATTACTTGGAGTTTTAGCTATTCTAACTCGTCATGAAATATTATTAATACTTATTTGTATAGTTTTTGTTTTAGAAACTTTAAGTTGTGTAATTCAAAGAATATATTATAAAATTTTTAAAAGACGTATATTACCTATGACACCAATTCATCATACTTTTGAAAAAAAGTATCCTGAATTTGATGTTGTTAAAATTTTTTGGTTAATAGGTTTAATAGCCTCGCTCATATCTTTAATATGTGGGGTGATATTATAAAAAAAGAACGATTATTAATAACCTTAGGTGTTATTGTAATAACCTTATTTGGTTTATTTATGATTTATTCATCATCTCGTATCTGGGCAGATTATAAATATCATGATGAATTTAAGTATTTTAAAAATCAATTAATTTTTTTTGTTATAGGACTTGTTTTAATGATTAATATAAGTAAAATAGATTATCATATCTATTATAAAAATTCTTCTAAAATAGTCTTAATATGCTTAATTTGTTTAATTTTAGTTTTAATACCTGGAATAGGATCTGTTAGAAATGGTTCTAGAAGTTGGTTTAGAATAGGCTCCTTTGGTATTCAACCATCGGAATTTACTAAACTTGGACTTATTATCTTTACATCAAAGTATTTAACAAAATATAAAAAAATGTTACCAATTTTACTCTTATTAGGATTAGTCTTTGGTCTTATTATGCTTCAACCTGATTTTGGAACAGGTATGGTACTGGTTATGTCCATCTTTGGAATTCTTTTTATTGGTGGTATGAGTATGTCTTTTATTTATAAAATATCTTTTTTAGGAGTTTTAGGTATTATAGGTCTTATTATAATTGCTCCATATCGTCTGGCTCGTATTTTATCTTTTTTAAACCCTTGGTCAGATCCACTGGGTAGTGGTTTTCAAATAATTCAAAGTTTATATGCAATTGGGCCAGGTGGTTTATTTGGCCAAGGTATTGGGAATTCTATTCAAAAATACTTTTATTTACCAGAACCTCAAACAGATTTTATCTTTGCTATCATATCTGAAGAATTAGGCTTTTTAGGAGTTTTAATAGTAGTTAGTTTGCTTGGATTAATCATTTATAATGGATTTAAAATTGCTTATAAAACAAACGATTTATTTGGTAAATATTTAGCCTTTGGTATTTCCTTTTCTCTAGCTTTTCAAGCTATTTTAAATTTAATGGTAGTAGTTGGTTTAATACCTGTAACTGGTGTTACTTTACCATTTTTATCATATGGTGGTTCATCCTTATTAATTAGTATGGTTTCGATAGGTATAGTTTTAAATGTTGCAAGGAATTCGACAAAATAGTTTTTTTATTTATGTTATTATATCTATATTTAGGGGGAATAATATGAATGAAGTAATAGATAAAGATAATAAAACAATCGAAGATATGATATATGAAATAAGAGGTAAGCAAGTTATGCTTGATTCTGATTTAGCAAAGTTATATTGTGTTGAAACAAAAAGAATAAATGAAGCTGTTAAAAATAATTTAGATAAGTTCCCGGTGAGATTTAGTTGGTTTTTAACAGATAATGAATGGGTTTTTTTAAGGTCGAAAATTTCGACCTTAGAAGGTAATCTATTAGGCAAAGGCCATCATAGAAAGTATTTGCCCAGAGTTTTTACAGAGCAGGGTATTGCAATGCTTGCAACAATTATAAAATCAAAAATCGCAATTCAAACAAGTATTAATATAATGGATGCATTTGTTGCTATGCGCCATTATATAGGAAATAGTGAACTAAGGATAACTAATTTAGAAACCAAGGTTATAGAACATGATAGTAATATTAAATTGCTTCAGGAATCATTTGATAAATTAGAAGAAAATAAAGAAATTAATGAAATATATTTCAATGGTAAAATATATGATGCTTATTCTAAAGTGTTGGATATTTTTTCTAATGCCAAAAAAGAATTAATTATTATTGATAGATATGCTGATAAAACTATACTTGATATGATTAAGAAATTAAATTGTAAAATTATTTTAATAACTAGTAGAAATAGTAAATTAACTGATTTAGATATTAAAAAATATAATAGTAGTTATCATAATTTAACTATTTATTATGATGATACTTATCATGATCGATATTTTATTCTTGATAAAGAAATAATTTATCATTCAGGTAATTCCATAAATCATATAGGATATAGAAAATCATCTATTAATACTCTTAATGATATAAGTGTTAAAAAATCTATAATAGAAGATATTGATAAAATAATAAAAAGATAAATTAGATAATTTATCTTTTTTAATGTATAATGTAAATAAGGTTGGTGATTATGGTGAATAATAAAGATAAAAAGATAATAGGATTTGACAGAGAAACAGGCTTTCCTATATATGGCGAAGTTGATGTCTCAATTGATGATTCTATTAGGAATAATGAGAATAGGAAAACGAAATCAGAAAAGTGTTTTTTCGCGGGAACAATTTCATTTTTTATTTTTTTGCTTTTTCCTATAATTACCAAATTAGTAGATGATTTACATTATATAATTGGTTTTTTATCAGACATTTTAATGCTATTTTGCTATTGTATTTTTTTAGCTTCAACTGTAATTTGTATTAAATATTTTTTTGAAGGAAAAAAGAATAGTATAGCATTTGTAGGCTTAATATCTATTTTGTATATTTTTGGTTTTTCTATAATTGAAATTCTTGGTTATACTGATATTTATAATGATATGTTATTATTTATTAATTTAATTATTTATATTTTTATATCCATAATAACTGTTTTATTTTTAAAAAATAAATTAAGTAAAAAATTAAAAAAAAGAATGTATATAATGTATGGAATAGTATTTATTCCAATTATTATCTTTTTTATATGCTATCTAATGGTGTATAAAAATGATTATAGTAATTCAATATATGTAATAACTAGAAAAGAAGGTAGTTATGATATTTCTTATTATGAAGTAAATGATAGAAGAAATATTCGTAGGACAGACAAATTTGAACATAATAGTGAGATAATATATTTGAAAGGATGTTTTAATTCGTATATAGATCATAAAAAAAATAAAGTATTAAATAAATATAATAAAATATGTCAAGTTGTTGATAGTAATTATAATCATATAAAAAATAATAAAGATATAGATAGTATTATTAAATTAATGGCAAAATTAGAACATGATATGATTGAACCTAAAATAATAAAAACTAAAAACAATTATTATGTGGTAGTTCCATTAAATATTAATTGGCATTCACCATATGATTTATATAAATATGAAAATAATAAATTAAAATTTATATATACATTTGAATCTGAAGATATTATAGGAATAAAAGATGATAGTAGTAATTATTGTAAAAAGTAAATAGAAGGTGATAATATGGGAAAGTTAATTGTTATTGAAGGTGCTTGCGATGGTATTGGTAAAACTACACAGTATAATTTATTAAATGAGTATTTAAAAAGTAGTGGTTATGATATTGTTAATTATCATTTTCCATCATATGGTAAATATCAAGGTAAACCAGTAGAAGAATATCTAGCAGGTAATTTAGGTAGTATTAAGGATTTAAATCCATATTTTATTAATAATTTGTATGCTATAGATAGATTTATAACATGGGAAACTACATTAAAAAAAGAGTATGAGGCAGGTAAAACTTTAGTTTTTGATAGATATACAACATCAAGTATATTTTATCAATCTGCCTTAATAGAGGATTTAGATAAAAGAAAAGAATTTATTGACTGGGTTCAAGATTATGAATATCATAAAGTAGGTATTAAAGAACCTGATCAAGTAATATTTTTAACAGCTCCATTTGAACTTGTAAGTGAATTAAGAAAATCAAGACAGGATAATGAAGGTATTAAAAATGACATTCACGAAAAGAATATTGAATTTATGAAAAAAGTTTATGATAATGCTTTATTTGTAGCTAAATACTTAAATTGGACTATTATTGATTGTAGTGATGGTAACAAAATGAAAAGTATTGAGCAAATTCATGAGGAAATAAAAAAAGTATTATAACCAAAAAACAATCAATTACATATCTTATATAAGAGGGGATATTGTGGTTGATTTTTTTTTGAATCTTAATTATTTATATCAAGCATTGTTAGCAGGAATGTTTACTTGGTTTATTACTTTATTAGGTGCATTACTAGTTTGTTTTTTTAAAAATGTTGAATCAAAAGTAATGGATCTTATGTTAGGTTTATCAGCAGGGGTAATGATAGCAGCTTCATTTTGGTCTTTATTATTACCAGCATTAGAATTATCCAAAGAGATTAATAAAATATCTTGGTTATTACCTTCTTTAGGTTTTTTATTTGGTAGTATATTTCTTTTTTTTAGTGACATAATATTTAAAAATATTTTAAAAAGAAAAAGCAATGCTAGTAGTATGCATAAAAATATTTTATTAATATTTTCTATTACCTTACATAATATTCCAGAAGGTATGGCCGTTGGTATCGCTTTTGGTTCTTTAAAATATGGTTTAGAAGGAGCATCTATGACTGCTGCTTTAATGCTTGCTCTAGGTATTGGTATTCAAAATTTTCCAGAAGGAGCAGCTGTATCACTTCCTTTAAAAAGAAATGGTATGAAAACTAAGAATGCTTTTTTCTTAGGACAATTAAGTGGATTTGTAGAACCAATATTTGCTTTTTTAGGTGCCTTATTAGCTATTAAGTTAAGATTAATTTTACCATTTATTTTAACTTTTGCTGCTGGAGCGATGATTTATGTTGTGGTATCAGAATTAATTCCTGAAAGTCAAAGTGGTAAAAATAAAGATATGGTTTCTTTATTTACTTTAATAGGATTTTTAATTATGATGATTTTAGATGTCGCTTTTTCGTAATCTATGATATAATTAAGAAGGTGATAGAATGAAGAAATATATAATTGTTTTTTTAATGTTAATATTAATGACTGGTTGCTCTAAAGGTAATAGTTTAAAATGTACATCAACTGAAGTAGTATCAGAAAATACTTATAAAAATGAAATTAAATTTACTTTTAAAGATGATAAAGTATCTAAAGCCAAATTAACTATGGATGTAATTTTGGGTGAAGCAGGTATGAAAAACTATGATCTTTATTATAATGCTTTTGAACAAACTTTTGCTGGATTGAATGATGAAGAAGGAGTGAAAGTGGAATTAAAGAAAAATGATAAAGGTTATAAAGTTATCATTGATGCTGATTACAGTAAATATAAAGGACAATTAGATATGATTAATAGTTCTTTAAATAAAGATCAAACTAAAGTATATTATGAAAATATAAAATATGAATGTAAATAAAACCAGTCAAACTGGTTTTTTTAGTACAAAAAAACGAACTTAAAGTTCGTTTATTTTCAAATGGTGACCCGTACGGGATTTGAACCCATGAATGCATGCGTGAAAGGCATGTGTGTTAAGCCACTTCACCAACGGGCCATAAATGGTGGGCCTGAATGGACTTGAACCATCGACCTCACGCTTATCAGGCGTGCGCTCTAACCAGCTGAGCTACAAGCCCATTTAAGCCGTCTTTTCTCAATGACTTTTTAATTATATCTTATTTTTTTTATTATGGCAATACTTTTTTGGAAAAAAAACATTTTTTTGACAAAAAAAACTAGGTTTCCCTAGTATTTTTCTAAATGGTGTCCTCTTGGGGGCTCGAACCCCAGACCCACTGATTAAGAGTCAGTTGCTCTACCAACTGAGCTAAGAAGACGTCTTACGTATGTAATTATATCAAAAAAAAAATAAAATGTATACATAAATTTTAAATTTTTTATTTATATGTTATAATTAATAAGGTGATTACATGAAAAACTTAATGTTAACTATTAAAGGATTCTTTATGGGAATAGCTAATGTTATTCCAGGTGTATCTGGTGGTACAATAGCTTTAATTGTTGGTATTTATGAAGATTTTATTGAAGCAATTAGTCATTTTTTTACTAATTTCAAGAAAAATATTTCTTTTTTAATACCAGTATTTATTGGTATGGGATTATCTATTGTTTTATTAAGTAAAGTAGTAGATTATAGTTATAACCATTTTCCAATAGCAGTTACTTTATTCTTTATGGGATTAGTAGTTGGTGGTGTACCACTAATAAAGAAAAATATCGATGAAACCAAAGATAAAGATAAAGCTATTAATTATGTTTTAGCTATATTAACATTTTCCTTAGTTTTATTCTTTGCATTTGCCCCTGTATTATTTGATACTGATATGGAAGTTAGTTTTGAAAATATGACAGCAACTAAATATTTAATTGTTTTCTTAGTTGGTATTATAGCTTCAGCTACAATGGTTATTCCTGGCATATCGGGATCATTAGTTTTAATGCTTTTAGGTTACTATTATCCAATTATTGCTTGTGTTAAAGATGTAACTAAATTTGAAATAAGTAATTTAATGATTTTAGGTGTTTTTGGTTTAGGTGTATTAATTGGTATAGTATTTATATCTAAAGTAATTGAATATCTATTTAAGAATTTTAAAAAGAGTACTTATTATGCTGTATTAGGATTTATTATTGCATCAGTTATAGCAATTCCTGTATCAACAATTATTAATGTTGATGATATATCTATTAATGTAATTGAAGTCATAATTGGTATAATATTACTTGGGGTTGGTATAGCTACTAGTTATTTTTTAGGAGATAAAGAGTAATATGGAAAAATTTGTTAGATATATTGTTGTTCCTTTTTTGGTAGCAGCTATTATTTATTTAGTAATTAAGCTAATTTTTGCATAGGAGGATAACATGTTAAAAGTTACAAATATTTCAAAGAAATTTGAAACAGTTGATACGAATAAAAAGAAAAAAATCTTTTATGCAGATAATGATGTATCATTTACAGCAAATGATTCTGAAATTGTTGGTATATTAGGACCAAATGGTGCTGGTAAAACAACTTTACTTAGAATAGTTGCTGGCATCTTAACAGCTGATAATGGAACAATTAATTATGACAATTTGGATCTTAAAAAGGATATTTTAAAAATAAAGAAGAATTTAGCATATTTATCAGGTAATACGAAGATATATAATTCTTTAACAACATATGAATTACTTTATATGTGTGCTGAATTTTATGATGTTCCAAAAGATATAATTGATGAGCGTATTAATGAAGTAGCTGATATTTTAAATATTAAAGAATTTATTAATAAACGAATTGGGCATTTATCAACTGGTCAAACACAAAGAGTTAATATAGCTAGATGTTTAATTCATAATCCAAAATATTATATTTTAGATGAAGCAACATCTGGTCTTGATATTATTTCAAGTCAAATTATTTTAGATTTTATTAAAAATGAAAAAGAAAATGGTAAAACTATATTATATTCAACACATTATATGGAAGAAGCAGAAAACATCTGTGATAAGATTGTTATGTTAAATAAAGGTAAAGTTGTTTACACTGGTACACCAGATGAAATAAAGAAAAAAACTAAAACAACAAACTTAAGAGATGCATTCTTTATGGTAATAGGTGATGATCATGAATAAGATATTTGTTATGTTAAAAAAAGAGTTAAGAGAAACTCTAAGAGATAAAAAGTCATTATCTATGATGTTTATTATACCTTTATTAATTCCAATTATTATTATTGGTATGTCAGCTTTATTTGATTATGAAGCTAATCGTGATGTTAAAGAATATAATAAAATAGGTTTTGCTTATGAATTATCTGATACAGAAACTAAACTTGCTAAAGATTATGAAATAGATTATCAAGTTGGTTCTAAAAAGGAATTAAAAAAATTATTTGATGACGATAAATTAGATTTATATTTAACTAAAAAAGATAATATTTATACTATTCATGGTGATAGTTCAAATGATACATCATATGCAAGTAGCTTAGTTGAGAATTATTTAAATGCTTATAAGGCAACATTACAAGAAGATTATTTAAATAGTAATAATATTCCGGCTGATGATGTTTTAAATATCATTAGTGTTGATTATGATATCAAATCAAAAGATGATTTTGTTACATCATATATGCTTAGTTATGCTTTTATGTTTTTAATAATGGCTATAACAGTATCTGCTACATATCCAGCAACAGATGCAACTGCTGGTGAAAAAGAAAGAGGAACATTAGAAACATTATTAACATTTCCGGTAGATAATAAAGATATTATGATTGGTAAATATTTATCAATTAGTATATCTAGTATTGTTACAGGATTAATTAGTTTAATATTAACAGCTATTTCAATTCCTGTTGCTAATAATATGTTTAAAATCTATGATAAAAATCCATTAGTTTTACCATTTGGTGGATTATTGTATATATTCTTAGTTGTAATATTATGTTCATTAATGGTATCTGGTTTATGCATTTTAGTAGCATCTAAATGTAAAACATTTAAAGAAGCTCAAAGTGCTTTAACACCAATTACATTTATATCTTTTTTTCCAGCGATGATAGCATCTATGACTGGCGTTTCTAATTCACTTATTAAATCAGCCATTCCATTTTTGAATTTTACAATGATTTATGAAGATGTTTTGGATGGGAAAAATTGTTTACTAAATATATTAATAATGGTTATTTCTAGTTTAGTGATTATTTATTTATTAGTTAAAACTAATATTAAAAAATACAAATCAGAAAAAGTTTTGTTTTAAAATGTAGTTTAAACTACATTTTTTTGTTATAATTTTATTGGTGATAATATGATAGTAAGAAATGATTACAATGAGTGTTTAACAAATTTAGCATGTTCAATTAGAAAGTATTTTGGCTTAGAATATAAACATAACACTATATCATATATTGATGAAATGCTTGAAAATAATAAACCGGAGAACGTTATTTTAATGTTATTTGATGGTATGGGTTCTAATATTTTAAATCGTGCTTTAGCTGAAGATTCATTTTTTAGATTAAATAGATTAAAAGATATTACAACAGTTTTTCCAGCAACTACCACAGCTGCAACAACATCTATTCAAACAGGTTTAAATCCAGCTGAACATGGATGGTTAGCTTGGAATACATATATAAAGCCACTTGATAAAATTATTACAATGTTTTTAAGCTCTGAAAAAGGAAATGAAGGTGAAGTTGTAGATGAATATTTGGAAATTAAAAAACATCAATTAAAAACAAAAACAATTGTATCAGATATTAAAGAAAAAGGAGTAGATAAAGCATATTCACTATTTCCATTTGGACCTGAGCATTATAAAAATTTAGATGACATGTTAGCTAAAATTGAAACAATTGTTTTTCAAGATGGTAAAAAATTTATCTATGCGTATGATGATGAACCTGATCATACTATGCATATAGTTGGAACAAATACTCCTGAGGCTATAAAGTTAATCAAAGAACGAAACGATAAAGTTGAAGAATTCTCATCAAGAATAAAAAATACTATGTTAATAATTGTAGCTGATCATGGTCATAAAAATATTGAAAATATTCATTTAAATGATTATCCAACTTTAAAAAATATGCTAGAAAGATCAACATCTAATGAACCTCGCTCATGTATGTTTAAAGTAAAAGATGAATATTTAGATGCGTTTCCACTAGAATTTAATAGATATTTTGGTAATTATTTTAAATTATATACTAAACAAGATATTATAGATTCCAAATTATATGGTGATGGTGTTCCTAATCCTTTATTTGAAGGTGCCTTAGGTGATTATATTGCTATAGCTTATGATTCAAATAAAGCTATTTTAGATGATGGGGATGCTGAATTGAAGTCTACTCATGCTGGTTATTCAGATGATGAAATATATGTTCCAATAATTGTTGTGAATAAATAAAAAATATATTCATATAATTAATTATGAATAAACGAGATCTATTAGTTAAATATTATGAAAAATTTAATGAAGATAATGTAGTTGATTTTAGGGAATATTTAGCATACGTTAATTGTTATGAAGAAGATTTCTTCGATTTAATATTGGTATTTTACTTAGGTAAAATACCTTTTTATTATTTAGAAAATTATTTTAGACAAGGTATTACTTTTATTAAAATGTATGAAGCTCACGAATATTTTTTAAATAAATCTATAAGTGAAACTACATATTTAAAAATAATAAATCAATTAGAAATTGATTTAAATTATAATAGTAAAAAATTATAAAGTATTTTTTTTAAAATAAAAAAATGATATAATTATAATGTCAATTGGAGTGACACTCATAATAAAAATGTTATTGACAATATTAATGAGGAGGGGAAGAAACCCATGACAAAAAACGATAGTTTAACTATAAAACTCATTGATGAAAAAGGAATAGAAATTGGTTTTACTTATCCTAAAAGAGCAAAAGGATTAGTAAAATCTGGTAGGGCATCTTATATTGATGATAAGACTTTGCGCCTTACTGATCCTAATTCAAAAGTGGAGGGAAAAGTTATGACTGAAAATAGTCAAACCAAACCTAAAGGATTAGGAAAAATATTAATACCTAAATATTCATTATCAGAAGAATTAATGAGTTCAATTTCTCATGGTGTTGGAGCATTATTTTCTTTATATGTTTTAATATCATGTGTTTATGTTTCACTTAAACATAATAATATGTATGGTCTTGCTGGATCAATTATTTATGGTTTAACATCATTTATGCTTTATATTGTTTCAACTTTATATCATGCATTAAAACCTAATAGAGCTAAAAAAGTATTTAGAATAATTGATCATTGTTCTATTTATCTACTTATAGCTGGTACATATGCACCATATTGTTTAGTAACCTTAAGGAATGTATCACCATTAGTTGGTTGGTTAGTATTAGTAGTTGTTTGGATTTGTGCTATTATTGGTATTACTTTTACAGCTATTAATATGAATACTTTTAAAAAAATGGGAATGGCTTTATATCTAATAATGGGTTGGGTATGTATTTTTTCTTTTAAAACTTTAGTTGATGGTATTAACCAAACTGGACTTATATGTATGATAATTGGTGGTGTAGTTTATACTGTAGGAGCTATTTTATATGGAATAGGTAAAAAAGTAAAATATATGCATTCTATATTTCACTTCTTTGTTCTTGCTGCATCAATTATGTTTTATTTATCAATTATTCAATATGTCCTTTAAAAAAGCAATTTATATTGCTTTTTTTTATTTAAGTATGTTAATATTTTAGTAGGGTGGTTATATGTTATTAATTAATGGAAAAGAATATAAAATTAATCGCAAAACAGCTAAAGTATCCGAATGGGATCATATTTATTGTGGACTTCTAAAACAAATAATTGAAGAAGGAGAAATATTTGAAAATAGAACAGGTATTGATACATTAAGTATTGAAGGTTCATATTTTAAATTACATCCAGCTGAAAGTTTTCCAATTTTAGAAAGTAAAAAAGTAATTGTTAAAAATGCTATTTCTGAAATACAATGGATTCATCAAGCTCAATCTAATGATGTTAACTGGTTAAAGAAAAGAGGTAACAACATTTGGAATGAGTGGATGATAGATTCTGATGGTATTTATCGTATTTATGAACCTGCAACGGATAATTATGATCCAGATAAAGTTGTTCAAGTTAATAGTTTAAATGGCACACCAATAGCTGATATGCAAGCTAAATCTTTAATACCAGGTAGAAATATTAAGGAAGCTAAATATTATAGTCGTGAATATGCTGGTACAATTGGTACAGCTTATGGTTGGATAAATCATAAATTTAAAAGACCTCAATATGTTTTACAACAATTACATAATAATCCTCATGATCGTAGAATGATTATTAGTTTATGGCAAGATGAATATATTAAAACAGCTACTTTACCATCATGTGTATGGTCTACTGAATGGAAAGTAAATGGAGGAAAACTAAATTGTTTTGTTCACCAAAGAAGTTGTGATACACCACTTGGTTTACCATTTAATGTAACTCAATATGCTGTATTACAAGCTATGTTTGCTAAAGATGCTGGACTTGATGTTGGATCTTTAAATTGGAGTATTATGGATACTCATATTTATGTTAATCAATTAGAAGGTATTAAAAAACAATTAAATAGATATAAAATGATGTGTGAAATTGAACAATTAATAGCAAGTGGTTCTGATGAGTATATTGAAAAATTATATAATGATTTAGCTAATCATGTAAGTTTAACAGAAAAATATGCTAATACAAATAATACTGCTTTATTAGAGGATATAGAAAAAGAAAAAGAGTATAAAATGTTACTTGAATTAATGATTACAAAAGATAAACCTGAACTTGTGTTAGCTGATAAAAAATTCTTTGATTTTTCAACTGAATATACACAAGATAAAGAAGCTTTAAAAGAAAATCCTATTGGTAATCCAGATATTAAATTATTAAAATATAAATCAGCACCATTTATTAAAATGCCAATAGCTCAATAATGTAAAGTAAAAAGCAAATTTGTTTGCTTTTTTTAATACCTTATAAAATATATGATATAATTTAATTGATAATAGGAGGAACGTATGGATTTTAAAAATATAGTTGTTATTGGTGGGGGAGTTTTAGGTAGTCAAATAGCATTTCAAAGTGCATATTCAGGTTTTAATGTTATTATTTTAACAATAGATGAAAAATCAAAAGAAGATATTAATAATAAGTTGAGAAAATTGGCTATAACTTATAAAAAAGAATTAGATAATATGGTTAATTTAAAAGATATAACTAAATGGCCAATGGGTATTTCTTCTTATGATGGTTTTAACTATGAAAAATGTATGGATAAATTAAATACAGCTTTAAGTCGTATTACGCTTGAAACTAATCAAAAAGAGGCTTTAAAGAATGCTGACTTGGTTATTGAATCTATAACTGAAAATTTAAAAGCAAAACAAGAATTGTTTAAACAAATAGCTGAGTATTTACCAGAAAGAACAGTTATTGTTACTAATTCATCAACTTTGTTACCATCTAAAATGGCTAAATTTACTAAACGTCCAGATAAATTCTTAGCTTTACATTTTGCTAATAATATTTGGAAAAATAATTTAACTGAGGTAATGGCTCAAGATAAAACAAATAAAAAATATTTTGAAGATATCTTAATCTTTGCTAGTAATATTCGTATGATTCCTGTACCAATTTATAAAGAAAAATCTGGTTATTTATTAAACTCTATGTTAGTACCATTTTTATTCTCGGCATTAGATTTACTTGTTAATGGTATATCTGATTGTGAATCAATTGATAAGGCTTGGACATTAGGTACAGGGGCACCTAATGGCCCATTTAGAATACTTGATACAGTTGGTTTGGAAACGGCATATAATATTGTTAAGATGTATGTAAAGGTTCCTAAGTTTATGGCACCATATAATTTTAAAGGAATGGCTAAATATCTAGAAAAAATGATAGGTGAAGGTAAAACTGGTAAAGCCGCAGGGGAAGGATTTTACAAATATGAATAATTATTTAAAATAATTATTCTTTTTTTTGTAGTGATATGATATACTTAAGATAATAATAAGGAGGATTTAATGAAAAAACTATTGATTTTTTTAAGTATACTTTTAGTACTACCAATATGTGCATATGCAACAACTATTGATGAACAATTAGCCAATAAAAAATTGGAGATAAAGTCTATACCAATTACTAATGCCGAAGATTTGTATTTTATCCTAGAAGAGTATTCTTATTATGGAGATGATGGTATGTATTGGTATGGTGTTGATGTTGAATCATGCAATGAAGAAGTTACAAAATGTAACTTTATGAAATCTTCATTAGATGAAAATAATCAATATCAACAAGATACTTTTAATGATGTGGAAATATCTTATGTTTATGATGCTGATGTCAAAAAAATTGTTGATGATATTTTAAAAGATTTTCCAGATGATGCTTCATTTGCTTTAACAGATATCGAATTTTTAAAATATTATGTTGATTTTATGGAATCAGATAATTATTTAAATATGGGTACTTATTCATCTGCTTTAAAAAAAGCTGTAGGTTATAAGAACTTTGAAATAGAACCGCGTCTTGGTGACGAAGGACCTCTTTACTGGGCTCAAGGAGGTAATGCCACATTTAAATATAATGGTACTATTTATGCTTCAAAACCACTTGTTATGATAACAGGAAGACATATAGTTTATTTACCTAAAGGAACAACTGATATTAAAAAAGCACTTGAGGATAAATTAGGCAAATACTTTAAGGTTGAAGATGTAACTAGTATTGGTTCTAAAGAAACATTCTTAAATGAAATGCGTGCAGGTGAAATAGAGTATTTTAATAATTATTATTATCAATATGCTCCCGCAGGTATGACTGCTGAACAATTTGCTGATGATTTTATGAATGAATATTTTTATGGTGAAGATGCACCAATGAAAATTGTTTCTGATTGTGAAGATGAAATGTATAATGTAACATTAGATGGTTATGGATTAGATATATTAGTATTATTAACTGATGATGATACAAATCCAACATTTAATTCAAATGATATTTTATCTGATGTAACTATTGAAACTGATTCATATATTCCACTTGATACTTTAATTCAAGTTGCTAAATTAACTAGTGGTACTGAGTATGATAAAATAGTTAATGTTTTAAATTCAAGTAATATTGATGTATTTGATTTAAAATTATTTGCTAAGTCAACAGGATCATATGTTACTAAATTAGATAATGGTACATTCCAAGTAAAATTACCAATTAAAGAAGAATTTAAAAATCAAGATATAAAATTATATTATATTAATGAAGCAGGTGAAAAAGAAGAAATTCCAGTAACTATTTCTGGTGATTATGCTGTTTTTGAAACAAATCACTTTAGTACATATACACTAGTAGCTGAACCAAAAACAAGTAACAATCCACCAACAGGTGATAATTTTAATAAATATATTACTTTATTAATTATTTCTTTAATGGGTACTTTAACAATTTTATATCAAACAAAAAAGAATCTAAATTAGATTCTTTTTTTATTTAATTTCTATTTTTTTAGGTTCATTAAGTTTTTTCATTTCCTCTTGTTTTGGAACAGTTATTTTCAAAATTCCATTTTTAAATTCAGCATCGATATCTTCTTCTTTGATATCATCGCCTACATAAAAACTTCTTGAACATTCTCCATAAAATCTTTCTTGACGAATATACTTATCGTTATTTTCATCATTGTTATTTTCTGTTTTAGCAGAAATATTTAAATAACCATTTTCAAGTGATAAGTTGATATTTTCTTTAGAAAATCCTGGTAGATCAATATCAATGATATATTCGTTTTCTTTTTCTCGAATATCAGTTTTCATAAGATTTTTTTCCTTCTTAGTAAAAAAATCCTCATCAAAAAAATCATCAAATAAGCCAAAATTATTTCTTCTAGGTACTAACATCATATATAATCATCTTCCTTTCAATAATATAATTTTAATACCATAATAAGCTATAACTTACTTATTACAAGAACATTGTAGTACAAAAATTAGCACTTGTCAAGTTCAAGTGCTAATATTTTTTTGTATATGTAAAATTTTGTCCTTCTTTGCATGGAAGACCGGTATTTAAGGATAGATCATTTTCAATAATATCAATATTTAAATTTTTATCATCATATAGATAATGATTAATATTATCTATTGTTTCTAATGATAAGTCTAATGATTTATTCCATAAATCATCAAATGAATCACAAGATATTTTTCCTGTTTCTGGATTTAACCATGGTTTATGTTTTAAGTTTAAATATTTCTTATTCTTATTATTTTTATGATAAGTAATATCTCCTATATTGAAAATAAAACAAATAATTGGAGTTACTTTTAAAGCATTTCTTCTAGCTAAATTATCATAGACATTTATAGATTTAATTCCTAAGTCATACTTTAAAACCATTTTAGATTTTTGATATGCAAGCATATAAATGTGATTAATTAAATTTCGAAGTTTAGGATCATTAACTTCCCATTTTTGATATACTTCATCTTGAATATTATATTTATTTTGTACATAATTATCTATTTCATGTTCAACTAAGGCATGATTATCTAATATATGTTTTTTAGGCATATTTTCTGTCATATAGTAGATTAATGGATGAATAGTCATATCTAAAACAAAATGGTCTATTTGACCATATAAATAAGCCATAGTTTCACTATTGTCTTGTAATCTATTTTGTTTAATACTTTTTAATAATGTTTCAAAATATAATTTGGTATTTTCTTTATGTTGCTTTTCAAATAAAGCATAATCACTAAAGATTAAAGTATCAAAACCAAAACAATAAGTCTTTAAATCTTCTTTAGAAATAAATATTCTTTTATCTATTAAAGAAAATAATAATTCTCCATGAATAGAATGAGTTTTATAATTAGGCATTATCTCACCTCAACACATTTATAATTTTATAATAAATATAAAAAAAGTACAATAATATTTTTTGTAGTATTATGTAATAAGTTTGTATTATTTAAAAAAATATAGTATACTCTAGTTGTAGTAATTCAATTAGTCCATTCGCGTTTTACTACCATATAAACATATTTGTTTAAAGGAATAATGATGAGTCTTTAGAATCTCTTCATGAATGGCAAACTATGCACAATAAAAATTGTGATGTTTTTGCTATTTGTGAAAGGAGGTTCTTTTTTATTTAAATCACAATATATGTGTAAAAATAGGAGGTAAGTCTATGAGATTATTTAAAGAAGTAATAAAAAACAATTTAAAAATGATAATATTTTATGTATTAATAGGTATTATTATCAATTTTTTAGATTTATATAGTGTAACATATTATCAGAAAATATTGGATGCATTTCAATTTAAAACTTTAACATTAACTCCATTAATAATATACGGTATTTTATTATTAATATCTACAATATTAGGTTATATTGAAAACTATCCTGAACAACAAGTAAAAAATAAATTATATTTAGATTTTAAACTTCAATCTTTAAAGAAAATGAAGTCAATTGATTATTTAGAATATCAAAAAATCGGAACAGGAAGACTAATTCAAAAGGCTGAAGATGGGGCAACAGCATCAAGAGATATTTTGGTTAATTTTTGGTTAAAACTATTTAGATATTTATTACCAACAGCTATATTTAGTTTAATATTTATTTTTAGAGTAAAAAAAGAATATGTTTTCTTTGTTTTTTTAGGATATATTATTGTAGTAGTTATTTCCAATTTAATTTTAAAAAAATTATATAAATTAAAAGAGAAAATTTTATTAAATCAAGAATATTTAAATAAACATCTAGTAAGAGGATTTATGGAATTAGTTGTATTTAGAACTAACAAAAAATTTGATACAGAAATAAAAGTAACTAAAGATGGAATAAAAAATATAGTTGATGGAAAAACCAAAATTAAGTTGGTACATGAAATTTTCTTTACGACATTTGCTTTAATAGTAAATATTTTAAAAGTCGTAGTTTTAGGATATGCTGTTTTAAAGTCTAATTTATCAGTTGGTGCTGTTGTAACAGTTATTTCTTTACTTGGAAAAGCATATGAGCCAATTGCCATTTTTAATGTTGAATATGTTGATTATAAATTAAATAAAGTAACTGTTAATAAATATATTAGATTATTAGATTTAAAAGATGATGAAGCCCTAAATAATGGATTAAAATTGAAAGAATCAAGTGGAAATATAGAGTTTAAAAATGTATATTATTCTTACACAAATGAAAAAAACATAATTAATAACTTGTCATTTAAAATAGACAATAATTCATCAGTTGCTTTAGTAGGAGAATCAGGTTCGGGAAAATCAACAATAATAAAATTAATCATGGGATTAATTAAGTACAATTCCGGAAATATCTTAATTGATGATATAGAATTATCTGAACTTAATTTAGATGCTTTTTATGATAATGTAACTTATGTTTCCCAAGAAGCTCCAATATTTGATGGTACTTTAAGAGAAAATTTAATATTTGATAAAAAAATATCCGATGAAGAAATATTAAAAGTGTTAAATTTAGTTTGTTTAGACAAATTTTATGAAAAACTTGAAAATGGTTTAGACACAGAATTAGGTGAAAAAGGTGTAAAAATGTCTGGCGGTGAAAGACAAAGGGTTGCACTAGCACGATTGTTTTTTGATGATTCTAAAATAATAATTTTAGATGAAGCAACAAGCGCAATGGACAATATTACTGAAAAACTTGTTATGGAAAATGTTGTTAAACAATTAGATAACAAAACATTGATTGTAATTGCTCACAGATTAGAAACAATCAAAGATGTAGACAAAATATATGTTTTAGCTGATGGAATTATTCAAGAAGAAGGAAAATATATTGAATTATTAAATAAGGATGGATATTTCAAAAAACTATATAAATCTGCAAAATAATAATGCTGCAACATTCTATACTCCTGAAGAACATGAATTGCATCAACGCCTAGTAAATGCTATTGCTGGTCAAGTAGACAATGAAGCAATAAGACAAGAAGAAGTTAAAAAGTTAAGACTAGAAAGAAAATTAGAAAAAAGTAGAAATAGATAACAATATTAAAAGAACGACTATAAATTATAGTCGTTTTTACTTTGTAATAATATAATTATATAAAAAAAGCCGAAATAAATTATTTCGACATTCATTTCAAGTGGAGCAAGTGACCAGAATCGAACTGGCATCCCAGCCTTGGCAAGGCCGTGTACTAACCATTGTACTACACCTGCACGAGTAAATTATATCATAAAATAAATTATAAAGTAAAGACTAAATTTGAAAAAAAACAAAAAAAATATTGCTTTAAAAAATCATTTGTTTTATACTTAATATAGAAGGTGATAAGATGAAGAATAAAACAAACGATTTATGGCTAAACATCTATATTTTTTTGTTATTACCTTTTTGTATTTTAATAAATATTTGGAATTTATTTAAGTATATTAAGCATTTTAATAGTCTAGATAATATGTTTTTAACAATACTTCAATTAATTTTATGTATTGTTTCAATTGCTTATTATGCTTATACTTTCTTTTATGCTAAAGATCGAGTTAAAAAGGCATATTTATTAATCATTATAAGTATATTTTATAGTATATTTGTAGCAAGTTTTGATCAAACACTTGCAACATATTATAATCAAGGTTTTAAAACATATTTAATGTTTGTTGTTTATATTGGCTTGTTTGTTATTTGGTGGGGATTACCAAATTATATATATTTTCAAAGAAGAAAAGATATGTTTGAAATGAAAAGGGTAATGTCTAAAGCAGAACTTAAAAGTAAAATAAGTGAAGCTATTAAAGAAAATAACAAAAGTAAGAATGTTGATAAAACAATAAGTACAGATAAAGATAACCAAAAGAAGAATATTAAGTAAAGGTGGGGTTTAGATGGAAAAGATTGAAGAAGTAGAAAAAATTTTAGAGCGTACAGATGATTTAAGAAATATTGCAAAGGAGATTAGTAAGCAAAAGGGTATTGCTTATGAGGATGCTTTTGCAGAGGCTAAAAATTTGAATGGTGTTACTGATATGTCAGATATTGCAGAAGTTAAAAAATATGGTCAACCATCGTATTATTATGCTGATGCTGTAACAACATTTG
Source organism: Bacilli bacterium (assembly GCA_017527675.1). Classification (GTDB taxonomy): domain Bacteria; phylum Bacillota_I; class Bacilli_A; order RF39; family UBA660; genus RGIG6635. The sequence goes on from JAFXPU010000024.1 coordinate 102,871, forward strand.
GTGAAGAAATAAATGGTGTACCTGTTTCAGAAATATCACCTGAAAAATTAGAGGAATTATTAACTGCTAATAAAATGGGTGCTGATACTATTGAATATAAAAAGGGTATGTCTAAAGATGACATTAAAAAAAGTGCTATTGAAAACAAGATTAGTAAAGAGAAAGTTAAAAAGAGAGACAAAATATTAATCTTAGAAAAACCAGAAAATAGAAAAGATGTAAATGCAGCATAATTTATATCTTTTTTTTTTAGTTTTTGATATAATATAATTAACAAAAAAACATATTATTTATGGAAGGTGATATTAAATGAAGTATTATTTAATAGGTATCAAAGGAGCGGGTATGAGTGCTCTTGCTATGTTACTTTATGATTTAGGATATGAAGTAGCAGGTTATGATGATGCAAAGGAACATCGTTTTACAGAAGATAAATTAATTGAAAAAGGTATTAAAATTTATACGGATCCAAATGACTACATGGATAAGGATACTATTGTTGTTAAATCAACAGCCATTTTTGCTGATCATGCTGAACTTGCTAAAGCAGCTTCTTTAGGCGTTGATGTTTATGAATATCATGAAATGTTAGGTAAGTTAACTCAAAAATTAGATACAGTATGTATTTCTGGTTGTCATGGTAAAACAACTACAACAGCAATGCTTACTCACATTCTTCTTGATGAAGGTGATTGTAACTATATAATTGGTGATGGCCGTGGACATGGTACTAAAGAATCAAAGAGATTTGTCTTAGAATCATGTGAATATAAAAGACATTTTCTTGCTTATACACCGGAATATGTAATTATTACTAATATTGATTTAGATCATACTGATTATTATAAATCAATTGATGATATGATTTTAGCTTATCAAGAGTTTGCTAATAAAGCTACCAAGATGGCTATTGTATGTGGAGATGATCCATATACTCATACATTAGAATTAAATCGTCCAATTTACTACTATGGTATTGAAGATGATAATGATATTCAAGCACGTAATATTGATTATCGTAATGATGGAACATCTTTTGATGTCTTTATCGAAGATGAGTATTATGGCCATTTTGATTTACCTTTATTTGGTAAACATATGCTTTTAAATGCTTTAGCTGTTATAGGTGTATGTTTCTATGAGAGAAAAGATGCTAAAGAAGTAGCTAAGTCTTTAAAAACATTTAAGGGTGCTGAAAGAAGATTTAAAGAAACATTTATTGGTAATAATGTTATTATTGATGATTATGCTCATCATCCAGCTGAAGTTAGAGTTACTATTAAAGCTGCTCGTCAAAAATATCCAGATAAAAAAATAATAGCTATATTTAAAGCTCATACATTTTCTCGTGTTGTAGAATTTGCTGATGATTTCGCTAAAGCTTTAAATTTAGCGGATAAAGCTTACGTTATGGATATTAATTATGATAGGGAACATAAAGAAGATTTTCCTGGTGTAGATGCTTATACTATTATAAATAAACTAGATAATGGTGATTATATTGAACAAGGTATGGCTGATAAGTTGCTTCAATATGATAATGCTGTATTATTATTTATGAGTAGTAAAGAAATTTATATTTTACAGCAAGAATATATGGATTTACTAAAAAAAGAAAACTAGCCTTTTCTTTTTTTTTGGTTTTTGTTATAATTAATAATGAGGTTGATAAGATGGATAGTAGGGAACATATTGAGTATGAGGAATATAAAGAAGAATTAGATGTTTTTATTTCTCAAGCGAAAGAAAAAAGAACTTCTCTAGTTAATGAAGATAATAAAGAAGATAAGCTTACCTTAGATGATTCTGATACAATCGATGTTGATGATATAATTATTACACATTTTGATAGCGATAAAGAAGAAAAAATGCCTATAAAAAAATTACCTATAAAAAAGATTAAACAAAAGAATACAGGTGATTTATTAAGCAAGAATAGTAGTATTAAACTTGCTTTAATAACATTACTATTTATACCTGGTTTATTTGTTCTATTTATGATAGGTAAACATAGTAGCTATTTAATTAGAGTACCATTTTTCTTTATTATTATCCTATTACTTGTAGGTTTAACTATATTATTTGGTTATAGTATATATTGTTATAAAAATAGTGATGGAGAACGCAAAAGATTATTTAAAAAATTTGTAAGATCATTATTAATTGCTTTTTATACATTATATATTCTAGGATGTATAGTTTTTACATTATTATTATATGGGCCAAATAAAAAGTTTAAGGACTGGTTTGTTACAACAGCTATGTCTTCAATGAATCATCAATATTTATGTAAATGGTTCTATGGAGAAAAGGATATTAAAGATGTTCAAAAACGTAATCACGTTGTAGAACCAAAAGGAAGTACTGATCCATCAAAAATTAATACTAAACCAAAAGAAGAGGAACCAGAAAAGGAACCTGAATATAATGAATATGAAAAGCAAATAATGATTCATGAAAAAGATGAACGTTATAAAATTGTTACTTTTGAAGTAAATGGAGCTACAGCATATTTAGCAGCTATTTATGATCCTGCTGATATTTCTGTTGAGATAACTAAGGATTTATTCCAGACAGGTGAATATGCAACTAGTATGGCAGCTCGTACACCTGGTTCATATTTGGGTATAAATGCTGGCGGTTTTATTGATAATGGAACACGTCAAGGTTATGGTCAATTTCCAAATGGTATTGTTATTGTTGATAAACAAATAATAACTAATAATGAATATGGTGTAACAACATCCGAGGGTGGAATTATTGGTTTAACTGATGATAATGTTTTAGTACTACTTAAAGATAAAACAGCTGAGGAAGCTATTCAAATGGGTGTTCGTGATGCAGTATCATGGGGACCATTCTTAATTGTTAATGGAGAAAAAGCTGAAGTTTATGGAAATGGTGGCTGGGGCGGTGGAGCTCGTACAGCTATTGGTCAAAGACAAGATGGAACAATTTTATTCTTGGTTGTTGACTCTGATCCATATCGTACTAAAGGTGCTCAAATGAATGATTTAGTTGAAATAATGGCAAATTATGGTGCCTATAATGCAACTAATCTTGATGGTGGTACATCTGCTGTTATGGTTGCTCCAAGGAATGTAGCTATTAATACATATGGACGTGATTGTCATGACTATTTTAGTGATTCATTCTGTTATATAAATGATCCAATTTCAGCCGAAGGATATCATCGTACAAGATATATTGCTACTACTTTTATAGCATCATATATTCCTTCAAATGATAATGAAAAAGATACAAAGAAAGATACTAAAAAAGATGCAAAAAAATAAAAGCCTTAAAGGCTTTTTATTTTTGGTTTAATATTTTTTCAGTATTTTTAAAATTATATTTAGCTACATCTTTTAATTTATCTTTACCATATTTCTTAACGATTTCAATTCCAGCTTCATCAACTAAATTGGAAGCTCCCTTAGGTAAGAACATGTCTAGTTTTTCACCTAATTTATCAAACTCTTGAATAAATATATAACGGGCTATTAATGATGCACAAGCAACAGCTAGTGATTTAGTTTCACCTTTAGTCATAAATGTTATATTTCTAACTACATTTGGACTATCTTTTAAATATGAATAATAAACATATGGTTTAGCAAATTCATCAACAATGATATAATCATAATCTTTAACTTCGCTTCTTAAATTAAACAACACTTTATTATGTAAAATAGCTTTTAATTTATTCATATTAGTATTTTCATTATAACGTTCATTATATTCTTTATTTGTTAATATTAAACTTTTATAATGAATCTTTTTAATAAATTGAGGTACAACTTTTATTATTTGATCATCAGTCATTTTTTTAGAATCTTTAACACCAATTCCTTCTAAATATGGAATATCTTCTTTTTTAACATAGGCTGCAGCAACTACAATAGGACCAAAGTAATCACCGGTACCAACTTCATCAGAACCAATTGCTGATGAATGATATATTTTAGGATCTACATAAATATCATCCTTTTTAGTTTTTTCTTTATTTTCACTATTAGATACTTCAACCTTTTTAAGAGGATTTAAGTGTCTTTCACGTTCTATCCACATATTAGCGGATATATCTGCTGAAATACCTTGAAATACAGCTTTACCTGATTCATATAAAGTAACAACAGTATCAGCATCATCTGCTTGAAATACAGCATATGGTGGCGTTTTAGGACGTTTATAATCAGCAAAGAATTCTTCCATTTCTTTTTTAGTGTTTTCTGATACTTTTACGGTTATTGTCATTTTATCACCTAAACTTATTTTATCATATTCTCGCTTTTTTTTATACTAGTTTTATGATATAATTTTTTTAGGTGATAATATGATAATAGATATTTTGATTATTTTGTTAATTATTAGTGGTGGTTGTATAGGAGCAGCTCGTGGTTTTACTAAACAAGCTGTTACTATGGTTGGATTTATTCTTGTTTTAGTTTTATCCTTCCTATTTAAAGATATGTTAGCAAATTTACTTTTAAACATTTGCCCATTCTTTAAATTTAAGGGATTAACTAGTTTAAATATTTTATTATATGAATCTTTAAGTTTATTAATTTTAGTGGCAATATTTAGTTCACTTTTAAATGTATTAATAAACCTAACATCAATATTTGAAAAGTTTTTAAATGCTACAGTTGTTTTAGGCGTTGCATCTAAATTACTAGGTTTTGTTTTAGGATGTATTGAATATATTGCTATTAGTTTTATTGTTTTAACATTATTAACAATTAAAATTGATATTAGTGATGCTAAAGTATCTAATTATATTTTAAATCATACACCAGGTCTTTCTAATGTATGTAATAATACAATTAAAACAATTAATGATATTAATGATTTAAAGGAAAAATATAAAGATACTGAAAATGAACAAGCTCAATTAAATCGTGATATGTTAGAATTAATGATTAAAAATAAAGTAATTAGTCAAGAAAAGGCTGACGAATTGGTTGATAAAAATAAATTAAAGATGTAGGTATTTATGCAAAGATATTTCGCGAATGATAGAAAAGATAACTTATTTATTTTAAATGATAGTGATTTATATCATATTAGGGTAGTTATGCGTATGAAAGAAAATGAACATGTTGAAGTTGTTTACAATGAACATGTTTATTTATGCTGTATACATTTTGTAAATAATGATGTAAATATAGAGTTGGTTGAAGAATTAAAAATTGATTTAAATAGGGAACCATATGTAGTACTTATTATGCCATTTTTAAAAGAAACTAAGATGGATTTAATACTACAAAAAGCTACTGAATTGGGTGTTGATGAAATACTTTTAACTGAATTTGAAAGATCTATTGTTAAGATAGAGGAAAAGAAAAAAGAATCTAAGTTAGTACGTTGGAGTCGTATTATGAAAGAGGCTTCTGAACAGTCTATGCGTATTAATATTCCTAATATTAGTATAGTAAATAAAAAGGAAGTTTTAAAACTTGATGGTTTAAAGATTCTATGTAGTACAGAAGAAAAGCAAAATAACATTAAAAATGTTTTGAAAAATCATCATAATTATGCTAAAATACTTATAGTAATTGGACCAGAGGGTGGCATCTCACCAAAAGAGGAAGAAGAGTATGCTGATAATGGTTTTATAAAAACAACTTTAGGTAATCAAATACTTCGTGTTGAAACTGTACCTTTATTTGTTTTAAGTAACATACGTTATGAAAATATGGAGTGATTTTATGGAAGATATATATAATTATATTTTAGATAATATTTATATTTTTTGTTTGCTTTTAATCTTAGTTTTTGTTCTTATTATTTTTATTATGTATTTAGTTAAATGCAGTAATGGTAGAAAAACGGATAAGGAGTTTATTGATCCAACTTTAAAATCTAAAGATGAGTTAGAAAAAATAAGTGACGAAGAAATTGAAAAAAGGGTAATAGAAGAATATAAAGAGGAAACTAGAGAATTAGACGAAAAATTAGACAAATTAAAAGAAAATTATAAAGATAATACATCTGTTGAAGAAATAATTGATTCTTTAAAAGATGCAAAAGAAAAAGTTGCTAGTGAAGAATTAAAAAAATTTGAAGATGAACAAGAAGAAAATGCTATTATTAGTTATAAACAATTAGTGGATGCTGTTAAAGGTAATAACCAATCAGTTGACACAATTAAAGAGGAAAAAGAAACTAATGATACTAAAAATTTAATTGAAAAATATGAAAATTTAAACATGGAAATAGATGAAGAGCCAGTTGTTGAAAAAGATGAGAAAAAAGATTATTCATATAAGCCAAATGAATTTATTTCACCGGTATTTGGTCGTATGGATTCATCTCACGTTAAATATCGTGAAGGTTTATCTTATACGGATAAATTAAAAGAAGAACCTGTTAAAGAAACAAGAAGTTATTATGAAGAAGAGTATGAAGAACAAAAACCAACAAGAACTCGTACTAATTATGATTCTTTTACTCGTACAACTAAGATGGATTCAGAAGAATTTTTAAAAAATTTAAAAGAGTTTAGAAGAAATTTATAAAAGACATTTATGTCTTTTTTTGGAGGATTAAATGAAGTTTTATATTGCTACATTAGGTTGTAAGGTTAATACTTATGAATCTAATTATATTAATGACGAATTAGTAAATAATGGATACATAGCCGCATCAAAAATGGAAGATGCGGATATTTGCATTGTTAATACTTGTACAGTTACTAATACTTCAGATAATAAATCCTTAAAAGTTATAAGACAAATAAGAAGAAATAATCCTAAATGTATTTTAATAGTTATGGGATGTATGATACAGGTATATAAAGATATTGAATCAATAGATGCTGATATTATTATTGGTAATACTTATAAAAATAAAATAGTTGATTTAATAAACGAATTTAAAGAAAATAAAAAGAAGATAATTAGAATAAATGATTTATCTTCTTCAACTTTTGAAACAATGGTTTTAAATAATTTTTTACATGTGCGTGCTTTTGTTAAAATAGAAGATGGCTGTGAAAATTTTTGTTCTTATTGTATTATTCCTTATGCTAGAGGACCAGTTAGAAGTAAGGATAAGGATTTAATTATTGATGAAATCAAAACTTTAATAAAAAAGGGACATGAAGAAATTGTTTTAACAGGTATTCATACAGGACATTATGGTTCTGATTTAAAAGATTATAATTTTGCTAAATTATTAAGTGAGATAGTTAAAATAGATGGTTTAAAAAGACTTAGAATATCATCTATTGAGATAACAGAAATAACGGATGAAGTAATGGATATTATTAGGAATAATCCAGTTATTGTTGATCATATGCATATACCACTTCAATCCGGTTCTAATACTATTTTGAAATTAATGAATAGAAAGTATGATAAAGAATACTTTATTGATAAAATTAATCAGCTAAGAGCAATTAGGCCAGATATTTCAATTACAACGGATATTATTGTAGGTTTTCCAGGTGAAACTGATGAATTGTTTAAAGAGACTTTAGAAACTGTAGATAAAATTAAGTTTTCTAAAATACATGTTTTTCCATTTTCTTTAAGAAATGGTACTAAGGCTGAAGAATTACCAAATCACATAGATCAAGTAACTAAGAAAAATAGAGTACGCAAATTAATTGATATTAGTACTAATTTAGAAATAGAATATGCTAAGAAATTTATAGGTAAAAAAGTAACGTATATTCCAGAAACATATAAAGATGGTTATTTATATGGTCATACAGGTAATTATTTATACATTAAAGAAAAAGGGGATAGATGTGATTTGTATACTGAAAAAGAAAAGATAATTGAAGATGTTGATTATCCTTATTGCATATAAAAAAAGACTTTGAAAGTCTTTTTTTTATCCAGCTATCAAAAACCACTCGCCATCAAAATCACAATACCATAATTCTTCTATTTCACCATTATGTTCATTTTCTGACCCTTTAACAGACATTGTTCCTTCAACTTGGTAACATTCTTTCATTTGTTTGTCTGTCTTATACACTCTTTTTAATGCATCATTGTTTTCTTTTAACCATTCATCATCCATTTTTGTTTTACCCGTAACTTTAATTTCCATTTTTACGTTAGATCCGTAATATGATTTTTGTTCATTAATATCTTCTTTTGACATATGTTCATCAATAACATCAAACATAAAATCAGGGAATATTTCTTTTAATAATTCAGGTTTTTCTTCATTATATGCTTTTTCATATAATTTAACTAAATCTTCTAAAGATTTTTTCTTATTCTCTTTTTTTCCTCCAAGAGAAATACTACATCCAGTTAATGACACAAGTATAATGGCAACAAATAAAACACTAAGTATTTTTTTCATTTAACTCCTCCTTATTATCTACAATATAACACATCTATATTTCTTAAACAATAAATTTTAAAAAAAAGAAAAACAAAGTGTAAACAAAAAAAGACTTAAAAGTCTTTTTATTTAACAATATGATCATCATAGAAACATGGTTCACATGTTAAGTTAATTTTTAATTTTTTAAAGATTCTTAAATCTTCACCTTCAACAATATATGTTGCGTGAGCATTTAAATTAGATAAAGCACCTAATTTACTTAAGGCTTCTTCTGTAACTGGATTTGTAACTGAACAAATGGATAGAGCAATTAGTACTTCATTTGCTGTTAAAACATTATGATCTTTTAAAGATGTATTTTTAAGTTTTAAAATTGGCTCTAAAACATTAGGTGAAAGTAATAATACTTTATCATCAATGTTTGATAATTCTTTTACAGCATTTAAAATTAATGAACTAGCAGGAGATAACAAATTAGTTTCTTTTCCAGTAATAGTTTTGCCATTTGGTAAAGTTAAAGCTATAACTCTTTTTTGTTCTTTTTCTTGTTTTTCTAAAGCAACTCTTCTTTCTTTAATATAATCTTCATCAATACCAAGTTCATTCATTAATAATTTAATACGTTCTGCAGCATCAGCATCAGAACCATTTAATTTATAATCAGTCATTGCTTGATAGTATCTACGCACTATTTCATGAGTTGCAGCTTCTTTAACAACATCATCATCATAAATACATTTGCTAATTGAGTTAACACCCATATCAGTAGGTGACTTATAAATATCCTCACCAGTTATTTTATTCAAAATATTTTTTAGAACAGGGAATATCTCTAAATCACGATTGTAGTTAACTGCTGATATGCCATAAGCATCCAAATGAAAATTATCTATCATATTAACATCTTTTAAATCAGCTGTAGCAGCTTCATAAGCCATATTAACCGGATGTTTAAGTGGTAATGACCAAACAGGGAATGTTTCAAATTTAGCATATCCTGCCTTAACACCACGTTTATGTTCATGATATAGTTGAGATAAACATGTTGCAAGTTTTCCTGAACATGGACCTGGAGCATTTACAACAACAAGTGGTTTAGTTGTTTCAATATATGGATTAGCTCCATATCCTTCTTCAGATACAATTGTATCTATATCAGTTGGATAACCTTTTGTTGGTCTATGAATATAAGTCTTAACATTCATATTTTTTAATTTTTCTTGGAATCTTTCAACGCTTGGTTGATCTTTATATAGAGTAATAACTACGCTATTAATACTTATTCCAAGATTAGTTAAAGATTTTATTAATCTTATAACTTCTATATCGTAACTGATACCATGATCAGCTCTTATCTTTTTTCTTTCAATATCAGCTGCATTTATACAAAATATTACTTCAGCTTGATCCTTTAATTCTTCAAGTAATCTTATTTTAGCATTTAGTTCAAAACCAGGTAAAACTCTAAGTGCATGATAGTCATCAAAAAGTTTACCTCCAAACTCTAAATATAACTTATCAAACATGGCAATTCTCTTTTTAATTGTCTCTGTTTGTAATTTAACATATAACTCATTATCAAACCCTTTTTTCATACAATCCTCCTACAAAAATAATTATAATATTATTGTTTTTTTGAGTCAATAATTATTTGACATTTAGCCTAAATAATAATATAATTATTAGTAGTTATGGAGGTTTTGCTCATGGATAAATATAATTCAGAAGGATTCATCTCTGAAAATGGTCAATATTATAAAATAGAAGGCAAATTAGTTCCAATTGCAGAATATGAGGCTAAGAATAAAGGACCAGAAGTTGCTAAAACTGATGAGAAAAAAGAAGGCGAGCCAGAAAAAAAATGCAAAAAGAAATTACATCCAATGAAGGTTGCTTTAATCGTTGTTGGAGGTGCAGCAACAATGACTGCTATATTGGCTGGAACAATAAAAATTGCAATTAGTAGTAAGGAAAAAGCATACGATAAGTTATTAAATAGTGAACGTATTAGAACTACTAGTATTTATGGTTTAGTTGATCAAAATAGAACGTCTGTTGATGAATTATTAGATCAAGATAGATATGAGTATGAATCATTTGAAAAATTAAGACAACTTTTAAATGCTAAGAGAAGAATGATTGATCCAAAAGTTGAAACATTGCATGCTGTTAGTTCATATACAATTGATTATAATGATATTGATTTTGATCGTATTAATGCATTAGATTGTGATTATTATGCTTATTATGAAGAAATGTGTAATTATCAAAATACTGATAAAGAAAAATATAATGAAGCATTAGCAAACTTTAATAGAGTTTGTGCAGAATTAAAATCAATTGGTAAGGCAATTGATAAATATGAAAAAGATCATGGTAGTCAAATATTTGAAACAATAGCTAATGATGTTTTGGTTTCAAAAGTTGTTGATGCTGAAGGATTAAATTATCGCGATGTATCAAATATTAAGGGTATATATAATAGTAATGGTAAATTAAAAGTTATATTTGAGTATAATGGTGAAATATATACCACTACATTTAATAATGAGAAAGATGCTCATGCCAAAAGCATTGCTAAGGATTATGCAAGTGATAATTTATTAGATGCTATGCATGAGGTTAAAATTTTGGCTGCAGATCAAGATTATGATAATATGAAAACAAAAAAGACGAAATAAATCGTCTTTTTTTATTCATTAATAAATTCCTTATTCATTAATTCTTCATGTAATTTTTCCTCAGGGTTATTTAAGAATACTTCTTCAATACGATCAACACGACATTTTTCAGCTAGTATAATACCTTCAACTTTTTTAGTAGCATTTTTAACTAAATCATTAACAACAACATAGTTATACTTAGTAACCTCATTTATCTCATTATAAGCTGTTTTAAATCTTTCTAATATTTTATCTTTTGATTCCGTATGACGATTAATTAATCTAGTTTTTAACTCATCCATAGAAGGTGGCATAATAAATATACAAATTGCTTCGGCAATTTTTTCTTTTATCTTTAAAGCACCTTGAATATCAATTTCTAAAATAACATCATAACCTTTATTTAATTTTTCTTCAATTTTATCTTTTGGAGTACCATAATATTGATTGTTGTGAACAATAGCATATTCTAGAAATTTATCATCTTTTATTCTTTGTTCAAATTCTTCTTTAGTTACAAAAAAATACTCTTTACCATTTTTTTCTTGTCCACGTGGTTCACGAGTAGTCATTGATGTTGATATCCATATATTTTTATTTTTTCTAAGTTGTTCGCATATAGTACCTTTTCCAGCTCCAGATGGACCTGATATAACTATTAATAAACCTTGTTCTTTTGTTTTTAAAATATTCATAAATCCCTCCTTATATATAATCATATTATATCTTATTTTTGATAAATAGCAATATTGAAAAATAAAAATAATTTTGCTATAATTATCTAGGTGGTTGTATGAAAAGATACGTAATTGTTTTATTACTTCTATTATTTGTAGTAGTAGGATGTAATAATAATACTAAAAAAGAGAATAATAACAATAATAATAAGCATACACCAACGCCAACTCCAGCTGAGGAAAGTTTTGTTGTTATAAATCTATTTCATTGGTCAGAATGCTCTCATTGTCAAGAAGAAATAGAATGGTTAAAAGAAGTTGAAAAAAGAAATGATAAAATAAAGGTTAATTATTATGAGGTAACTGAATATGAGGATTTAGTTGATCAAGTTAGAACTGAATTAGGTATTATGGGAGAAGGTGTTCCTTTAACAGTTATTGGTTCAGATTATATTTTAGGTTTTAGTGATTCAATGAAAGCTAGAATAATGAATCTAGTTGATAAATATCAAGAAAAAGATTATTGTGATATAGTACCTTTAATTGAAAATAGTGAAGATACAACTAATTGTTACTTACAAAATTCTTAAAAATAATAAAAAAGTATTGAAAAAGGCAAGTTAATTTGTTATAATTAATTTGCTTGTTAAATGGCGATGTAGCTCAGTTGGCTAGAGCACATGGTTCATACCCATGGTGTCGAGAGTTCGAATCTCCCCGTCGCTACCAAAGAGTATAACTCGAACTAATAGTTCGAGTTTTTATTTTTATAAAATATGATATAATTATATAAGAATTGTAAGGTGATAAAAATGATGAGTCCAGAAACATTTATAACAGGTTTAGAAGATAAAAGTTATGCAGAATTATTAATAGAAAGAGAAAAACTATTAGAGAAGATAAAAGAATTTGAAAATAGTCCTCACCAACAACCTATATTTGATATACAACCATCACTAGATACTAGATATAAGTGTAATTTATTATATTTAGCTAAATTATGTGAATTAATTGAGAAAAAATATAAGGGGTAATTATGGCATCAACAAAAAGTTATAGAGATTTTATATTAGAACAATTAAGATTATTAGATAATATTAATTGCAAATCAATGATGGGGGAATATCTTCTTTATTATAATGGAATATTATTTGGTGGTATTTATGATGATCGATTATTAGTTAAAAAAGTTAATGGTAATCAAAAATATAATATGCAAGAAGCAATTCCTTATGATTGTGCTAAAGCAATGTATTTAGTTAGTGATGTAGATAGTCCTGAATTATTAAAAGAAATTGTTTTAGATACATGTAAAGATTTAAAAAAAATATGATATAATAATGCATATGATTATGATTAATTATTATAATTTTAATAAATGTTAAGATACTTTGACAAACTTCCAAAGAACTTTGGTAGATTTGTTAATTGGACTTCTTATATAATTGTTAGTGAAAGAAGGGATGATATATGGCATTAGGTCAAAATATTTTAGAATTTAGAAAGAAAAATGGTCTTTCACAAGAACAATTAGGAGAAAAAGTAAATGTAACAAGACAAACTATTTCTAACTGGGAACTTGGAGAAACTACTCCAAATCCAGAACAATTAAAATTATTATCAAAGACTTTAAATGTAAGTGTCGATGAGTTAGTTGATAATGATTTAGAAAATGTTGTTTTATCTAAAGTTAAATTAACAGAGAAACATACAAGAACAATTAAAAGAATTCTTAAATGGTTATTTGCAGGATTTATTACTTTTTTAGTAATTGATATTGTGGCATTTATAATTTGTTTCTTTGGTAAGTTAGGACCATTTGAAAAAACTAAATCTGAAAGTAAATTACCTTATGTAATTGAAAGTAGAATTGATTAAAAAAAATAGTCATAAGACTATTTTTTTAGTATTCAGTAAAATAATAATGTACTGTTATTTTTTTAATTTTATCATTTTCTATTTCCGTTTTATATCCTGCACCATTACGGTAAAAAGGAAAGTTAACATCATTTTTGCAATCAACAATGACTTCATTTTCAACTCTTTTTTTATGCTCTTCATAACTATCACCAAGGATATCTTTAAATAAGTTTTCAAATCTTGTATCTTTCTTTTTAGGCTTACTCACTTGTCTAATTAATTCTTCTTTAACAAGTGCTGCAGTAACACTACCTAAAACTCTAGCATTCAATACTTCTATATAATTTTTCTTTTTACATACAATAAATAAACAAGGATCAAAAACATATTCAATATTATTATATTTAAAACAAATCCATGAATGGTAGTAATTAGTAGTATTTTCATTTAAATCAAGGTAACCACGTTCAATATAATCATCATCCTTAAAAAAGACGATAGCTGATTCTGTGGTTTCCCAACACCATCCTTCAAGAATATCTTTGCTTGCTAAATCAAATATGTTACCACTATAGAATTGATTATTTCTTTTACCATAGGTTTCAATATTTAGATTATTTAATATATCTAATAAATAAATTAATACATCTTTATTGTTAGTTGTTAATTTAGGATTCATATTATTCCTCCATTTGAATAGTTTATATTATATATTATTTTATTTAATATTGCAATTTAAATCTTTTATGATAAAATAATGGGTGATGAAGGGAGTGTTATAATGTATAAGTATTATCCAGAGTTAAATACTATATGGAAGATTAAAATATATACTCCAATAACCAAGATTGCAAAAGATTATACAATTCCACCTTGTTATTATATAAATCCTAATGGTGATTTATGTAATGGTTTTGGTGATAATCATAAAAAAGCTAATGTACTTGGTACATATAAATTAGTTAAAGATGCTTTTTTTAATCGTCAAGTAAATATTAATAATGAAATAAAATATGTATCATTAAAAGAAATATATATTCATGATTTAGAAAGATTAAAAAAAATTTGCCAGACAAATAAAATAGATGTTATAGATTCACTTGAATATTTAAATAATTTATGTTGTGATTTAGATGATCCTAAGATTGTTGCTTTAACAATTGGAAATATAAAATCAAGAATAATCTTTTTAGAAAAATTTATTAAATTAGAAGAAACATCTAAAGATAAAAAAGCCGATTTGCAAAAAATAATTGCTGCTACTCATGATGATATAAATGATATTTTAGTTAGATATTGTAATTTTAATAAGATAGAACCAAATTTAAATAATGTTATTACAACAGCATCTTTAAATTTTTCAGATTTTGAAAATTATCTTGTTAGAAATTGGACAATTGATATAGTTCCTAAATTGGATTTAGAAAATGCAAATAATGATGATACATATACAACAATGGTTTTAAATAATTATTTAGATAAGAATCCCGAATTTGCAGATAAAATTAAAATAATAAAATAAAAAAGACATTATTTAATGTCTTTTTTTAATACTTTTCCACTTATAACTTTATTCATTGCTTGTTCTTTAAAACTAGGTAATATATTCTCATCGTAATAAAAATCATAATTACTTATTGTTTCGTTTTGAATTGTTTCATAAATATCTTGATTTAATAAAATATCAGTACCATTTAACTTAATTATTTGACTATCTGAAAATGCTAAATCATTTATTTCATTATTAAATTGTTTTATTTTCTTGCTACAAGCAGGACAGAAGAATAAATCAATTTCCCCAATCTTATGTGGTCTTATATCAGGTATTTTAAAAACTATAGAATGATTACAAGCATTTTGTAATTCTTCTTCCTGTTTTTCTAATGTTCTAAGTTTTAAATATAAATATAATTTACTTTCGTTTATTTTATTTTTTAATGTATATATTTCTTTTTCGTTTTTCATATAATCTCTCCAAGTACAAGTATAATTATAAAAAAATATTAATATTTAGTCAAGATGTTTTAATATATGTTATAATTATAATAGGTGAGAGTGTGAAAAAGATATTATTTAAAGATATAACAGATTATATGATTATATTAATTGGTGCAGCTTTAGCTGCCTTTGCTTTAGTAAATGTCCTTGTACCTAATTCTATTTTAGATGGTGGTGTTAATGGTATAAGTATTATCATTAATAATTTAACTAATTTTAGATTAAGTATATTAGTATTAGGAATTAATATTCCATTTATCTATCTTGGATATCGTAATTTAGGAAAAGATTTTTTAATTAAAACTATTTTTAGTATAGCTAGTTTTTCTTTATTTTTGGAATTATTTAGTCATCTTGATTATGTATTAACTGATGATCATATTTTAGCCACAGTTTATGGTAGTGTTATTTTAGGTTTAGGTGTCGGTTTAATTATTAAAAATGGTGGATGTTTAGATGGTACTGAATCAGTTGGTATCGTTATATCTAAAAAGACAAATCTAACAGTTGGTCAATTTGTTTTAATTTGTAATATTATTATATTTTCTATAGCAGGTTTTATTTATGGGGTAGATAGATCTTTATTTTCGATGTTAGCTTATTTTATTACATCTCGTGTAGTTGATATGTTATCTAGTGAACTTGCTTCATCTAAAGCAGCATTAATTATTTGTGATAATGGTTCAGAAATGTCATCAAAGATATTTAATAAAATAGGTCGTACTTGCACTATTTTAGAAGGTAATGGACTTTTAAGTGGTAAAAAAGATATTTTATATTGTGTACTTACACGTATTGAAATATTTGAACTTAAAAAGATAGTTTTAAAACAAGACCAAAGAGCATTTATTACAATTACAGATGTATCTGAAATAATTGGTAATAATATAAAAACAACAAAATAGAATAAAAAGGGTTTTAAATTGGTAAAAGTGTGATATAATTTATTATACCGGAGGGTTTATATGAAAGATAATGATTATGAAACACGAAGACATAAATTGGTTTTAGAGAGAATATCAAATGCTAGAAATATTAAAGAATTACCTAATATTACTTTATCAAGTTTAGCTAAGTTTTTAGCAGATAATGTATATTTTGATAAACGCCATATTCAAGCAAAAGAGTTTAAACCATTTATCATTAAAATGATTGATAATGGTTATGATATTGGTGGTGCTGTTAAAGATTGTTTTATAGATATATTAGTTAAAAATTATCCTAATCATAGTGAAGAGGAATTTAATGAGATGTATCAAAAAATTATTGGCACAGGACGTATTAATAATATGTTTATTGAGATGTCTTTAAGAGGACAAAAAATTCAAGATATGCAAGATGAATTAGATTTAGAAAAACATAAAGAAAATCTTGAAAGTATTAAAAATGCAAGTACTGTAAAAGAAATAGATGGTATTCAAACTTATGATTTAGAATCTTTAATTGTTAAGGATACAAAAAATGAAATTGTTGAAATTAATAAAAATAAGTTAACTAATTTAATTTATGTAATTTATAATAAAAAAGATTATCAAGAAATTGATAATGAAATAGCTAATATTTGTAAATCATATAATTTATCAAGTGAGGATTATTATATAATGTATAATCAAGTATTATCTGGTATTATGTTAGATAAAAAAATTGGTTATGTTGTTGAGGAATTAAGATTTAAAGAAAAACAAATAAAAAGTATTTATAAAAATGAACACTTACTTGTTATGGAAAAAATAAATGGAGCAATGGATTTAAATCAACTACCTCATTATCCTCATACCTATGCTTTATGTCAGTATTTATCTGCTAATTCTAAAGTTGATAATTCAAAAATAATTCCCGCTGAAAAATTTGCTAATTTAGTAGAAATATTAATATCTGGAAAAAGTATTAATAGTAGGGTAGCTAAAGATGAATTAAAGAAAATTATTGATAATAACAAGATTAAAACTAATTTTGATTTATTACATGATAAATTAAGTTCACTTCCAAGACTTAATTATTTGATAGAAGAAATAATTTTAATTAGAAAAAGAGAAAAAGAATTTACTAATGATGAATTTATTGATATTGAATTATATATTGTACCAACACCTAATTCGCCAGAACATGGTGGAGTGCATTATACTTTATTTAAAAATGAAGTTAGTAATTTAGATTTAAAAGCTCTTGTTCCAAATTACAGTTCTTTAGATGAATTAGAAGAAAAGGTAAGGGAAGTATCTCCATCATTCAAAAAAATAGGTGGTATTATTCTAAAACAAAATGAACGTATTTCTTTACCAACTGGTTCTAATCTTAAGTTTTATCGTGGTAAAGTAGGGGAAGAATCAATAGCTTCTGCTGAAAGTGATCGTTTAGCTAAGATAGAAGAATTAGCTGCTAAACAAAATAGACTATTAGAATTACAAGCTCAAAAAAGAGCTGAGTTTGATGAACAACAAAAAGTAACATCTGAACAATTAAAAGAAATTCAAAAAGAATTAATTAAATTAACAACCAATGACGAAGATACATCATATAAGAAAAAGGGATTAAAAAATGAATAATAAGATCTTTACTATATTAGAAAATGGTGTAAAAATATCTTATGATGTTATCTTAACTTTTAAAAGTGAAAAAACGCATAAGAACTATGTTGTATATACAGATAATAGTTTAGATGAAGATAATAAATTAAAGATATATGCAGCTATTTATAATCCTGATACATTTGAATTTATAGCTACTGTTGATACTACTGAAGAATGGATAGAGATAAATAAAATATTAGAAAAAGTATTATAAAAAACAGATATATATCTGTTTTTTTGGTATAATAATAATGGTGATAATATGGATGAAAAATATATTAAACTACTTGTAGATAAGTGTTTATGGTTTAATAACAAGAGTTTATTAATTAGTTATAATAAATTAAATAAAGATTTTGTTAATAAATTAGTTAATTATGCTAAGACTAAAGGTACTGATGATGTCTTCTTAGAAGAAATAGATTATAATTATAAGCATGATTTACTTAAAGAAAGTACAATTGATGAGATTAAAGAAAATGATTATTTTAAGGCTATAAATTGGAATGAATATGCTAAAAAGGATGCAACTTTTTTATTCATTGAATCTGAAATGCCTGGTTTAATGGATGATATTGAACCTGAAAAATTAGCTTTAGAATCATATATAAGAAGATCTACTAAACCAGTTTATAATGAAAAAAGAGATAAAGGTTTAATATCTTGGTGTATTGCTGCCTATCCTAATGAAGTATGGGCACATGATTTATTTGCTACAGATGATGCTTATGATAAACTATATGATTATATTATGAAAATGTGTATGATAGATACTAATAATCCTCTTGTTAGTTGGGATAATCAATTAACATTTGCAGATAATATGGTTAATAAACTAAATAATTTGAAAATAAAAAAATTACATTACACTAATTCTTTAGGTACTGATTTATATTTAACTTTACCAGATAACTATTTATATGCCTCTGCTAAAGATGAAAAGGGTATTGTTAATATGCCATCATATGAAGTATTTACTTCACCTGATTATAGATGTACTGAAGGAATTGTATATTCAGCCTTACCATTAATTCATAATGGAGCCTTTATTGATGAATTTTGGATTAAATTTGAAAAGGGTAAAGCGATTGATTGTGATGCCAAAAAGGGTAAAGAAGTACTTGAAGGTATAATTAATAGTGATCCTAATGCATGTTATTTAGGTGAAGCTGCTTTAGTTAATAATGATTCACCAATATCTAATACAGGTTTAGTATTCAAAACTACTTTATTTGATGAAAATGCTTCCTGTCATTTAGCTTTAGGTGCTGGTTTTAATGAATGTTTAAAATATGGTTTAAAGATGAATGAAAAAGAATTATTAAGTTGTGGTATTAATCAATCTAAAAATCACGTTGATTTTATGATTGGAACACCTGATCTTAATATTGAAGCAACTTTAGAAAATGGAGATAAAATACTAATATTTAAAGATGGTAATTTTTGTATATAAAAAAAAGGATTTTTAAATCCTTTTTTTTAATATCCTAAACCTTTTAAGTATGAGATAAATGCATCATATTCAGAATATCCAACCCAACCTTGACCATCGTTGTTAGCAGATAAGATTTGACCATTTTGAACAACAATTACCATTGGTGTGTATCCAAAGTTTTCAGCCATGAAATCATTTAAACCAGTAATTGCTGCATAGTCAGCATCTGTAACATTAGAAATATCATAGTAATAAGTTTTATATCCTAATTCTTCTTGAGCTTGTTGTAATGTTGGTAAGAAAGCAACACAGTAACCACAAGTTGGTCTACCAATATAAATTAATGCTTTTTCTTCACCATTATATAAGTTAATTAATTGTTCAGCAGTAATTTCTTCAAACATTGAAACATCATATTCTTGTTCATCAGTTCCAGTGTTTGAACCACCATTTCCACTATTTTCACTTGTTGAAGTATTATTATTTTTATTTTTACCATTATTGTGATAATCAACAGCTAAGATAATAGTGAATACTGCACTGATTGCAGCAAATACTAAAATGCAAATTAATGTATAGAAAATACTTTTTAATAAACATTCATTTGAACTGCATTTGCAATCATTACAAGTGCAACCACATTTATCTTCAACTACTGCTTCAACTATTTCTTCCTTGTTTACAACTTTTTTAGCTTTTGTATTTGTAGCTTTTTTTGTAGTAGCCATACCTAATTCCTCCTTCTTCAATCATTTCTAATTATATTATAATTTAACATTTAAGTCAAATGATTTGTCAAAAAAGTGCTTAATTTACATAGATTATAATAGGTGATTTTAATGTTTATAGGTTCAGGAGTTGCTTTAGTTACTCCTTTTAAAAAAACTGGAGAAATAGATTATGTTACTTTAAAAAACTTAGTTGATTTTCATATTGAGCATAAAACAGATGCTATAATTGTTTGTGGAACAACAGGGGAGGCACCAACTTTATCATGTAAAGAACATTTAAGTTGTATTGAGGCGTGCATCTCTTTTGCTGATGGTAAAATACCTATCATAGCAGGTACTGGTTCTAATAATACTAAAACGGCTATTGCCAATTCAGTGGAGGCTCAAAAATTAGGTGCAGATGGTCTTTTGCTTGTAACACCATATTATAATAAAACAACTCAAGAAGGTTTAATCAATCATTATAAAGCAATTTCAAATAAAGTAGATTTGCCAATTATTCTATATAATGTACCATCTCGTACGGGTTTAAATATTGAACCAGAGACATTTCGTCAATTATTTTATGAATGTGATAATATAATTGGTATTAAGGAAGCATCTGGTAACATATCTCAAGTAGCTCATATGTTGGATTTAACTCAAGGTGACGCTTGGGTCTATTCGGGTAATGATGATCAAGTAGTACCGGTTTTATCATTAGGTGGAGTAGGTGTTATTTCGGTGGTTGCTAATATTATGCCAGATATTATGCATGAGATGGTATATGATTATTTAGAAGGTAGAACTGATGATTCTAAAGAAAAACAATTAAAAATCCTAAAACTTGCTAAAAATTTATTTAGTGAAACTAATCCCATACCCATTAAAAAGGCTATGGAATTAATGGGAATGATAAATGGTACACTTCGTCAACCATTATGTGATATGAGTCCTAAAAATACTGTCGAATTAAAAAGTGAAATGATTAAGCAAAAAATCTTGTAATCTTTATTTAAAAGTGATAAGATATTACATGTTTTGAAAAAAAGGGTGATTAAATGTCAAAAGCAGATGTATTAAAAAAATTTGAAGATGAGTTTGTAATGCTTTCATTATTTGATGAAAAATTACATGAAGCAGAAAAGTATTATGAAGAAAAACTTAGAACAAAAAAAGTATTTAGATTAACTAAAGATGAAAAACAAAATGTTATAGTATATTATGATCTTCTAGTAGATTATAATCAAAAAGTTGAGAAATTTTTAGGTAATCAAAAATATGCTGACTTAGTTAAAGAAACTAATGATGATAGTTTAATTAATGCTATTAATGTAATTAAAAGTAATTTAATTAAAAATGGTTTAATGATTGAAAAATATTTAAGGGTAATTAAATCTCAACCATCTTTATTTATGCATTATTTTGATGGTAAAATTCAAAAACGTGGTACTTATGATAGAGATATTACTAATCAATATCGTAAATCAATGGGGTATACAGCATTAGAAAATTATTCTATATCTGAATTCTATCATTGGGTTACAAGTCAAAAAATTATTGGTGAAGATTTTATTCAACAATTGAGTGATATTGAAAAGAATTATAATTTAAAATTTGGTGAATTAAATAAAGGTTTATATGATTCATTATTTATAGGTCATAAAAATTGGAAATTAATTACTCCAAATAGTTATACATTTGATGCTTTAGATCAAAGTAATGTTATTAAAGGATCACTTGTATATGAATGTGGAACTGCTATAAAAGATAATTATAAGACTATGAATGTTCCTTCTACTATTGATACAATTGTTTTACATAATCCATATAATAAAAAAGAATGTGATACTTTATCATTAGTTTCTGATGAGATGAATGTTATTTTATCTTTCTTTGGTTATGTAACTGATAAAGATTATGCAGAAAAATTAGAATTATATAATAAGTATTTAGCTGCATTTGCTAATAATAAAAATGGAGATGTAATTCAATTATCTCAAGAAAAAAATAAACAATATGTTAAGACAGTTGTAAGTTTAAAAAAATAATTTTAACAAAATCTTGTTAAAATTATTTTTTTTATGTTATAATTAAATAGTCATATGGCCTGTTGGTGAAGTGGTTTAACACATAGCCCTCTCAAGGCTACATTCATGGGTCCGAATCCCATACAGGTCACCATTTAAAAATAACTAGGTATATCCTAGTTTTTTTAATTTATAATATAAGTATGAATATAATAATAGCTAATATATTTGGTTTTATATCCTTACTTATAAGTATATATATGTATCAGGCAAATACTAAAAAAGATTTATTATTAAGACAAATATTCTATACTATTTTTATACTTATAGAATTTATCTTTTTAAATGCTTATGTAGCTTTTTTAGTTAGTTTAATTTCTCTTATTAGAACCTTGATATATTATTACTGCCAAAAGACAAATAGAAAGATACCAATACTATATTTAGTATTA
Organism: Bacilli bacterium; assembly: GCA_017527675.1. Classification (GTDB taxonomy): domain Bacteria; phylum Bacillota_I; class Bacilli_A; order RF39; family UBA660; genus RGIG6635. Next base: position 125,576 of record JAFXPU010000024.1, read on the forward strand.
ATTGTCGTTTTGTTTTTATTATCTTTATTATTTAATTATCAAAATATTTTTAGTTTTATTCCGGTTATTATTGGAATATCTTATACAATTACTTTACTTATAAAAAATGTAAACAAAATAAAAATAATATGTATTATTTTAGCTATACTATGGATTATTTATTATTTAGTTATTCATGCTTATGTTTCTATAATTACTAGAATAATTGATATTATATCTATTTTATATTCTATAAAAAAAGATTTTAAGAAATAATTGTATGATTCCTAAAATCTTCTAAATAGTTATTATCTTCTAAAGCTAATGTATTAATTATCTTAGTATTAATATAAAGTAGGTTGTCTTTATCATTTGTATATGCTGTTATAATTGGTAAATTTATATCTTTTTTTATATTTTTAAAATATTTTTGTCCATTTTCTTTCATACCTAAAAGACGAATATAGTCTTTTTTTTCTTTCATATCATCTTTAGTAATACCAAGTAAGATATTAACTAATATTCTTTTAACACAATTATAAGTATAATTTTTAGCCTTAATATTTAAGATTAATTCGTCAAAATTATTACTTATTTTAATACTATCAATTATTCTTTTTACTATTTTAACATCTACTAAATGATATTTAATAATTGTATCTTGTTCATTAATAATACGATATTTAAGATACTTAAAATAGTTATCTAAATTAATATTTTTTATATATTTATAAGATGAAGTTGGTACATAATTAGAATAATCAGTATTATCTTTAATAGCCTTTCTAATAGCTGTTGCACTAGCAATAGTATTATCTAAACTAAGACTATTATAGTCATTTGTTCTTTTTATTGTTTCTATTTTAATGGGATAATTATTTTTAATGATTTCTTTGGTGTAAGCTAATCCTAAAATGTCATTTGGTTGATTAAATAGTTTATTATCTAGGGCTTTAGCAGTAGCTTCCGGATAAGTTATACCTTCTTTTAAATATTCTTTTACTTTTAAATCATATTCATCAGTTAAACTCTTTTTAGCATAATTAATTAATATATCCTTATCATTAACTTCAGAACCAAAAATAATTTTATCAACTTTAAATTCATTTAAGATTTTTAAAGCTCCATGAGCAAATCTGTCAGCTGCTTCAGCGGCATAGAAATAGGGTAGTTCAATAACTATATCAATACCATTTTCTAATGCTATTTTCGTTTTATCCCATTTATTTATAATAGATAGATCTCCTCTTTGGGTTACCTCACCAGACATAACTAAAATTATTAAAGCATCTTTATAATTTTTTTTAATATAATTTAAGTGATGTAAGTGTCCATTATGAAAGGGATTGTATTCACAAATAATACCTATTTTTTCCATCTAATCACCATTAATATCATAACATATTTCTTTGAAAATGTTAATTTGTATGGTATAATTTTAACAGGTGATAAAATGGAGATAGATATTACAAGATTAAGAAGTGGTATTGTATCGAATATTGAAGTTAGCAAAACTTATAAATTTAGTGAAGAAGAATTAAAAACCCTAGAAATATCTTCTTTAGATGATTTAAAAATAGAGGGTACTATTTCTTTAGATGCTTTAAAAGAAGTATATTTAGATTTAACTATTACAGGAACAATGGTTATACCTTGTGCTATAACCTTAAAACCTGTTAATTATCCTTTTAATATCGATATTGAGGGTACAATTGATGAAATTGATGGATATTTAGAAAAAAAATGTCAAAAAAGCCAAAATATACTTGATATTTTTCCAATAATATGGGAAAATGTATTAATGGAAGTTCCTATGCGTGTGTTATCAGAAGATGCTAAAGATTATAAGATAGCAGGCGATGGCTGGAGCTTTAATAATGATGATTCATCTGAGGGGAACTCAGAATTATCAAAATTAAAGGATTTATTATAAGAAAGTAGGTGTTAAAATGGCTGTACCATTTAGAAAAGTTAGTAATACAAGAGGTAGAAAAAGAAGAACTCACTACAAAATTAGTGAAAACGGAACTACTAAATGTCCAAAATGTGGTGCTGATATTAGACCACATAGAGTTTGTATGAACTGTGGAACATACAAAGGAAAAGAAGTAATTAAAAAAGAAGAAGAAAAATAATATATTTTTCAAAGGGTGAAATATGAGTAATAATGAAGAAGCAAAAGAATTAACAATTTCTGAAATAAGAGATAATTTAGCTTCCTTTAGTAAGGAGTTAAATGGTGCTTTAGAAGATATTGAGTATTCTAAAAAAAGATTAGCTGAATTAAGTTCAAGAGATTATAATGAGAAAATTGATGTTGAAAAGGACATTCGTGATGATAAAAATATCATTTATAATGTTAAACCTATAATAGCTAAACTTAAGGCATTATTGTGTGAATTGTTAATTAGAGAAATTTTAGCTGATAGAGAACCAGAATTAACTACTGACGAAGCTCAAATGCTTATGGATATGTATGTTCCTATTGTAGATGAAAATGCTCGTAATATGGAATATGACAAAAGAACTTATGAAGCTTTTGGTAAAAGTGGTAATCTAGAGGGTGATGATGAGTTTAATGCTTATGATGAAGCATTCTCAGAATTTAAAGATTCAACAACTAAATATGAAAATAGTTTAAAAGTTTTAAATTATGCTCAATGTTTTATACCAGAAAATAAACAAATATAATTGATTATGATAAGTGAAAGAGTTTAATTATTAGTAATTAGAAATTTAGTGGTTGCTGCAAACTAAACAAGATAATTAAATCAATTACACACTTTGAATCAAATCGGTCACGCGTTATAGTAAAGAGGTAATATAAGTATTATGAAGAAGGATGGTACCACGATTAAGTCGTTCCTTTACATAGTACTTTTTTTGTTTATAGGAGGATTATGTTTAAAAGAATAATATTTGATTTAGATTTTACATTGTTAATGTGGAAAGATGAATACGTTTTAAATATTAAAAATGTGCTTGAAAAACATCATATTGATGCCGATTATAAGGTTATTGATGAAATAATTGATGAGCAAGAAGTTAAATACGATAATTTATCTAAATTACAATTACTTTTAGATATTAATGATAGAGTTAATACGCCAATTCATATGGATATTTTAGATGAAATATTAGAAGGTCAAAAACAATTAAGTGATATAGATATAGAACTTGTTAGCTTACTTCAATATTTATCTTCTAAATATGAATTAGTTGTATTTACTAATTATTTTACAGATGTTCAAAAGGCTCGTTTAGAACATGCTCAGCTACTTCCTTATATAAAAGAAGTAATTGGCGGTGACATGATAGAAAAATTTAAACCACATGAATCAGGATTTATTAAGGCTATGGGTCCTTATACAGCTGCTGAATGTTTAATGGTAGGAGATTCTGTTAGATGTGATATAAATGGTGCCAAAGAAGTGGGTATGAAATCTATATTAGTAGATTGTCGTCATAAATATCCTGACTACGAAGGTTGGAGAATAGAATCAATTTATGATTTAAAGGAGATGTTATAATGGATTTAGGAAATTATATAGATCATACATTATTAAAACCATATGCAACTTTAACTGATATTAAAAAATTATGTGATGAAGCTAAAAAGTATCATTTTCAAACAGTATGTGTTAATCCATGCTACGTAAAAAGTGCTAAAGAATATTTAAAAGGCTCAAATGTTTTAGTTTGTACAGTTATTGGTTTTCCACTAGGTGCTAATACTATTCAAACTAAAGAATATGAAACAATTGATGCTATAAATGATGGTGCTGATGAGATAGATATGGTTATTAATATTGGTGCTTTAAAAAATAAAGATTATGATTATATTAAACAAGAAATATCTGATATTCGTGATGCCTGTGATGGTAAAATTTTAAAAGTTATTATTGAGACATGTTATTTAGATGATGAAGAAATTAAAAAAATGACAGAAATATGTAATGAAACATTTGTTAATTTTATTAAAACATCAACTGGTTTTGGTACACGTGGGGCAAGTTTTCATGATATAGAAGTAATTAATGAAAATAAAAATGACGTATTAGAAATTAAAGCTAGTGGGGGAATTAAAACATTAGAAGATGTAGAAAAATATCTTGATATGGGTGTAACTAGAATAGGTACATCTGCCGGTGTTGAGATAATGAATAGTAAGGAGGAAAAATAATGACATTATATGAAGATTTAATGTATAGAGGTTTAATTAAAGATGTTGCTTCTGAAGATTTAAAAAAAGTTCTTGATGGTGATCCAATTAGTTTTTACTGGGGTACTGATCCAACTGCTGATTCACTTCATATTGGCCATTATTCATCTTTAATTACAGCTAAAAGGCTTGCAAAAGCCGGACATCATCCAGTATTACTTGTTGGTGGTGCTACAGGTTTAATAGGGGATCCTCGTCCTACAGCTGAAAGAGAAATAATTTCCAAAGAAGTAGTTGAAAATAATTATTTAGGTATTAAAAATCAAGTTTCTCATATCTTTGGTGGTAATGTTGATATAGTTAATAACTATGATTGGTTTAAAGATATTTCTTGGATTGATTTTTTAAGAGATACCGGAAAATATATTAATATTAATTATATGTTAGATAAAGATATTATAAGAAGAAGATTAGATACTGGTATTACATTTGCTGAATTTGCTTATACTTTAATGCAAGGATATGATTACCTATATTTATATGAAAATAAAAATGTAACACTTGAATGTGCTGGTTCTGATCAATGGGGTAATATTACAACAGGTGTAGATTTAATATCTAAAAAATTAGGTAAACAAGTTAATGCCTTTACAATGCCATTAATATTAGATGCTAATGGAAATAAATTTGGAAAATCTGAAGGTAATGCTTTATGGTTAGATATTAACAAAACATCAGCTTATGAAATATATCAATACTTAATTAATACAGCTGATTCTAAAGTTGAGGAATATTTAAAAGTATTTACATTCTTAACAAAAGAAGAAATTGAAGATACTATGGCTAAACATAATGCTGCTCCAGAAAAAAGAATAGCTCAACAAACTTTAGCTCGTGAATTTATTACAGATTTACATGGTAAAGAAGAATATGAAAAAGCCTTAAAAATATCAGAAGCTTTATTCTCAGGTAATATTAAAGAACTATCATTATCAGAAATAGAATCATGCTTTAAAGGAGTGCCATCATTTGAAGCCAAAGAAGAAACTTTAATAGATATGTTAGTTAATAATAGTATAGCTTCATCAAGAAGAGAAGCACGTGAATTTTTAACTGCTGGTTCCATAACATTAAATGGTGATAAAGTAACTGATGAAAATATGCTGATTACATCTAATCTTGCAATAGAAGGTAAAGTAATAGTAATTAGAAAAGGAAAGAAAAAATACTATGTTGGAAAATTCTAACATAGTATTTTTATTTTGTTATTTTTTTAATTTTTAATGAATTATTTTCAGATTGTATTTCATTATAACAAGTAATAGTATTTTTACCATCATGTTTTGATAAATATAAAGCTTTATCTGCTTCACTAATAATCTCACTTAAAGTACATCCATTTTTATAGCTAGAGATTCCTATACTTAAAGTCACTGGTTTTTTTGAACATATAAATGTATCCGTAAGTGATTTTGATACATCATTCATTCTTTTTATTACAGTGTCTTCATCAGCACCACAAAAAACTAATAAAAACTCATCTCCACCATATCGACATACAAAATCATTACATCGACAATTATCAACTAAAGTTTTAGCAACTAATTGTAATATCAAATCTCCAACTTGATGTCCTGATTTATCATTGAATTCCTTAAAATTATCAATATCACATATTACTACAGAAGTATACTCTCTAATATGATCTAATATTCTTCTATTATAAATACCTGTTAATGGGTCAATATTTAAGGTTTCAATTAATCTATTTCGTTCATCAACAAGTTTTATAATAGCATTTTTTAGATCATCATCAGCTATATTATCTAACTTGCTTGTAATTACATCAATGTAGTTATTATCTTTCATTTTCATACTCCTATTTTTCTAATTATATCATTTATATTCTATGATTATTTATAAATATGTTGATAAAAAAGGAACTAATAATTAGTTCCTATCTGTTGTAGAATTCAACGATTAATGCTTCATTGATTTCAGGATTTAATTCGCTTCTTTCTGGATATCTAGCATAAGTAGCTTCCATTTTAGCATCATCATATTTAATGAAATCAACACGTCTTGATAAAGCTTCTAAAGCAGCTTTAACTACTTTTAATTCTTTATCATCATCTTTTAATGTAATTACATCACCTGGTTTACAAGTGTATGATGGAATATCAACTTTATGACCATTTACTAAAATATGTCCATGGTTAACTAATTGTCTTGCTCCACGTCTAGTAGTAGCAAATCCAATACGGTAAACTAAGTTATCTAAACGACTTTCAAGTAATTTTAATAAATCTTCACCATGAACGCCTTTTAATTTACCAGCACGTTCAAAAGTTTTCTTGAATTGTTTTTCAGATAATCCATACATAAATCTAACTTTTTGTTTTTCTTGTAATTGAGTACCATAATCAGATAATTTCTTTTGGTTTTTATTTCCATGAATACCTGGAGCATATGGTTTTCTTGCAAGTTCTTTACCAGTTTCTAATGTTGAAAAACCAACACGACGTGATTTTCTAAAACTTGATTTAGTATATCTTGACATCTACATTCTCCTTTCATAGTGAATGTAAGCAAAATGCTTTGCCATCTTGTAGGGTGTCCAATTTAAATATTTAAATCCTGCAGCTAGGTCAAATAACCCCTATAGGTAAAGACACATTATAAGATGCATAAGCTTGCTGCTTTGCAAACACATATTAATTATATTATTATATGCCTTATAAGTCAAGTAAATTATTAAAAAAAATCATATTTTTAGTATTTCTAAAAAAATAGAAAAAAGAGTAAAAATTCTACTAAAAATAGACATTTTATGATATAATGGAATTGGTGATGTTTATGGATAAAGTATTACTTATCATGATTGGTGTTTTTGTAATATGTGTTATCTTAGTAATCATTGTTTTACATCTTTTACAAAGATCTAAAACAAAAAGAATTAAAAAGGAATTAGAAGAACTAGAAATAGAGAAAAATAAATTAGATTCATCGCCAATTATTCCAGAACTTGCAAAAGTAGAGTCATTTTTAAATAATGAAAAATTGGAAGTAATGTATAATGAATGGACTGAACGTCTTAAAAAAATACGTGATGAAGAAATACCTAAATTAACAGATATGTTAATCGATTGCGAGTATTCTCTAGATCAAGGTGATTATAAAACTACAATTTATAAAATTGCTAAATTAGAAATGGAAATATATAAAGTAAGAACTAAATCTGATTTCTTACTTGGTGAAATAAAAGAGATAACAACTTCTGAAGAAAGATCAAGAAAAATTATTACAGCTTTTAAAGTTAGATTTAGAAATTACTATCAGTATTTTGAAGAACATAAATCTTCATATCCAGAGTATGAGGAAATTATTAAAAATCAATTTGCTTTAATATCTAAACAATTTGAAGAATTTGAAACTATTATGGAACAAAATGAATATACAGAAGTTAATAAGATTATTAAAGTAATTGAAGACTTGCTTAAACATATGAAAGTTGTTATCGAAGAAGTTCCATCTATTTTACTTTTAGCAACGTCAGTTTTACCTAAAAAGATAAAAGAAGTAGAAGAAACTTATAATCATATGGTTAAAGCTAGTTATCCACTAGATTATTTAAATGTTGAATATAATGTTGAAGAAGCTAATAAAAAAATTAATGATATTTTAGATAGATTAAAAGAGTTAAATCTTGAAGATAGTTTATTTGAACTTAAAGTTTTAATGGATTATTTTGATTCATTATTTAATGATTTTGAAAAAGAAAAATTAGCACGTTTTAATTATAATGATGCTCATAATAATTTTAAAAATAAGTTAAATAAAATGAATGGTTTAGTAAATGATGTATTTACTCAAATAGCCCAATTAAAAGCTATTTATAATTTAAAAGAAGAAGATGTTGATACTTTAAAAAATGTTAAAGATGAATTAAAAGTATTAAATGATAATTATAAAGTATTAGTTGAACATACGGAAAATAATACAGCATTTGCTTATTCTAAATTATTAAAAGAAATTGAAACTTTAACATTAAAATTATCTGATTTAGAAGAAAAATTGAATACTTCTTTAGAAGCTATTGGTACTATGAAAGATGATGAAGTACGTGCTCGTCAACAATTAGAAGATATTAAAAAGATTTTAAAAGAAGCAAAATTAAAAATACGTGATTATAATTTACCAGTTATTCCTAATAGTTATTATACTGAATTAAAAGAAGCTCAAAGTGCTATTCGCGAAATAGTTAAGGAATTAGATAAAAAACCTATAACTATTAATGTTTTAAATACACGTGTTGATACAGCTCGTGACTTAGTTTTAAAGTTTTATTCTAAAACTAAAGAAATGTTAAAACTTGCCGCATTTTCAGAAATGGCAATAGTTTATGGTAATAGATATCGTAGTTCATATGAAGGTTTAAATGAAAGACTTAATATGTCAGAACAGTTATTCTATAAAGGTAATTATCAAAAATCATTAGAACTTACTATAAATGTTTTAAATCGTATTGAACCTGGTATTTATGAACGTTTAACAACTTATTATAATGAAAATAGATAGCCTAGCTATCTATTTTATTGGAGGAAAAATGGAAAAAACTATTTTAATAAAATATGGAGAATTAACAACTAAAAAGGGTAATCGTGGAACATTTATTAAATTACTTGCAAGAAATATTAATAGTATTTTAAATGGTCTAGATTACAAATTAAAATATGATCGTGTACGTATGTATATTGAAGCAGCCGATACTAATGAAGTTGTTAATCGTTTACAAAAAATATTTGGTATTCATAGTATAGTTATTAGTTATAAAGTTAATAATAATATCGATGAACTTCATAACTTATTAAAAGAAATACTAAAACAAGAAAAATTTAATACTTTTAAAGTCGAAACAAATCGTGCAGATAAGTCATTTCCTATACCTAGTATGGAATTTTCAAGACAAATTGGCGGTTTTATTTTAAAAAATTTTTCTTGCAAAGTAGATGTTCATAATCCTGAAATTCGCGTTAATATTGAAATTAGAAATAATAGTTTTTATGTTTCATTAAATGAAATCAAAGGAATTGGTGGTTATCCAGTAGGAGTACAAGGAAAATCTTTATTAATGCTTTCTGGTGGTATAGATTCACCAGTTGCTGGATATTTAGCTTTAAAAAGAGGTATTGATATAGATTGTATGTATTTTGAATCACCACCTCATACATCTTTAGAAGCTAAAAATAAAGTATTAAAATTAGCATCTATTATTAATGCTTATTCAGGTAATATTCGTGTTCATGTTGTTCCATTTACTAAATTACAAGAAGAAATTTATAAAAATGTACGTGATGAATATGTTATTACTATTATGAGACGTATGATGTATAGAATAGCATCTAGATTTGTTCAAGAAAATCATATGCATGCTATTATTAATGGTGAATCAGTTGGACAAGTAGCTAGTCAAACTTTAACATCTATGAGTGTTATTAATAGTGTAACCAATTTACCAATAATTAGACCTGTTGCATGTTTAGATAAATTAGAAATAATAGATATAGCAAATAAAATAGGAACATATGAAACTTCAATTTTACCATATGAAGATTGTTGTACAATCTTTTTACCTAAACATCCAGTTATAAATCCTGAACAAAGTAAATGCTTATTTGAAGAGTCTAAATTTAGTTTTGATAACTTAATAGATGAGTGTATTAACAATATTGAAACAATAACTATTACAAATAAAGAAAAAAATGAATTATTATAACCAATAATTTCCAAGAATATAATTTACATCCTTACACATTCTATTAGTGTACAGGAGGTGAATTATGAATAATAAAACAAACAGTTTTGTTGTACCTGGTGCTAAACAAGCTATTGAAAAAATGAAATATGAAATAGCTAACGAATTAGGTGTTGCTATGGGTCCAGATGCTTCTTCAAGAGCTAATGGTTCTGTAGGTGGAGAAATCACTAAGAGATTAGTTAAAATGGGTGAACAACAATTAGGAGCTAACAACTATTCAAAATAGTAATTCATAATTTAAAAAGATAGATTTATCTATCTTTTTTTGTTATAATTATGTTTGTTTGGAAGTGATAGTATGAATCTACCTGATTTAAAAAAAGCAAAAATTAGAACAAGTGAAAAAGTAAATGTTATAAAAGATGATTATAAGATACCTGATAATATTAAAAATATTGGTAAAGGTAAAAAGTTTTATTTAAAAACATATGGTTGTCAGATGAATGTTCATGATTCTGAAAATATCAAAGGTATGCTTAATGATTTAATGTATACAGAAACTGAGGAAATGGATGAAGCTGATTTAATATTACTTAATACTTGTGCTATAAGAGAAAATGCTCATAATAAGTTTTTTGGTTTTTTAGGACGTGTTAAACACTTAAAAGAATATAAACCAAATATTATTGTAGGTGTATGTGGTTGTATGGCTCAAGAAGAAAATGTATGTGATATTTTAAAAAAGAATCCTGTAGTTAATTTAGTTTTTGGTACGCATAATTTACATAAATTACCACAGTTACTTGCTGATGCTATAAAGACTAATGAACAACAAATAGAAGTATATAGTATTGAAGGTAATGTTTATGAAAATGTTCCTGTTAAAAGAGATTCTAAATATAAAGCATGGGTTAATATTCAATTTGGTTGTGATAAATTTTGTACTTATTGTATAGTTCCATATACTCGTGGTAAACAAAGATCAAGAATGCCTGAAGATATCATTAATGAAGTAAAAGAATTAGTTAATGAAGGCTATTTAGAAGTAACTTTGTTAGGTCAAAATGTTAATGCTTATGGAAAAGATTTGGATATGAATTATACGATGGCTAATTTACTTAGTGATGTTGCTAAAACTGGTATCAAAAGATTAAGATTTGTAACTTCTCATCCATGGGATTTTTCCGATGAAATGATTGATACTATTGCTAAATACGATAATATTATGCCTTATATTCATTTACCTTTACAATCAGGTTCTAATCGTATTTTAAAATTAATGGGTAGACGTTATACAAAAGAAGAATATTTTGAATTATTTACTAAATTAAAAGAACGTATTCCAGGTTGTTCAATAACAACAGATATCATTGTTGCATTTCCAGGTGAAACTGAAGAAGATTTTAATGATACTTTAGAAATGGTAAATAAATGTCAATATGATTCAGCTTTCACATTCATTTATTCACCACGTGAAGGAACACCAGCTGCTAAAATGGCTAATCCATTAACGGAAGATGAAAAGAATGAACGTTTATATAAATTAAATGAACTTGTAAATAAGTATGCTTTAGAAAATAATTTGAAATATAAAGGAAAAAAGGTTCAAGTATTAATTGAAGGAGTAGGAGAAAAGAATACTTTATTTGGTTATACTGATACTATGAAATTAGTTAATGTTGAAGGATCAGAAGATTATATTGGTAAAATTGTTGATGTTATAATAACTGATGTTAAGACTTGGAGTTTAGATGGAGAAATAGCCAAAAAATAAATTTGGCTTTTTTTGTAATTTCTTGAACTATATGTATTTATATAGTATAATTATATATAGATAGAATAGAATAACTATTACTGGTGCTATAGATGTAAGTGCTCCATCACCAACAGGAATATTTTATAATCTATTACCATTTATAATGATAATATTAGTAGGTGGCGCTGGAATTGTAATACTAAAGAAAAATAGTATTAAAAATAATTAATTAAAAGAAAAGAGTAAATCTTTTCTTTTTTAAGTGTAAAGGGACTTGTTTTTTCATGCATATAATTGTAAAAAATGCTACAATTAATATGTAAGATGATAATAGGAGTATAGTATGAAGAAAAAAATAATAATACCTATTGTATTACTTATTGCATTATTATTTAGCGGTTATGCTTTTATTACTATTTCAAATAATAATAAAAGCAAAAATTCAGCTAAAAATGATTCAAGTTACAATGAAAATAGTAATAAAGATTCAAAAGATCAAAAAGATTCTAAAAACAATAATAAAGATGACAACAAGAAGAATGATAACAATAATAAATCTAATACAGATAATAATGGAAACAATGGTGGATCAAACGGAAATACAAACAATAATGGAGGCAATGGAAATTCAAATTCATCTTCTGGTAGTTAAACAGGGAATTTAGATCCTGGTAATTATGTTGATTATTCTAATGAACCAGGTGTTGATAATAATACTAGTGATATTTATTATATTGATGATTCAAAAGATTATCAATATGATGTTATTGATGAAGATCCTGTTACTACTAATATTACAGTAACAGATTATCATAGTGGACCATTATCTACAGAGGGTAATGATAAGAGTAGTTTAGCTATAAGATTAAATTTATTAAATGCTCCATATGATAATGAAGAATATTGTGAAAGTGTTTTAAATAAGACATATGGAATAAGATTAGCATCAAAACCAAGTGGTAGTGAATGTAGTAATTATCCAACAGAAATTTTTTTTGGAAAAGGTAGTTTGAATGTTGAAAAACATCGCTATTCAAAAGAAACTGTTATTGATTTTTCAAAAACTAAATTTACTTCTTTAGGTGATTATTATTTTGATATATATGACAAAGAAACTGATAAAACTTTATATCAAATAATTATTACTTTTAGAAATGTTACAGATGAAAATAATTTTCCATTACCTCAAACTTATTCTTTAATTCAAATTAAGTCTATTTTGCGTGATGGAGAGAAAGTTAAAAATGTTAATATTAATATTAAAAATCCTAATACATTTTTAGCTATTAAACATACTAAAGAGAATAATTCTATATTAGAAAATGTATATATAGATTTAATTATAGATAGCTATGAAAGAGAAACATATTCTATTATAGATGGTAATTTATATGATGAAAAAGTTGACAATAGCAAATTAAGAATTGGTAATCATATTGTATTTAAGAGTAATGATTCATTTGTTAATCAAACATATAAATTAACTAATGGTGGAAAAGTTTTAATTGGTTTGAGTGGTTTAGATGATGTATATCAAATTCCAGTTGGAACGAAATATAGAGCTGTTGCTACTGATAATAAAAAATATCGTGAAAAATATGATATTAGTGGTATTGATAATGTACGTGTTGCTGGTGTTACTCCAGATAGTAATGAGATTATAATAACAAATTCAACACAAAGTAATCCTTATACAGGTATATTCTATAAGGTTGGACCATTTGTTATTGTTATTATTGTAGCTATCGTTGGAATAATACTATTAAAAAAGATGTCTTTAAAAGATGAAAAGGATAAAAAGAATAATAAATAAAACCACTTAAAAAGTGGTTTCCTAAATTGAAATTTCAACCGCACCACTTTGGTGTGGTTTTTTGATACAATAAAAGAGTCCCACCCACCACGGAGGACTCTTAAATGAATTATACACAATTGACAGAAAAAAATAAAGCAGAAATAGATATTTTATTAAAGCAAGGATTACCTATGAGAAGGACTGCATCAATTTTAGGAATAAGTCATTCAACTATTTCAAGATACAAAAATAATATTTATAAAAAAAGGAAAATAAATATTGATGACAAATATCAAATATTTATTAACTACTTATTTTCACATTATGATA
>JAFXPU010000004.1 GCA_017527675.1 Bacilli bacterium
GGATATTATTTTATAACACAACTAGATTAAAGTCAAAAGTCAAGAAAAAGAGAAAAACTTACACAAAAAGAGAAAAATAATTTTCTCTTTTTAATCTACTGTCTTTTTTTATTATGTCTCCTATTTGGGGTTCACATCATTTATATTATCTTTTTTTTTATGCTATAATGTATATAGAGGGATAAATATGGATAAAGATGAATTAATATATATATCAAAAAATACTGTTGGTAAGGGAGAAGGTTATGGAACACCAAACGAACATTCATTAATGACTTCTTCAGAATTTATTTATCGTGTAACCGGTATGGATCAAATATTGGATATTATTGAATGTGGTTATGTTAGACCTAAAGGATATGGTAAAAGATTTAGTAGGGTAGGCCCTGTTGTTTATTGGTCTCAAGGTGGTGGTAAACATCATTATGATGATAAAAGACCTGTTATAATGGCTAAAAGTGATAAAATTAAGGATGGCCAAATAGGTTGTATATCTATTGATGAATTGGAAGCAATATGGATGTATAATGAAGAAAAAGAAGTATATGAGAATAAGTTAAAAGAAATATTAAATATTCATTTAGGTATGCAAAATGATAAAAAAATAGAAGAAAACATTAATTCAAAGAGTAAATAATATTTACTCTTTTTTATTCACCAAATAATATTATAATCATAAATTAATATAGGTGATTTAAATGGCTAAAAAAATAGTAATTGATCCTGGACATGGTGGAACTGATCCAGGAGCATTAGGAAATGGTCTTAAAGAAAAAGATTATACTTTAAAAATAAGCGAATATATGGCTGATAGGTTTAATGAATTAGGAATACCTGTTGCTTTAACGAGAGATGAAGATATTACTTTATCGCCAACAGAACGTGTTAATAGAGTATTAAATGCATTTGGTAATGATCCAGATGTTATAGTAATATCTAATCACTTAAATGCAGGTGGTGGCGAAGGCTCTTGTGGTAAATTAACTTTCTTCGAGAAATATATATGTTAAACTACCAAAATATGATATAATCTAATTATAAGATAGCAGTATCGTCTTATTTTAAGATGGATACTGCTTATTTTTTGAAGTAAAGGAAGTGAAACATGAGTTTTGTAAAAAGTGATTTTGAAAATTTAGATAGTCAATTATATAAAATTACTTCACAAAAAGTAGAAGAAATAACTATTAGTAATAATGTACCTACAGTAGAAAGTTTGAAAAACACTAATTTGGTTAATGTAATTGATGCAACTATATTATTTATAGATATAAGAAAATCAACGGAATTGACTGATGAAAGTAAACCAAAAACTATGGTTAAAATATATAGATCATTTATGAGAATGGCAGTGGAATGTGTAAGAAAGAATAATGGTGTTACTAGACAATTTATAGGTGACAGAATAATGGCTGTTTTTTATGATATCATTGATGAAGACGGAAATATTATGATTAAATCAGTTGATAGTGCTGTTAATTGTGCAAGGACATTACAAACATGTATAAGTTTTTCACTAAATAAAAGATTAAAAGAAAATGTGGCTGGAAAAATGATATCTTGTGGAATAGGTATAGATTCTGGTAAAATTTTAGTTTCTAAGGTTGGAATGTATGGTTTAGAAACAAATGACGATAAAGAAAACGAGACAGATTGCGTGTGGATTTCAAAAGTAACAAATTATGCTAGTAAATATGCTGACATAAGTGAAGGTAATGAAATATTTATTTCTGAAAAAGTTTATGAAAACATGTCTGAGTACTTGCAAAATTATTCAAATTGGAATAAAGTAATAAGAAAAAAAGGTAATAATACATATTTTGGATATTGTACTAAAGATTTTTATCTTGATTTTGCAAACGAATTCGATAATGAATACAAATTAGAAAATAATAATTTGACAGATTCGGAATCAGAATTAGCATCTATAATAGATAAATTAAATGAAAAATATAATGAATTAAAAATAAAAGAAGTAAAGCTAACAGAAAAAGAAAATACTATAAATACCGATAGTATTAATTTAAAAAATTTTCTTGATGAAATATATGATAGCTATTTTATAATTATAAGAGAATTATTTTTGCAGGATGAATTGTTAAAAAAAATGGGGTTTGAAAATGTTTCCAAAATACTTAATTCACTATATGATGTTGGCAAGTTAAAAGGAAAAAGTAGAGATGAAATTAATGAGTTAATACTTCCTAATTTAGTAGATATATATAATACTTTTTCATCATATGCTGACAGTTATAAATACATGATGAAAATGATTAAAACAAGTGATTGGGTAATTATTAGAAAAGAGACTATTAAATGGTCATATGAAAACCATGAAAGTGATACATTAAAAAGAGAATTGGATAAAAGAATTGAAGGCTCTTTAAGCACTAATGAACAAAATGATTGGAAAAGATATAAGAATGAAGTTATAAAGATATTGGAGGAAAAGTAGTATGAAAAAAAGTAAAGAAATATATGATTTAGAACATGCTTACAAAATCTTAGAAAATATTAATATGTGGATAAATAATTCAGATACTAAGTCATCAATAATGTTAGGTTTAGTTGGTGTTGTATTTACAATATTATTTAGCAATTTAAAATTTATTGATTCAATGATTAAAGTTGTTACCAATTGTTGTGTTAAGATAACATTTTCTGATTTATTGTATTTGTTAATGACTGCAATCTCACTTATGATATTATTTAGTGGAATATATATGCTTATTAGAGTATTAATTCCAAAACTAAAATTAAATATTAATAATAATGATTCTGTCATATATTTTGGAAGTATAGGTAAATATGAGTCAGTTAATGATTTTAAAGGAAAAGCATTGTGCATAAAAAAAGAAGAATTATTGGATGATCTGTTAAATCAAATATATATAAATTCCAAAATATGTATGAAAAAGTTTAACAATTACAATGTTGGAATAAGAAGTCTCATAGTTGGTATAATATCATTTGTTTTGCTTTATTTAATAGGATTATTTATATATTTATAGTAGGTGGATTATATGAAGTATGATTATAGAAAAGGAAAGGAAAATATAGACCTAATATTAAATAATAATACTGATATATTAGAAAAAGATATTCCGAAAAATGATGATGAGTTTACTTATGATAATGGTATTAAAAGTTGGGTTGGTTCAATCTTTGTAGATATTATTGATAGTACAGGTTTAATCCAAAATTCTGATGAATTGGAGGTTTCTAAAATTTTAAGAAGCTTTTCTTCTGAAATAATATCCATTATGAACAATAGTGAAAATGTAAGAGAAATTGGAATTAGAGGAGATTGTGTTTATGGGGTCTTTTTCTGCCCAACAAAAGAATCTACATATGAATTAGCAAGCATTTCTTTTTATATTAATACATTAATTAAAATGTTGAACAAACAATTTGTAAAATATAATTTACATAAAATTGATGTTGGAATAGGTGTCGCTATAGGTAAACATAAGGATTTAATAGTCAAAGCTGGGAAAAAGGGAACAGGTATTAATGATAAAATATGGATTGGTGATGCAGTGGTAGATGCCTGTAACATAGCAAACAAAGCGGGTAGAAATAATAATGATAGAATTGGTTTTTCATCTAATGCTTATAAGAATTTTATTGATATATTGCAAAATAATAATAAAACTAAGGATGTAACTAAGTGGTTTACATATAATTTTTATGATAATGTGTATTATGCAGATATTGTAAAAAGTGAATTTAATGAGTGGGTAGAAGAAAACTTGTAAAAATAAAAAAGAAGACTAATTAAATTTAATCTTCTTTTTCTATTATTTTTTCTAATTCTATTCCTATTTTCTCTATTATTCCTACAACTAAAGCATTACCCATCATGAAGTTTCTTTTCTTATCAGTCATTCCTGTATTAGTCCAGTTATCAGGGAAACAATTTATTCTCTCACATTCAATTGGAGTTAATAATCTAATCTTTTTAGTTTTATAATCTTCAACTATATGAGTAGTTCTACTTATTCCACCCTCACTAGTTAACATTGTTCTAGCTGGAGCCTCTAAATTATCGGGACATGGCATAGCACCCTCTGTATAAAAATATTCTTCTCCATTTGGTTTAACTCTTGGAATTCTTTTATTACCTTTTAAGTATTCAAACTTTTTATAAGTTTCATCATTTAAAAAAAACTTTTTATCAACTTCTTCGTGTTGAATAATTTTCTTTAATGGAAAGACTTCATTACAATCTGCTGATACTTTTGAAGTATATACTTTACCATTCATCATAATTCCAGCATTATAAAATTGTGCTTTAAACTTATCACTTACTTCAACTAAATCTTTAAATGAATCTTTTGATAAATTAGTTGTATTAAATTCTAATTCAACATCTTTAATTGGGAATTGTTTAACAAACATTCCATCTTTAAAAATTATATCTTTAGGATTACTTTTGGATAATGATTTATAATACTCAGTAGATTTATGATAAGCAAATATAAATACTCTTCTTCTTTTTTGTGGTAAACCATATTCACCAGCATTAATAACTCGCCATTGAACAGCATATCCATTATCCATAAAACTTCTTAAGATAATACCGAAATCTCTTCCTCTTTGTTTAGCAGGAGATAATAATAATCTATCAACATTTTCTAATAAAACAAATGGTGGCTTCTTAGCTTTTAAAATATCATTGATAGCCCACCATAAAACTCCTTTTTTCCCTTCAATACCTTTACTATTTGAAAGAGTTTGAGCTACTGAATAATCTTGACATGGAAAACCACCAACTAAAAGTGTATGATTTGGGATTTCTTTTTTATTAACTTGGAATATATCAACATTACTTGCATCTTTATCTCCAAATCTTTTAACATAACATTCAAAAGCTTCTTGAGTTTTTGTTGCAGGTTCCCATTGATTAGCCCATACAAATTTCCAATTTCCATTTTCTTTAACTTTATCGTTTATAAGTTTAACTTTATTTAAACCACATCTAAATCCACCAACACCAGCAAATAGCTCTACTACAGTTTTTTCCATGATTTTATACCTCCTGACATTGTTTATATTCACTAAATATATTATAATATATTTGATTGAAAAGATCAACATTTGACTATATTATTATATAATATTGACTTAAAAAGATCAACCTTATACTTATATTTTAAACTAAATTTTTAATTAAAACAAGATCGAAAGGAGAATTTTATGAAAAAAGGTAGATTATATGATAGACAAGAAATTGAACTTATTGCTAAATCTGCAATTGGTAAATCATTAAATGATATTTTAAATGAAGAATTAGTAACTATAGAAGATAAAGAAGCCAATAAAGGTGGATTTGGGCAACTAATAGAGAAGTATCTTTTTGGTATGGATAATAATAGTGATTCTGAACCTGATTTTATGCCAGCTGGTATTGAATTAAAAGTTACTCCATATAAAAGAATTAAAAAGAACGAATTGTCTGCTAAAGAAAGACTTGTGTTAAATATAATTGATTATGAAACTGAATATAAAAATGAATTTAGAAGTAGTCACTTTTGGTATAAAAATAATAAGATTCAACTTTTATGGTATTTATGGGAGGCAGGTAAAGATAAAAAAGATTTAAAGATAACTCATGAAAAGTTATTAGAACTTGCAAAAAATGAAGATTTAAAACAAATAGAAGAAGACTGGAATTTAATTATTAAAAAGATTAGAGACGGTAAGGCCCACGAAATATCTGAAGCTGATACAATGTATCTTGGAGCTTGTTCAAAAGGTGCTAATGCTTTATCCACAAGAAAACAACCATTTAGTGATATTCCCGCAATGCAAAGAGCATTTTGTTTTAAAAATTCTTATATGACTCAGTTAGTAAGAAAATATATAGGTAATTATTCTGATGTTGAAAAAGTATTAAAAAATACTACAGATTCATTTAGTGAATTTGTTAATAGTGTTATAGCTAAATATAAAGGTAAAACTCAAAAAGAATTAATGAAAGAGTTTGGAATTGAATCAACTGCTAAAAGTATTAATAGTATGTTGATAAACAGAATGTTTAATGTTAAAAGTGAATTAGATAAAACAGATGAATTCCAAAAAGCAAATATAGTTCCAAAGACTATTAGAATAGAAGAAAATGGTAGAATAAAAGAATGCATTTCATTTCCAGCGTTTGAATTCACTGATATAGTTGAACAGGATTGGGAAACTTCTGAATTAAAAGAACAATTTGAAACAACTAAATATATGTTTTTCATCTTTAAATGTGAAAATGGAGAATATGTTTTTAAAGATATAAAAATATGGAATATGCCAGAAATGGATATTCAAACTTGGGTTATGGATATGTGGAAGAAAACATATAATACAATCAAAACAGGTAATATAGTAAGGTATATCAAAGATGGAAAAAGAAAAACCAATTTTGTTGGTTCAAGTGAAAATAGAGTATGCCATGTAAGACCTCATGGAAGAGATTCAAAAGATACATTTAAATTGCCAGTAGCTGATAAATTAACTGGTGCAACTGAATATACTAAACATTGTTTTTGGATAAATAATAGTTATATTAAAGAGATATTTAATGAATATTTATAAAAAAATAAAAAATTTTTTTAGTGATTTTTCAAAAATGGTGCATATTTTTGCACTTTTTTCTGTTTTTTTATTTCTTTGTAGTAAAAGGGAAAATTGATGATAAAGTGAAGTATAAATCACTTTTAAATTAAAGGTTAAAGTACCATTTAAAATGAATGGACAAATAAAATTTTTTATGATAAAGTTGCTATAATAAGTAAAAAATATGACAAAAAAAAGAGAAAAAAACGAGAAAAAATGAAACTTGCACAATAAAAAACTTTCTGTTAAACTTGATACAATAGGTGATAAATATATACAAGATGGATAAGTTTTAAACATCCCAACAAAATCTCAATATTTTATGTATTGGGATTTTTTATTTGCCTATTTTTAAATATCTTATTAAAGATAATTCACCTATCTGGGATAAATTTTGCAAGTGCAAAATAAGTTTGGTACCATAAGAAACATTGATTTTACTTAGTAAAATTAGTGTTACGGTACCATCGTCTTATCCTGATAGAAAAATACCAATTAAAAATTGGTGTTTTTGGGATTTTAGAGAAAGGAGGAAAAAGTATTTGAAAAAAGATTTTATTATTATTCCAAGAGAATTAATGAAAGATAACAGTTTGACTAAATCAGACTGTTTTTTATTTGGTAATATTTATAATCTTAGTAGATTAAATGGTTATTGTTTTGCTACTAATAAAGTATTATCTAATTTATCTTTTGTTAAAATAAGAACAATTAATTATTCTTTAAAGAGATTAAAAGAAAAAGGATATATTAATGTTGAAAGAGTTAAAAATAATGACTTAATTCAAAGAAGAATATATGTGAATGATATGCAAGATGATTCAGGTTAGTATGCAGTATTGTGCATTAATTATATGAATAGATATGCATGTATAATAAATAAATTAAAAGATAATTAATATATAAAAAATTATATATATATAATTAAACAGGAGGTTTTGTTTATGATTTATAATGAAATATTATTATCTGGTGAGGTAAATAATATTATAATTAATAATAGATATATTACATTAGGACTAACTTGTAAGAAGTATTCACCTAATGAAAATAGTAATATAGTTTATGCTAGTTTAAGAGTTTATAAAGATCTTTATGAAAATAATAAAGATCTTTTTTTATTGGGTAAAAATGTATATTTAAAAGGATATTTAAATTCTTATTCTGATAAGAATAAAACAATACACAATTATGTAACAGTAACCAAAATAGAAAATTATGATTTTATTAGTGCTGATGGTCCAGTTATTGGTGTTGATTATGATGGAGTAGAAACTTGGAATGGTAAAAGATGTGAATCAGTTCCATTAACAGAAGAAGAATTAGCTGAACTAGAAGAATTACTTAAACCATTTAAGGATGGTGATTCTAGTGAATAATCCTTTTATGGTAGACATAAATTTAAGTATGAAAGAAGATAAAAAGGAAATTTTTAAAGAATTAATATTAAATTATTTATTAAAGCAAATTATGGAAGAAAAATAATTCTAATGATTTGCTTATTTTTATTTATCATGGTAAGATGCACTTGTCTCGAAGAAAGTTAAGTGCTATAAAATGAGGAGGTAGAAGATGAATTATAGTTACTTAACAAATATGAATTATAATGCAGGTATTTATATTAGACTTTCTCAAGAAGATAAAGATAAAAAATATGAGTCAGATAGTGAAAGTGTTACTAATCAAAAAGAAATATTAAGAGACTATTGTTTAAAAAATGGATTTAATTTAATAGATGAGTATGTAGATGATGGTTATTCAGGAACTAATTTTGATAGACCAGGATTTATTAGGATGATTGAAGATATAAAAAATAAAAAGATTAATCTTGTAGTAGTAAAAGATTTATCTAGATTAGGTCGAGATCATGTAATGACTGGATATTATATTGAAACTTATTTTCCTGAAAACAAAGTAAGATTTATATCAATTGTTGAAAATTACGATAGTATGAAAAATCAAGCAAGTAATGATTCATCAACATTTATCATTGCTTGTAATGACTATTATAGTAAGCAAAACTCATTGAAGATAAGAAATGTATTAGATTCTAAAAGAAAAGATGGTAAATTTATAGGTAGTAAGCCATGTTATGGTTATATGAGAGACCCAGAAGATAAAGGACATCTAATTATAGACCCTAATACAGCCCCTTATGTTAAGCAAATGTTTGAATGGAGAGCAAATGATATAGGAATATCTGAAATAGCAACTCGTCTTACTATATTAGGAGCACCAACACCAAGTGCTTATAAAAATCTACCAATATCTTCAAGAGTAAAAGAAAAAAATGTATGGACAATACATTCAGTTAAAAAGATATTAGAAAATAGAATGTACACTGGTGATATGGTACAACATACTCAAACTAGCATAAGTTATAAATCCAAAAAGAAGATAACACTTGATCAAAGTTTATGGGTAATAGTAGAAAATACACATGAACCATTAGTAGATAAAGAGACATTTAGAATAATAAATAAAAAAAGGGATAATCATAATAGAACAGTTACTAAAAAAACAGAAAGACCAATTAGATTACTCGAAGGATTAATCTATTGCAAGGAGTGTGGAAATAGATTAGGTGTAATATATAGAAATAATCATGACTATTGGACTATTAATTGTAATAGATATGCAAGAGACCCAATTAGAGGAAGATGCAAAGCTCATTTCTTTCCATATGATTATTTCGAAGAAGAAGTATTAGAAGAATTAAACAAACTATTATCTGATTTATTTAAAGGATTAAGTATTAAAGAATTAAATGAAGAAATAGTTAATAGAACAAATTCTGGTACCAAATCACTTGATGAAATAAAGAAAGATATAGAAAAAGAAATTTTAAAATTATCTTCTAATATTCAAACAGTTTATCAAGATAGAATTGATGGTAATATTTCCCTAGATTCATATAAAATGATAATATCTCCTTATGAACAAAAACTGAGAAACTTAAAAGATAAATTAGAAGAAATAGAACTTGAAATTTTAAAAAGAAAAAATAGTGCTAATAAAATACCAAATTATACAAAGAAGATAAAAGAATTATTAAATATAGAAAAACCAAATAGAGACTTGTTATTTACTATAATAGATAGAATAGAAGCAGATGAAGACAGAAATATAACAATTAAATTTAAATACAAAATACTAGAAGATTATACTTTTAAATATATTGATAAAAATCCAATAAGAAATCCTTATGGAAGATGTGGAAAAAAGATTAATTGTAATAAAAATATGTTATAATATATAGCAAACACTTTAAATAGGGGGATTTTTATGAAAAAGACTAATAAAGATGAAATATTAATTGAAAAACCAATCGATATAATTAATAAATATTATAAATTATTTATTGCATGCGGCTCGGCTTTATGTATTGTAATATTATATATCTTAAGATTTTTTGAGTATATCACAGCTAGTTATTATTTTTCGTATTATGGCTTGAATATTGGATTATATAGATTTAATGATCAAGGTTTTATTTATTCATTATGTTTGTCAATTATATTTTTAGTTGCATTTTTATCTATTTTATTTAGTACAAATAGTTTAGCTAAAAAGTTAAAAGAAAAGGTGAATCGAAAAATAATCAGAGAATTACTAACAATAATCTTTTATAATATAATATTGAGTTTTATATATTTTAAATTTGTTAATTTATTCAGTTTTGTTATATTTAATATTGCATTACTAATAACAGAATTAATTTATTCATATTTCTTTTTTAAAAAAGATGAAATCACGGATAATGATGTGGCAAAAGCTAAAATTAAGAACTATTTTAAAGCATTACCTTTTTTAATAATTTTGTTATTACTATTATATGGTGGTAGAACTTATTCACAGTTAAAACTAATTAGAAATTATAATATTATAGGAAATGATAAAGTTGTAGTATATTCAAATAATGATTATTACATTACTTTAGATTGTGATATAAAAGATAATAATTTGACAATATATAAGGGAAGACAGGAAAAAATAGATAATAAAAATGTATATACTGTATCTAAAACTTTTGAAAAAGTTGAATTAAAATAATTACGAAAATATTACAAAAAAAAGACAGAAATTTGGCAATATTTAATAATTGAAATGTTTTATAATAATTAAATAAGGAAAGGAGAGATAGACATGACAGTAGAACAAGCAATAAATATTGATAATAACTGGAAAGAGTTAACAAAGAAAATGATTGATAATTGTAGGAACTTCAATGATTTTACAAAGGAATTATTAAAATTATCTGCAGAACTTCAACATGAACAAAATAAAAGTGCTATACTTGCTAAATATCAAATGATGCAAGCTATTGAACAACAAAATAAGGTTAATAATAACAATTAATAACCACTAGAGCCGTCACGAGGTGGTGATGGTGCTGAAGTTATTTATGCACTTCGTAATTCTAATACACTATCAAATAAAATATTGGCGGCATTAAGTGATGCTGGTCAAAATGTTAGAAAAGTATATCAAAGAAGATTACCTTCTAATCCAAATAAAGATTATTATTTTATGCATCGTAATACAGGAGATACCGAAAGTGTTATAGTTGAATATGGCTTTATTGATAGTACAGGTGATGATGCATATCAAATACAGAATAATTGGGAAAAATACGCTGAAGCGGTTGTTAAAGCTATAACAGAGTATGCTGGTTATAATTATTATCCTGAAAAAGAGGGTATTTATGTTGTTAAAAAAGGTGATACATTGTATGGTATAGCTCAAAAGTATAATGTTAGTCTAAATGAACTAAAAAAAATTAACAAGCTAGATAGTAATACAATAAGCATAGGTCAAATACTAACAATACCAGGTTTAATTGATATTGATGAAATAGATGAAGGTAATAATAATTCTATAAATAAAAATGTTCATATTGTAAAAAAAGGTGATACCTTATATAGTATTGCTAAAATGTATAATACAACAATAAATAAAATAAAAGAATTAAATAATATAACTAGTAATATTTTAAGTATAGGTCAAGAACTATTAATTCCTGCTGATGATTATAATACTTATGAAGTTAAAAGTGGTGATACCTTATATAGCATAGCTAGAAGATTTGGTACAACTGTTGATGAAATAAAAAAACTTAATAATTTAATTAATAATTTATTAGGTATTAGTCAAATTATTAAGATACCAATAAAATAAAAAAAGTATTGCAATCAATACTTTTTTTTAGAATTTTAATAATAATGGGAAGACAAACCAAATTGCTACAGCAATAATACCGAATATTAATAAAATAAATATTAAATTACTTTTATTTTTTTCATCTTCAGCTTTTTTACCAACAGCCATTTTAGAAACATTTGCTGTTTTTGGAACTTCAACTAATGTTTCATTTTGAGGAACTTGTTCCAAAACACTAGCATCAAATTCTGGAATTAATTCGTCATTTGATATTTTAATTTGTGGCTCATCAATTGGTGTAACAACTGTATTTTCAATAATTGGTTCTTCATCAAAAACAACTTCTTCTTTTTTTTC
Organism: Bacilli bacterium; assembly: GCA_017527675.1. GTDB lineage: Bacteria > Bacillota_I > Bacilli_A > RF39 > UBA660 > RGIG6635. The sequence goes on from JAFXPU010000004.1 coordinate 12,121, forward strand.
TTCAACTTTAGCAGCAGGGTTTCCATATAATTGATTGTAATCAAATGTTGATGTACTTGGTTGTGGTGCAGTAGGTGCTTGATATGGATTATTTGGGTTATTTTGTTCGTTCATATATATATACCTCTTTCTATCTTTCTTTATTTTACTACTTAAATTATATCATATATCGCTTAAAATGCAAACATTATTGCTTTTTTTCCCATACTTTACGTATAATACCAAGTGATAATGTTGATAAAGTAAAACCAATAACTGGTACTAAGGAACTTAACCAAATATTTGAATACTTAGTAATAATAAAAGAGTAGATAACTACAACTATATAAGTTAAAATAGCAATACATATTTTTCTAGTTAATGATGTTTCCCATTTTTTATCTAGTTCTACACGTTTATTTCTAGCTTTAATATTATTTATTTCTTCCTCAAAATTCATTATTTACCTCCTATATATGCTTTTAATTCATCTAAATGTTGAAGACAATCTTCACGACCTAAATTGTATTGTAAATCCATAATATCAGGATTTTTTTCTATACGACTTATTTTAATATATTTTGATGGTTTTAATACATATATTTTCTTTTCTTTTTCAAATTTATCAATAATATCCAAAGTTGCATTATACATTTTATCACGATTAATAAAAGCATTTAAGAAATTTGGATACTTACGATACCATAATTTAGCATATGGTCTTTTTTTATGTGGCATACGATAATTAGCTACTCTTGTTTCTACAACTATTATTTTATCATAACCCATATCCATTGCTTTTAAAACTGGAATACTATCCGCAACAGCCCCATCTAAGTATTTTTCTCCGTTTACCTCAACTAATTTAGATACTAGTGGCATCGATCCAGTCGCTCTTAAATATTCCATTTCAATCTCATCTTTTAAATTGGATATTGGAATATATTCAGCTTTACCAGTTTTAACATTAGTAACTGTTGCATAAAATTTAACTTTGGACTTACTAAATGTTTCAAAATCAAATGGATCTAATTCATTAACTAATTTATTAAAACAGAAATCTTTGTTCATAATATTTCCAGTTTTAATTAAACAGTGCAAACCCATATAATTTTTATCTTTGCAGTATTTTTTATTATATCTTATAACACGACCTGGTTGTTTAGATAAATAGTTTATACCAAATAGAGCACCAGCAGATACTCCTATAATACAATCTACTTTGATCTTCTTTTCCATTAAAATATCTAAAACTCCAGCAGTGTATAATCCTCTAAGACCTCCACCTTCAAGGACTAACGCAACTTTTTTCATCTTACACCTCTAATCTAGTTTTTTTAATTCATCATTATACTTATTTGGTTCTTTTAAAATGGTTATCTTAGCACTTGAATAATTTTTGTTAATAAATTCTTCCGCTTTTTTACCTGTTCCACTACCACTATATAAAACAAAGTGAATAGTTTTATTTTCTAAATTTAATTTATTAAGTGCTGTTCTAACAGGAGTAGATAAGCGATCAAACCAAATAGGGGAACCAATTATTATTTCATTATAATTATCTATATTATTATCAAAATTAATTAATTTTTCTTTATAATTAATTAAAGCTTTAAAACCACCTGTCATTATTCTAAAGAAGAATATTTTAGGCAATTTCTTTTTAACTTCAATTTTTCTTATATCATATCCTTTATCTTTATAGTAATCTGCAACTTTATCACCATTATTAGTTAAACTATAATATATAAATAATTTATTCATGATTATCACCTTTATTATATTTTTTTATAAGTTTTTGCATTTTAATAATAATATCATCTATATCTTCATTCATATTCCAAACTGTATCTTCACCTAAAACCCCCGCATTAACGTTAGTTATTTTCCTGTTTTCAAATAATTCTTTATCTTTAAACCATGATTTACTACCATAATATTTATTAACATCTTTAATATCTTTTAAACACTTATCAAAGTTATCTAGAGAATTATCTAATTCTTTTATAATATTTAAAATACTATCTAATTTTTCTTCGTTTTTTTCAATTCTATCCTTCATTTTCATTTCTCCAATATGTGCTGCAATTTAAAAATATTTTCATAATTATCTTCTATTTAATATACACAATAGCCTTTTTCAGCACCAAATTGATTATTATATTTTCTTTTCTTTTTTTAATTCTTTAATATATTCTCTTTGGGTATTAATGTATTTATCTTTGTCTTTTAGTAAAGATCTTAATTCTTTTAAAAAGTTTTCATATTGCGAATCTTTAAAATAAAATTTAGCATAACCATCTTCACCAAATTTATTTTGAAGCACATTATATGCCCTTAAAAACAATTCTTCATCTGTTGCATCTGGATTTAATTTCTTACCATATGTATATGTTCTTCTTAAACAATCTTCTACTTTATTGTTTCTATCTGCAGAAGATACTATTTTACCATAAATGCTTCTTGGATTTTCTTTAGCTGATGCTCTATGATCTTCAATTGCTTCTTTAATTATTTTTAATTCTTCTTCATTAAAGAATTTGGATAAATTTTTATCTTTTGACATTATATCAGCGGAAATAATTTCGTGTGTTTTTGAATCTATATGATGTCCTATATCATGATAAGCTGCTATAACATAAACCATATCTATATTAACTTCTAGTTGGTTTTCTTCCACTAATTCAAAACTTCTTCTAATAACGTCTTTAATATGATTAATTCCATGTCCTGATTCATTTTTATTATATTCAGGAAATACTTTTTCTTCAATATATTGTTTTAATTCTTCGGTTATTCTCATAATTATCTCCTTTCCAATATACATACATTTTCCACATGATAAGTATTAGGAAACATATCAAATGGGGTTATTTCTTTAACATTATATTTTTCACTTAATATTTTTAAATCTCTAACTAAAGTCATAGAATCACATGATGTATATACAATTTTTTGAGGTTTTAATTTTAAAATTGTTTGAATAGTTATATTATCTAAACCTGCACGAGGGGGATCAACTATAACAATATTTGGTAATTCTTTAATTTTATTAATGGTCTTATCTACGCTTCCACTTAAAAATTCCATATTATTAATATTGTTTAACAACATATTTTCTTTAGCATCTAAAATAGCTTGTTTATTTATTTCAATACCATAAACTTTTTTTGCTTCATTTCTAAATATATACCAATAGTACCAACGCCACAATAAAGATCATAGATAATATCATCTTTAGTTGGATTAGCATATTCTTTTATTTGATCATACATCTTTTTAGTAACATTATTGTTTATTTGAAAAAAAGCTTCTAAGGATACATTATATTTATAATTACCTATTTGACATTCTATTTTTTTGTTGACATCTTTCAGGATTTTCTTACCATTAGTTCTTATAATTAAATGGTTTTTATCTATATTTGGTATTTCTTTATTTAACGTTTCATCAAGTAATAGACAATTATCAATTTTAACAATATTGTTACTTTTTTTATCATAAAAACCGATTATATTATCTTTAAAGTGAAGTGTTACCTTGTTGCGGTAATAAAATTCATTATCACTTTTAACAATGTTATTTATTTTAATATTATTATTCAAGTATTTAGAAATAATATTTTCCATTTTATGTTGTTTAAAATTTAATTGCTCATCATAATTCATATGTAAAATATTGCAACCACCGCATTTATCATAATACTTGCAAATATTATTACGTCTTTTAGGGCTCTTAACTACATAGTTAGTTACATTAGCTTCACTATAACTTTTTTTATCATTATAAATAGATATTTCTACTTCTTCACCAATTAGAGCATTATTAACAAAAATAATCTTGTTATCTTTTTTAGTAATACCTCTACCATAATGATCATATTCAGTTATTAAATAAGCCATATTATCACCATTTAAATTATATCAAAAAAACAAATAGAATACTATTTGTTTTGCTGATATATTAAATTAAATAGATTGTTACTTTTATTATAAACATCTTGATTATCTTTTTTAAGTTCCTTAGATATGGTATTAATAATAAGATGAATATTATTTTCTTTTTTATTAAAACAATCATAATATAAGTATTTTAAACGATTATTACTTATTTTTTTAATATTTTTAAGAATATATTTAATGCGTTCTTTTTCATACCTTGTTAAATTAGTTATTTTTTCTTTTTTTGTTATTTTATAGGACATATTAATGTATTTTAAATCTTTTGCTTCAATACATATATTTTCTTCATCTTCAAATATCAGAGATGATTTTTTTAAAATTTGACCTTTTTCATTAAAAGAAATAACCATAGCATTAGTACCATTTGTTAGAGCTAAATAATTAAATTTTTTGCTACAATTATATTTTTCGCATTTTAATAAATAGTTAGATAAAAAACTAGTATCTATAGAAATACTATAGTTTATAATATTCAAAAGATCTTTATTGTTAATTTTAATAATGGGTATTTTTTTTAAGTGTTCTATATAATCTTTTTTATTCCATTCATAGAATTCAAAATAATCATTATTAAGATTAATAAAAATATCATTTATATATGTCATTTATCCTCCTTTATTAAATAAAAAGTAATAATTATAATTCCAAATATAAAGTTTAAACATTCTAATCTACCAATTATAAATTTAACATAATCAAAAAAATTATACCCAATAGTTAATAAATTGAGATAACTTATAATAAATGTTAGACCGGATGAGACTAGAATTATACCTAATAATAGGGTTAAATACTTAATGATTATCACCTAATTAATTTTATTAAATTGGATTAATTTTATTTATTAATTTTAATAAATGTTATATAATTAAATAGGTGATTTTTTATGGAACTATTAAAGTATTTGTTTCTTGGATTGATTCAAGGTTTAACTGAGGCTATACCTGTTTCATCTAGTGGTCATTTAATGATATTTAAACATTTAATAGATTTAGATGTTGATTTTGATACTTTAGCAATTGTTACTAATTTTGGTAGTTTAATTGCAATTATATTGGTTTTTTGGAAAGATATAATTGAATTAGTTAGTAATTTTTTCAAATATCTATTTAAAAAGGATAAAACTTGTAAGGATGATTATAGATATTGTTGGTTAATTGTTTTAGGATGTATTCCTGCTGGTATAGCTGGTTTAATAGTATCTAAATTAGATTTATTGGACAAAATTGAAGATAATATTAAGATTGTAGGTATATCATTAATTGTAACAGCCATACTATTGTATTTAATTAGAAATATTAAAGGTAAAAGGGAAGATAAAGATATAACTTGGAAGAATGCTTTGATAATTGGTGCCTTTCAAATACTAGGTTTATTACCTGGAATTAGTAGAAGTGGTTCTACTATTATTGGAGGTATGAATCAAGATTTAAAAAGAGATACGGCATTTAAATATTCATTTATGTTATATATTCCTATGAGTATTGCTGCTATGGCATTAGAAATTACAGATATTTTAGATAAAGATATTTCTACTACTACATGGATTTACTATTTATTATCTGCAATTATTGCTATGATATTTACGTATATTATGACTAAATGGTTTAGAAGAGTAGTTAATCATGGTAAATTAATATATTTTTCAATTTATTGCTTTATTGTTGGTGCTCTTGTAATAATATTTTTATAATTTAATAAAATAATGGTGTGATTATAACTTAAAAGTGTAAAAAAAGTAAAAAAATACTTGTTATTTAAAAAATGTTATGTTATAATTAATCTCGTATGAAAGAGATTCGCGCTCGTAGCTCAGCTGGATAGAGTGTTTGGCTACGAACCAAAAGGTCAGGGGTTCGAATCCCTTCGGGCGCACCATTTAATCGGGAAATGGCTCAACTTGGTAGAGCACTTGGTTTGGGACCAAGGGGTTGCAGGTTCAAATCCTGTTTTCCCGACCATTTAAAAATTAAAGTAACTATTATAGTTACTTTTTTTGTATATACTTAGAATTATAGTTATAAAAAAAAGTAAAGATATACTTTACTTTTTTTAACCTGCAAATTCTTGTGACCAATAATATACGCCATCATTATAATATACTGAAATACCTATTGTATAAAAGTCAGGTGTTAAAATATTAACTCTATGTCCTTCTGAATCCATCCAATCTTGAACAACTTCAGCAGGATCTTCTTGACCATATGCAAGATTTTCACCAAATTTACCATGTAGTCCATATTGCTGATGTAATGTCCACCAGTTTGAACCATCTGGTCTTGTATGTGACCAGTTTCTTGTTGCTTCTTCAGCTCTAATGTTAGCAATTTGCATTAATGTATAATCCATTGTTAATTCGCCTAAACCATTTTCTTTTCTTATTTGGTTTATTAAATATAATACTTGATATGCATAATCATTATTATAATATGTTGAAGAAACTGATTGTTCAACTACAGGTTCAGGTTGTGGTTGAGGTTCTGGTGTAGGAACATAATTGTTTTCAATGTTATTTGCCTCAGCCATTACTTCATCATTATTAACTGGTGTTGGTTCTTCAATAGCAGTATCTTCTTTTACTTCATTATTTTCTTTAACTTTTAATTCTTTTTGTTCAAAATAGTTAGGTGTAATTTTAGCATCAGCTGTTATAATTTTAGCCTTTGCAAATTCCATGTTACATGCTGTTAAAATAATTGGGATGATAACCGCTAATTTTATAGCATTAAACATATTTTTTTTCATATTTACCCCTCTTTTTTATATAAATTGTCGTCTATGATAATTCAAGTTTATGAAATTGTCAAGAAAAAAATGCTTTTTTTTGTAAATTTATTATTATAATGGTTAAAATATTAAAAAATATAAGTAAAAACACGTAATTGTCAAAGAAACGTCTAAAAAGCAAAAAAAATTTATAATTTTTTTGTTGTATAATAAAGATAAAATAGAATAGTTAGGTATGCTATTTTGGGGTGTAAATATGAAAAAAACATTATTATCGTTATTATTAATATTTGCTATTATGTTTGATTGTAATGAATCTATATGTTATTAAGAGATTTTTAAACTAAAAAAAGTTGGATAATTCCAACTTTTTATTTTCTTTGGTGCCTGCGGTCGGACTTGAACCGACACGGTATTGCTACCATTGGATTTTGAGTCCAACGCGTCTACCATTTCACCACGCAGGCATACATACATTATACACAAAAATAAAAAAAGAAACAATATGTTATTCTTCAATTGTTTCTTTTTCTTCTTCAGTATTTTCTTCAGTATATTTTGATTTAAATAAATTTTGTTCATTATCTTCTTCAGATGGTTCCTCTTCAATTTTTAAATCAGGCAAGTCATCTGTTGATTCTAAACCAAAATGGTCTAAAAATAAATCAGTAACAATATATTGTTTAGGTCTACCTGGAAGTTCTGATCTACCAATATCTTCAATTAAACCTTTAATTAATAATTTACGCATAACATATGTGCTATTAACCCCTCTTATTTCGTCTATTTCAATTCTTGTTATAGGTTGGTTATAAGCAATTATGGCTAGTGTTTCTAAAGCTGATTGGCTTAAATTACTATCTAGTTCAGAATCTACTAATTTTTTGTAATATTCTTTATGCTCTTCTTTAGTAGTAAATTTGTAATGATTACCTAGTATAACTAATTTAATACCACGTTCAGAATTTTCTAAATCAGATTTTAATTCATCAAGAATGGTTTTTACTTCATCAATATTTAATTCAGTTACTTTGGCAATATTATCAATAGTTATACCTTCATTACCACTTAGGAAAATTAAACCTTCTAAGACTGCTTTCATTATTTTTTCCTCTCTTTTATATATATTTCTTTAAAGTTGTTCTCTTGTTCTATTTGGATTAATTCTTTTTTACAAAGGCTTAAAATAGCTAAGAAAGAAACAACTATATAATCTTTACTATAATTATCAATTATTTCATTAAATGTTACTTTTTTCTTTTTGCGGATAATATCGCGTATTTCTACACATCTTTTTCCAACAGAGTATTCTTTATTTGTTATTTTAGTTTTTAATGGTTTTAAGTTTTCTTTATTTTCTAAAAATTTTTGAAATGCCATTATTAAATCATCAAGTGTGGCATCAATTTTATTCTGTTCTTCTAAATCAATAAAATCACTTACATCACTAACTTCTTTAGTAAATACTTGTTGTCTTTCCTTTTCAAGTTCAATAAAGTTTTCAGTACTGTCTTTATAATACTTGTATTCTAATAAGCGATTAATTAATTTTTGACGTGGATCTTCTTCATAATCATCCTCAACATCATTATTATGAGGCAAAAGAATGCTTGATTTCATTTCTAATAGTTCTGCTGCCATAACAAGATATTCTGAGGCCACATTTAAATTCATTTCTTCCATTAAATTAATGTATTCAAGATATTGTTTAGTTATTTTTTCAATACTAATATCCATAATATCAATGTTATCTTGCTTAATTAAATGAAGTAGAAGATCTAATGGACCTTCGAAGTTTTCTATTGTTACTTTGTACTCCATAAAAACCTCCATAAACTTATAACATTATAATATAAATTATAAAAAAAATCAAAGAAAAGTGTACCTTTAGAATCTTGTTTTTTGTGTATATTTAAGGTATACTATTAATATAGAAGATAGGAAGGTAATAATATGGTATTTAGAAAGCCTTATGCGTTTTTAATTAAGAACTTTAGATTAATGCATATTATTTTAACAATATGTTGTGCATATTTAATTATTAAAACAAGTGCAATTATATCATTTTTAGGTGATTATATTGCTTCAGATGACCTAGTTATTGGTCAAAATGTTGTTGGTGGATTATACAATGGTTTAATGTTTATTATTCCAGTATTGATGCTCGTGTTTTTTATTGTATTATTAGCTGTAATGACAGTTAAGGAAAAACCAAGAACATTTTATATTGTTAACATTATTGTGTATTTTTTAATTTTTATTCTTTTTATATATGGTCATGGCGTATTAAAAGGAATGGAAAAAGAAATAATATCACCACAAAAAGTCAAATCACTACATGATTTATTTGTTTATGCTTTGATATTTCAATTTTTTACTGTTGTAATTGCTGCTATTCGTGGACTTGGATTTGATATTCGTAAGTTTGATTTCGCCAAGGATTTACATGATTTGGATATTTCTGATGAAGATAACGAAGAGTTTGAAGTTGCAATAAATTATGACTTTGATGATACTAAAAGAAAAATAAAAAAACATGTTAGAAATTTTAAATATACATATAAAGAACATAAATTCGTCATTAATGTTATTATTGCATTGGTATTAGTTTTTTGTGGTTATACATTCTATAAAAATTCAAGTATTTCTATTAGAAAATATCATTTAAATTCTTATATAAGTATGAATGGATTCTCAACTAGATTTACTAATGCATATGTTGTTGATACGGATTATATTGGAAATGATTTAAATACTAATTTGCTTATTTTAAAAGTAGACGTAAAAAGTAATAATAAAAATATAAAAAAATTTGTTACAGGTTCTTATGAGTTAATGTTAGATGGCAAGATATATCATCATAAAGCTAAATATGATGATGAATTTAAAGATATTGCACAAGCATATAAGAGTCAAACTTTATCGTCTTCTGATTATAATACTTATGTACTTGTTTATGATATAGGTAATAAAAAACCTAAGAAGGCTCGACTAAAAATAACAAATTTATTTAATCAGGAATATGTATATTTAGATTTTAATATAAAAAGCTTTACTACTAATAATAATCCTAGTGAATATGCTGTTAATGATGAAGTTTCATTGAAGGATACCAATCTTGAAAGTACTAAGTTTACAATAAAAAATGTATCTATTGCTGATAGAGTTGCTTTAACATATGACTATTGTATTAATAAGGATGAATGTATTAGTTCGGTTGAGTATCTAAGACCTGATTATTATCATACTGGATTACCAAAAACACTTATAAGAATGGAATATGATTTTGAATCAAGCGATGTTAATAGTTTTTATAAATTATTATCTATGTACGGTTCAATTGAATATGTGATTGATGGTAATACAAAGATTCAACATGGTAATTTTAAAAATATCAAGAGTTTAAGAAAAACAGAAGATAACATTATTAATCTTGAGGTTGTTAAAGAAGTAGAAAATGCTTCTGAAGTGTATATAGTATTAAATATACGTAATAGGGAATTTAGATATAAAATAAAGTAGGTGATTAAATGAAAAAATTATTGTTATTTATTGTAATGTTAGTATTACCTATGGCTGTATTTGCTCGTGCTAAAACAGGATGCGACTATTCTTTGGTATCTAGATTAAAAAAATATGCTTCAAATGTTAATGTAATATATGATTATAGAATTGAAAATAATGAAGCAATATTTAGTGTTACATTTAATAATATTGTTTCAGAAATCTATATTCATGATGAAATAACCGGTGCTAATTATTATTTTGAAAACACAAATAATGGAGAACTTGTTATAAATGATATTAAAAACATAAAAAAATTAAAATATAAGGTATTATCAAGAAATGGCGAATGTAATGATGAATTACTTCTTACTCATTACATTACTCTTCCAGTTTATAATAAATACAGTACAGATCCTTTATGCGAAGGATTGGAAAACTATAAATTATGTTACACATTTCTAGATACTGATATTTCTTATGATGAATTTAAACAAAAAATAGAAGAATATAAGAAAGAAAAACCTGCTGAAAAAGAAGAAGAAAAGAAAAAAATAAGTGAAAAATCTAACTGGGATAAGTTCTTAGATTTTATGGTAAAATATGGTATATATATAGTTGCTATAATTGCAATTCTAATTACAATTTTATCAATTAGAAGAAGTCGCAAGAATCAATTTGACTTTAAGTTATAATTGACAAATAATTATAAAGTTATATAATATAGTTAATATTTGTTTGAAGGAGTAATTATATAAGTCCTTTGAGAGAGTCTATGGTTGGTGAAAATAGATAGGGCATGTATAATGAAGACATCAAACGTTAAATAAGCGTATTTCTGCGTTAAAGAAAAGAGTATAGAAATTCTATAGAAGTAGGGTGGTACCACGTTAAGCGTCCCTACATTTATAGAATTTTTTTAATTTTAAGGAGGATTTATGAAAAAAATATACGTTAATGAACTTACAAAACATATAGGAGAGGAAATAACATTTAGTGGATTTGTTGATGCTATTAGAGATAAAAAATGGGTTATGTTTGTTATTCTAAGGGATTCAACTGGTAAAATTCAAATGACTATTGAAAAAAGTGAAGAAGCAAATGCTAAATTGTTAGAAATAATGTCTAATGTAACTGTTGAATCAACAATTAATGTAACTTGTAAAGTATTAGAAAATGAAGCAGTTAAATTAGGCGGAATTGAGTTAATACCAAGTAATATAGAAGTAACATCTTTAGCTGAGACATTACCATTTGATTTTAATAATTTAGAAGGTGTTAATATTGATACTCGTATGGATTATCGTTGGATTGATTTAAGAAATCCAAGAAATACTTTAATTAGACAAGTTGAATCTTGCATGATTGAAGCAATGCGTGACTATTTATATCAAAATAATTTTACAGAAATACATACACCAAAATTAATTGGTGCAGCCTCAGAATCAGGTTCAGATGTTTTTGAAGTTAAATATTTTGATAGATCTGCATATTTAGCTCAATCGCCACAATTTTATAAACAAATGGCTTTAGCCGGTGGTTTGGATAAAGTATTTGAAGTAGCTCCATGTTTTAGAGCTGAAAATTCTAATACTAATAGACATGCTACTGAGTTTACTTCATTTGACTTAGAATTTGCTCATATATCATCTTATGAAGATGTTATGGACTTAGAAGAGGATTTACTTATTGCTGGATTAACTAAAGTAAAAGAAAAATATGGTGAGGCAATTCTTGAAAACTTTGGTAAGGAGGTTATTATTCCAACTAAGCCATTTCCAAGAATGAAATTAAAGGAATTATATCAAGAATTTCATGATTTATATGGTTTTGATATTCCAACAGAGGATATTGGTGATATGAATGCCGAAGCTGAAAAATTAACATACCGTTATGCCCAAGAAAAATTTGACTCTGAATTTATGTTTATTGTTGATTATGCAGCTACAAAAAGACCATTCTATCATATGCGTGATGAAAATGGAAAACTTCAAGGATATGATTTAATTTGGCGTGGTACTGAAATTACATCTGGTGCTCAAAGAGAACATAGATATGAAGAATTATGTAAAAATGCAGCTGAAAAAGGCTTAGGTAAAGATGTTGAATTCTATTTGCAATTCTTTAAATATGGTTGCCCACCACATGGAGGATTTGCTATAGGTGTAGATAGACTTACAATGTTACTTTTGGGCCTAACTAGTTTAAAGGAAACTCAATTATTATTTAGAGGTCCAAATAGATTAAATCCTTAATAATTGACAAATTAATAAAAAAAGAGTATATTATGTCTTAATTTAAAAACGACAGCATGATTATGTTGTCGTTTTGCGTTAAAAAAGGCGGTGAGCTTATGAATTTAAAAGAAGTTTATTCCATGTATGATTCTTTAATTAAAGGTTCAAATAAACAAGATAATGTATCATGTGATTTTTTGCTTGAACTTTTTAGTGAATATAATGATGATTTTCATGCTTTAGATGAAATAGAAAAAGCTTACATTTTTGCCTTTGAACAACATAAAGAGCAAAAACGTGATAGTGGTGAAGCATATATTATTCATCCACTTTCTGTTGCCATTATTTTAGCTAATATGCATGCTGATAAGGATACTATTTGTGCCGGTTTATTACATGATGTTATTGAAGATACTGGTACAACAGAATTAAATTTAGCTATGCTTTTTAATAGTCAAATAGCTCATTATGTAGCGGGTGTATCCAATTTGGAAGAAAAAGATGACGTTAGACATAAATTAGATGATTTAGCTTACATTCGCAAATTATTAATTACAGGTACGCAAGATGATTTAGAGATTATTCTAATTAAATTAGCTGATAAATTACATAATATGCGTACTTTAGAACATAAAAGAGCGGAAAAACAAGTATCAACTGCTAAGGAAACATTAGAATTATTTGCACCATTAGCTGGTCGTATAGGTGTATACCAAGTTAAAAATGAACTTGAGGATTTATCTTTAAAATTTATTAAGCCTGATTGTTATAATTATATAAAACAAGTTTTAGCAGAGGAATTAATTAAAAGAAGAAAGAATTATCATAAAGCTATTCAAGACATTGATTTATGTTTAAATGCAATGGATATAGATCATAATTTTAAGTGTTCTACTAAAAATATTTATGGTATATATTTAGTTATTGAAGATATGTTACCTAAGGAAAATGTTACCATTGATGACGTAAGAAAAGCATTTGATAAAAAAAATATTCATGATTTGATTTCTGTTCAAGTTCTTGTTTCAAATGAAAAAAGTTGTTATGAAGCAAATCAAGTAATTAACAGTTATTATAGTGTTGTTAAAGAAGAAACAAAGGATTATATTAAAAATCCAAAATCAAATATGTATCGTTCTCTTCATACAACAATCCGTGATGATGATAATAAATTAATTCAAATTCAAATTAGAACACCTAATATGGATAAGGTTGCTGATTATGGTTTTTCTGCTTGTTGGGATCTTTCAGGACCATATGCTAAAAATGATATGAAGGAAGGTATTAAAAGAAACATTAAAAAACCGGTTCATGCAATAGATCGTATTTATGCTAATAATGAGGAATTCTTAACACATATTAAATCAGAAATGTTAAAAGAAGATAACATAGTTGTATATACTCCAACAAGAGAAGCTATTGAATTACCAGCAGGAGCTACTCCAATTGATTTTGCGTATCAAATCCATACAGAAATTGGTAATAATTTAGATTATGCTATTGTTAATGGTCAAAGAAAAAGCGTTTATTATCAATTACATGATGGTGACGTTGTTGAAGCTGTTGTTTCTCAAAATACACATCCAAATTTACTATGGTTAGAACATATTGTAACAACAAGAGCCTATAAAAAAATATGTGAATATGTTAAAATTGGTGAGCCAAAGGACAAAATATTAACAAAAAAAATGTAGTTAAATAAACTACATTTTTTATATTATAGCAAGTAATAATTGTAAAAATATTAATATTCCATTATGAATTGTATGTAATGTTGTACTTACAAAAATATTTTTAGATTTATCATATATATAAGCAAACATCCATCCTGGGATACTATATGAAATAATATATAATAAATCAAATGGTTCTTTCATTGATAAAACTACGTGCATTAAACCAAAGAATAAACCAGAAAAAATTATAAATACCCATCTATCACTAAATATTTTTTTACAGGTTTTTCTAAAAACTATTTCTTCTTCAAGTGGTCCAATAACAACTGCTGTAAAAATCATATATATTGGAAAATTACTTAGTATTTTGCGTACAGCTTCTTCATTTCCCGCAATTGCTTCTTTATGATGAGCAAGTTTTTGAATTATTAATATTAAAAAGTTTGATGCATACATTAATGCTAGCATTATAAGCCAATATTTAAAGTATTCATCTAAATACTTTTTCCAATTCTTTTTAAAATCATCCCAATCAGTTAACATATCCTTTTTGTATATCATAAATATAGTAAAAACAAATAATGACTCGGCAACTAGTAAGAATATTACTTTATAAATTGTCGCCCAGGAATTAATATCTATACCAATTAAATATAAAGGTATTAAGAGAAAATCTGTATAAAATAGATATAAGAAAATAACTGATAAAGCAATCACTACTTCTTTTTTATGACTTTGCATTTTACACCTCTAATAATAATTATACCAAAAAAGTGCATAAAAATAATAAAAAAACTAGGAAAAAGTTAAAATATATGCTATAATACATTTTAGTTACATGCAAGAGTGGGTATTCCCACTCTTTAATATTTATTGGAGGTAATATGAATATCGAAAAAAAAGTTAGAGAATTAATTGAAAAAGATATTGAAGATGCAGGATATATATTAGATGAAGTATTATATGTTAAAGAAGAAGGTAACTATTTTTTAAGAGTAGTTATTGATTCAACTAAAATCATTGAGATAGAGGATTGTGTAACAGTTAGTAAAATAATTAATCCAATGCTTGATGATGCTGATTTAATTAAAGAAAGTTATATTTTAGACGTATGTTCTAAAGAGAAAGGTTGTGAATAAAATGGATAATAAGGAATTTAAAAAGGCTTTAGATAATTTAGTAAATGAAAAAGGTATATCTAAAGAATATATTTTAGAAGCATTAGAATTAGCGTTAACTAGTGCTTATAAGAAAAATTATCATTCTTTATCTAATGTAAGAGTTGCTATTGATGATGATTGTAATATCAAAGTATATTCATTTAAAACTGTTGTTTTAGATCATGATCATGCTGTATCTTTAGATGAAGAAGATAAAATGTATGAAAATGATACATTAGATGGTATTACTTCTTTTGCTGATTTAGAAAATATGGAATTTGATGATGAAGAAGAAGATGAATATAAACCATTTGTTTTTGATGATCGTATTCATATTACATTAGAAGATGCTCAAAAAATTGTTCCAGGTATTAAAGTTGGTGAAACTATTGAAGAAGAAGTTACTCCAAAAGATTTTGGTCGTGTAGCTGCCTCAACTGCTAAACAAGTAGTAATTCAAAAAATTCGTGAAGCTGAAAGAAATATTATAGCTGAGGAATTTGAAGAGAAAAAAGATGAAATGGTTTCTGGTACTGTTGAGATGGAAGATGAAAAGAACTATTACATTAACTTAGGTAAGACTCAAGGATTACTTCCAAAATCTGAGATAATTCCAGGTGAAACTATTAAAATGGGTTCTAATATTAAAGTATATATAAATAAAGTAGATATTAATAACAAGGGTGCCTTAATATTATTAACTCGTAAACACTTTGGATTTGTTAAACGTTTATTTGAATTGGAAATTCCAGAAATTTCTGAAGGTATAGTTATGGTTTATGGTGTTGCTCGTGAACCAGGTGTTAGAACTAAAATAGCTGTATATTCAGAGAATTCTAATGTTGATCCAATTGGTGCATGTATTGGTGAAAAAGGTAGTCGTATTAATGCTATTTTAAATGAACTTGGTGGAGAAAAAATTGATATAGTATTATATGATAATGATCCAGCTAAATTTATAGCTAACGCTTTAGCTCCTGCTAAGGACGTTCATGTATATATAATTGATGAAAAAGAAAAAGAAGTTTTAGCTGTTGTTGATGATAATAATTTATCTTTAGCTATTGGTAAAAAAGGTGTTAATGTTCGTTTAGCTACAAGACTTACTCATTATAAACTTGATGTTAAAACATTTGATCAAGTAAAAGAAGCAGGAATTAATATTCTATAATGAAAAAGATTCCTGAAAGAACATGTTCAGTAACACATGAAAAATTACCAAAGAAAGATTTAATTAGAATCGTAAAAAATAAAGAATTAGGTGTTTTAGTAGATGAAACTGGTAAAGTTAATGGCCGAGGTGTATATCTAAAAAAAGATATAGATGTATTAGAAAAAGCTATTAAAACTAATGCTTTAGGAAGAAGTTTAGAAATTGAAATACCTGATAGTGTTTATGAGGAAATAAGAAATATAATAAATAATTAGAAAGTAGGTGCATAATATGATGAGTGTATTAGAATACGCTGAAGATGTAGGTAGAAGTGTTGAACAAATCTTAACTAAATGTCGTGAATTAAAATTAAATGTATCTAATGAAGATGATGAATTAAATGAAGAAGCTATCACAGAATTAGATTATTTTTTCACAGGTGATAATGCTGAGGATTTAGATGAAGCTACTGAAGACATCGAAGACGAATTAGAAGATCAATTAATTGAAAAAGAGAATAAAAAGATTAATGATTTAACTCGTGATAATCATAAAAAGCAAACTATAAATAAAGTTCAAAATAACAAAAAGGAACTAGCTAAAAAGAAAAAGGAAATGTATAAGAGTAAAGAAAAACTTACTTCTAATGTTCCAGTTGAAAATAAAAATGTTATTATCTATAAAGATAATTTAACTATTGGCAATTTAGCTAAAGAGTTAGGCGTAACACCAGCTGAATTAATTAAAAAGTTATTTTCATTAGGCGTTTTAGCTACCGTTAATAATGTTATTGATTTTGATAATGCTTCTTTACTAGTTATGGAATATGGTAAAGAAATTCAAAGAGAACAAGAAATAAATGAAGCTAATTTTGAAGATTTTGAAATAGTTGATGATGAAACTTCATTAATTAAAAGACCACCAGTTGTCACTATTATGGGACATGTTGATCACGGTAAAACAACATTACTAGATACTATTCGTAAGACTAATGTTGCTTTAGGTGAAGCAGGTGGTATTACTCAAGCAATAAGTGCTTATCAAGTTACTTGCAATGGTGAATTAATTACCTTTATTGATACTCCAGGACATGCTGCATTTACGGAAATGCGTGCACGTGGGGCATCAATTACCGATATTGTTATTATAATAGTAGCTGCTGATGATGGTGTTATGCCACAAACCAAAGAAGCTATTGATCATGCTAAGGCTGCTAATGTTCCAATTATTGTAGCTATTAATAAAATTGATAAACCTGATGCTAATCCAGATCGTGTTATGACTGAGTTAGCTGAATATGGTTTAACTCCAGATGAATGGGGTGGAGATAATATATTTGTTAAAATATCAGCAAAAACTGGTGAAGGTATAGATAAATTACTTGAAAATATCTTACTTGTTGCTGAGATGGAAGAATATAAAGCTAATCCAAATCGTTATGCATCTGGTTCAGTTGTTGAATCAAGACTTGATAAACAAGTTGGCCCAATTGTTACAATGCTAATTCAAAATGGTACTTTAAGATTAGGTGATCCAATTGTTGTTGGTAATGCCTTTGGTAAAGTAAGAACAATGAAAAATGATTTAGGTGAAGAAATAATTGAGGCTAAACCATCTACACCAGTAGAAATTACCGGTTTAAATGAAACTCCATCAGCTGGTGATAAATTTATGGCATTTGAAACTGAAAAACAAGCTCGTCAAATAGGCGAAACTCGTAAAGATGAAGCACGTTTAAAACAAAATGCTAAATCAAGTTTATCTTTAGAAGATATTTTTGCTAAAATTCAAGATGGTGTTAAAGAAATAAATGTAATTATTAAGGCTGATGTTAATGGTTCAGCTGAAGCCGTTAAAAATAGTTTTGAAAAAATTGATGTTGAAGGTGTTAAAGTAAAAGTTATTAGAAGTAGTGTTGGGGCTATAACAGAAAGTGATATAGTTTTAGCTCAAGCTTCTAATGCTATTATGGTTGGATTTAATGTTCGTCCAAATAATGCAATTAAAGAGTATGCTAAAGAATGTGGCGTAGAAATAAGATTATATGACATTATCTATAAAGCAGTTGAAGAAATGGAAGCAGCTATGAAAGGTATGCTTGATCCAGAATATGAAGAAAAAATTACTGGTGATGCTGAAGTACGTCAATTATTTAAATTCTCTAAAGTTGGAACTATTGCTGGTTCATATGTTAATGATGGAGTTATTAAAAATAATTCTAAAGCCCGTGTTATTCGTGATGGTGTAACTGTTTACGATGGTCAAATAGGTTCTGTACAAAGAGAAAAAGAAGCTGTAAAAGAAGTTAAAAAAGGTCTTGAGTGTGGTATTACAATTAGCAATTTTAATGATTTAAGAGTTAATGATATTATTGAAACTTACGAAATGGTAGAAATTAAAAGATAATGAATACAATTAAATTAGAAAGAATTAATAACAATATTCTTCGTGAATTAAGTTATATTTTTGCAAATGATGTTGCCGATCATAATATAAAATATGTTACAGTTACAGCAGTTAAAACATCAAATGATTTATCATATGCTAAAGTATACATTACAATACTAAATGAAGAGTATAAAACTGAAACTTTAAAAGCGTTAAAATCTGCTAAAGGTTATATTAAAAAGGAATTAGCTCATCGTATTGAATTAAGACAAATTCCTGATTTAGATTTTGTTTATGATGATTCAATTGAACATGGTAATTCAATTGAAAAAATTATAAAAGAGATAAATAAAAAAGCTAATTAGAAATAATAATTAGCTTTTTATTTTGCTTCTATAAATATATTTTCATCAAATTGATGTTCAACACTATCTAATTCCAATAATTTATCTTTATCAATTAAGAAATATTCATGAATTAATAATTGGTCACCAGTATTAGTTACGGGATCATCCCAAGTAACATCTAGATTTAACCATTTTTTATCAAGATAAACTAAATTCCAAACATGTAATTTAGCTGCTACTCGAATATTTTTAATACCTAACTTATCTAGGTATAAAGCCATAATATCTGAATAACCGCCACATAAAGCAGTTTTATTATGAGTGATACCATAAGCTGTATGTGATGGACTATCTTTATATTTAGGATTATTAACATCCCCGGCACGTTCAGAATCATAGACAGTATAATCAATTATGTAATCATGGAATAATAATATTTTATGATAATCATCCATATCCTCGGTAATGTTTTCTTTAATATAATTATCTAAAAAATCATTTACTTCACTAATCATTTCTTTAGTATATAATTTATCAAATTTAATTGTTACTTTACCACGATCATTAGTAATTAAAGTAATATTTTTATAAGTATTATAAGGACTAACAAAATTATTTAACTCAGACATTATATCTGTGCCACTATCATCAAGTGGTATAATCTTATTTATATCACTTAAACAATTTTTATATTTGTTATCACAATAAAAAGTGAATTCATCAATTCCGCTATCTAAAGCAGAATAAAAAATATTTAATAAATCTTGATAATTTTTTGCCATAAAATTATCAGTTATTTTAACAAATTTATAATTTTGCTCTTTGGCATATTCATTTGTTTCTAAATATATGTTATTTGATTTAAAGTGAATATAATTGGTATTAACATAATCAAGTATTTGTTCACTAAAAACAAGAAAAGTTAATAAAGAAATAATCAGTGTAATACTTAAAAATGTTTTTATTTTTTTCATATATTCACCTCTAGATAATTATATCATGAAACCATCAAAATTATTATAAAAAAAATGTAGTAAACTACATTTCATTAATTTTTTTACTTAAACGTGATTTGTTTCTAGCGCATGTATTTTTCTTAACAGCACCTTTTTGAGCAGCTTTATCAATTGCTTTAACAGCAACTTTGTATTTTTCTTCAGCTACTTTTTTATCTTTACTATTTACAGCTCTTTCAACATTTTTAACAGCAGTTTTCATAGAAGCTGCATAGTTGTTATTTGATACTTCTTTCTTTTGATTTACTAAAATACGTTTTTTAGCATTTTTCATGTTTGGCATATTTTCACCTCCAAGTCATAATACATATTAATTTTAGCAAAAAAACTAATAAAAAGCAAATAAAAACCATAAATTTGTTAAAAATATTAGTGGTGATTGCATGAAACATACAGTTGATTTACAAAAATATAATTTAAGAACCGATTTAACTATTGAAAAACTAGAACAAAATAAAATAACTAATTCTAAAATAAAAAAGAGTAAGTACAAAGATATAATAATTGAAACAGTTAATATAAATGCTAATGATGGCAAAATAATTGATAAAAAAGAAGGTTTATATACTACTATTACATTTAATGATACAACTGATTCAGATAATAGAAAAAATTTAGAACATGTTTTAGTAAGGGAATTAAAGCAATATATAAATATTAATAGGGATGATTTAGTACTTGTTGTGGGTTTGGGTAATATTTTATCAACGCCTGATTCATTAGGACCAAAAGTAATTGACAAAATAATGGTTACTAATCATTTATATGAATTAAATATATGTGATTCAAATTACCAGCGAGTTGCTGCAATTGCACCATCTGTAACAGGTAAAACAGGTATAGAGACCTTTGATCAGATAAAAAGTATAGTAGATAAAATTAAACCTAAATTAGTTATAGCAATTGATTCTTTAGCTGCATCATCAGTATCTCGTGTTAATAAAACTATTCAAATAACCAATACAGGTATTAACCCAGGAAGTGGTATTGGTAACTTTCGAAAAGAAATAAGCTATGAAACTATAAAAATACCAGTTATTGCTATTGGTATACCAACCGTCGTTGATGCTACATCTATTGTTTTTGATACTTTAAATTATATGTTAAAAAAGTATTCTTTTTCAAAAAATAATATTAATAATAAAAAATATTTATTAACGTACAATAATATTAATTACTTAAATAAAGATACTAAAATTGATACAAAAGATAAGCAAATGTTATTAGGCTTAGTAGGTAAATTAAGTAATGAAGAATTAAAAAAATTAATTTATGAAGTATTAAGTCCAATAGGTTATAATTTAATGGTTACAGTAAAAGAAATAGATTTTATTATTGATACTTTTGCAACTGTTTTAGGAAATAGTATTAATAAGATTTTTAGTTCGTGATATTGCTTTTTATAGTCAGTTGTGATAAGATTAAAATGTAAAAGATAAAGGTAGGAGGTAAATAAATGAAAACAAATCAAAAAGGTTTTACATTAATTGAGTTATTAGCAGTAATCGTTATTTTAGCAGTCATTGCCTTAATTACAACTCCAATTGTATTAGGTATTATCAATGATGCTAAAGAAGCTTCAAACTTACGTTCAGTAGAAGCATATGCTAAAGCAGTAGAATATGGTGTTATTCAATATGAATATAAAAATAATGGTGAATTACCAACTTCATATTGTGATATTAAAGACTACGTAAGTTATACTAATACTGATGTAGTATGTAAAGTTACTATTACTTCTGATGTAGCTAATGTTAAAGTAGAAAACTGTAAGGTAGGAAGTTATACTAAAAACTCATACAAATATGATGGAACTTTAAAAACAGAAAATCGTGGTGCTGAAAAAGAAGCTGAAAAAACATTTGCTACAAAGAAACCAGACGAAGATTGTTAATATAAGAAGTATAGATTAATCTATACTTTTTTTGTTTTTTGTTGTTGAAAAAAATATAATAATGTGCTACTATTGTATTGTAAAGAATAAAGGTAGGAGGAATATAAAATGAAAGCAAATCAAAAAGGTTTTACATTAATTGAGTTATTAGCAGTAATCGTTATTTTAGCAGTCATTGCCTTAATTACAACTCCAATTGTATTAGGTATTATCAATGATGCTAAAGAGGCTTCAAACTTACGTTCAGTAGAAGCATATGCTAAAGCAGTAGAATATGGTGTTATTCAATATGAATATAAAAATAATGGTGAATTACCAACTAAATATTGTCAAATTGCTCCATATGTAAGTTATACTAATACAGAAGTATTATGTGATGTATCTATCTCTGAAGATGTTGCTAACGTTAAAGTTGAACATTGTAAGGTAGGAAGTTATACTAAAAACTCATATAAATATGATGGAACTTTAAAAACAGAAAATCGTGGTGCTGAAAAAGAATCTACAAAAAGTTTCTCTGATGGACCAGATATGTCTGGATGTTAGTAATAAAATATAATAAAAATATAGATTTAATCTATATTTTTTTTTGCCTTTTTGGTATAATCTTTAAAGAAATGCGGTGATAAAATGAAAAAACCAGTAGTAGCATTATTAGGAAGACCAAATGTTGGTAAATCTACATTATTTAATCGCTTAGTAGGTAAAAAAGTATCTATTATTGAAGATACACCAGGTATTACCAGAGATAGAATATATGGAAATGTTACTTTTTCTAACCAACAATTTCATTTAATTGATACTGGAGGAATTGATCTAGCTAATGAAACATTTAATGATTCTATACGTGCTCAAGCTGAATTAGCTATTGATGAGGCAGATTTAATATTATTTGTTGTTGATGGTAAAGAAGGCTTAACTTCTAATGATTTTGCTGTGCGCGATATGCTTTTAAAAAGTAATAGAGAAGTGATTGTAGTAATTAATAAATGTGATTCTAAACTAATCAAAGAACATGAATATGATTTTTATGAATTAGGTTTTGAAACATATTTAAAGGTCAGTGGAGAACAAAATGATGGTATTTATGATTTACTTGATATGATTATAGCTAAAATACCAAAATTTAATGAAGAAGTAGAAGATGATATTATTAAGTTCTCTGTAATAGGTAGACCTAATGTAGGAAAAAGTAGTTTAGTTAATGCCTTGCTTGACGAAGAAAGAGTAATTGTTTCTAATGAAGCAGGTACTACTCGCGATGCAATTGATACTAAATTTACTTATCATGGTGAAGATTATATTGTTATTGATACGGCCGGTATGCGCAAAAAAGGAAAAATTTATGAAAGTGTTGAAAAATACTCCTTACTTAGAAGTATGAAAGCTATTGATAGATCTGATGTATGTTTACTTGTTATTAATGCTGAAGAAGGTATTATAGAACACGATAAACATATAGCATCTTATGCTATTGAAGCAGGAAAAGCATTAGTTATTGTAGTTAATAAATGGGACTTAGTAGAAGATAAAGAACAAAGTCAAAAAAAATGGTTAAAAGATATTGAAGCTAATTTTCAATTTATGACTTATGCTAAAGTAGTTTTCTTATCAGCCAAAACTAAAAAAAGAATTCATACATTAATGCCTGAGGTATTAACTGCTTATGAAAATAGTAAAAGAGAAATTAAAACTAGTGTTTTAAATGAGGTAATTCAGGAAGCTTATACTCTAAATCTTCCACCAACTTATAAAGGAAGAAGATTAAAAATCTATTTTGCAACTCAAGTGGCTACTCAACCGCCAACATTTAATATTCAAGTAAATAGTAAAGGTTTAGTGCATTTTTCTTATGAAAGATATTTAGAAAATAAAATACGTGAGTCTTTTGATTTTACAGGAACTCCAATTGTTATAAATTTTAAAAATAAAGGTGAATAACCAAAATAAAAAAATCCCATATACTACATTTAGGAGGTAGTTATGGGATTTTCTGATGGTTTATTTAATCGTATTCAACAAAAAACAAATGTTGATAAAAATACAATAATGGAACTTGCTAGAGAATTACAACAAAATGATCTAAAAAATGAAAATACTTTAAGGGATGTAATAAGAAAATTAAGTCAAATGACAGGTCGTGATGTAACTGCTGAACAAGAGAATAAAATAATCAATGCAGTTATAAATGATAATGTACCAAAAGATGTGGATAAGTTTTTTTAAAACGGCATTATAATATATATTTTTTAAAAACTTAAATTTGCATTTCAACCGCACCACTCGGTGTGGTTTTTTGGTACAATAAAAGAGCCCTACCCGGCAAGAAAGAGCTCTATATGAATTATACACAATTAACTGAAAAAAAGAAAGCCCAAATAAATATTCTATTAGAACAAGGTTTATCAATGAGAAAAGTTGCTGAGATATTAAAAGTTCATCATTCAACCATTTCAAGATATAAGAGAGGAATATATAAAAAAAGAAAAATAAATATAAAAGAAAAATATGAAATATTTATAAAATATTTGTTTGATCATTATGATAGAAGAGATTGCTCTATAGAGGTGTGCATACATAATTTTAAAAGAAGATATAAAGGTGTAAAATGTCCATCTATGCAACAAGTATATAAATGGGTAAAAGAAAATAAAATATTTTTAATAAGAGATAAACTATGTTATAAAAAATATAAAAACAAAGGTAAAAAAAGAAAAAATAATATGATGGAATATACAAAATGGAATATGGTAAATAAAACGGTTTTACCAATAAGATTAAGGCCAAAACATATAGAAGAAAGAAAAGAAATAGGACATTTAGAAATAGATTCAATAATAGGATTAAAGAATCAGCAAGAATCATTAATATCAATTGTAGATAGATGTACAAGACGTCTATGGCTTATAAAATCAGAATATAGAAATGAATACTATACAGCTAATTTAATTTATAAATATATTTTAGATAATGATATACATGTTAAATCAATAACAACAGATAATGGATTAGAGTTTAAAGCATTAGGAATAACTGCAAAAAAATTAGGAGTAAAATTATATAAATGTGATCCATATTGTTCATTTCAAAGAGGAACAAATTCATTAGTAAGAAGATGGATACCAAAAATATTTGACTACAAAAGTACTTTTGATATAGAATTAGATTATAAATAAAGTGGTGCGGTTGAAATAAGAAAAGAATGAATAATTAATATTCATTCTTTTTTTATTAAAAAAAGGAAATAGAGAAAAAACAATAATAATATAAGTAGGAGGTATTATAATGGAAAAAATAGAACAATATGGTGAAACAATGTTTGAACAAATAAAACATGTTGATGATATTGGAAATGAATATTGGTATGCAAGGGAATTACAAATTGCTTTAAAATATAATAAATGGGAGAATTTTCATAAGGTTATTAAACAAGCTATGATATCGTGTTATACAAGTAATTACGATATTTCTGATCATTTTGCCAACGTTGGCAAAATGATAAATATAGCAAAAGGAGCCAAAAGAAAAATAGAAGATTATAAATTAAGTAGATATGCATGTTATTTAATTGCTCAAAATGGAGATTCAAGAAAAAAGGTTATTGCCTTAGCTCAAACTTATTTTGCTATACAAACCAGAAAACGAGAAATATTTAGTAATTTATCAGAAGATGAAAAAATAATAGAAATTAGAAAAAAGATAAGAAAAGGTAATCTTGGCTTAAATCAAACAGCAATAAGATGTGGAGTAAAAGATATGGCTAGTTTTACTAATGCTGGTTATAAGGGACTATACAATGGAGAAACAGTTGATGATATAGCTAAAAGAAAAAAATTAAGGTATCGCGAAGATATTTTAGATAATATGGGAAGTGAGGAGCTAGGTGCTAATTTATTTAGAATTACTCAAACTGATGCTAAATTAAAAAGGGATAATGTTGATAATGAATATAAGGCTTGTGATACGCATTATAATATGGGAAAGAAAATAAGAAAATTTATTAAAAGTATTGATGGTACTATGCCTGATGAATTACCAACTCCTAAAAGTTCAATTAATAAAATAGATAAATAGTTTTTCTTGTTTTAAATACCTAAATATTGTATAATTATAGTAGGTGATAAAATGAAAAAGATGAATAATAAAGGGTTTACTTTACTAGAAATGATGGGTGTATTAATTCTGCTAGCAATTATATTATTAGTTGCAATTCCATCAATTACAAAAACAATGAAAAAAGATCAAGTAAATCAATTAGCTAAGTATGAAGAAACATTATGTGATGCTGCAGAAGCATATATTACTGGTGAGGGTATTAATGTTACTGAATTAAAGGTATCTGTTTTAGTTTCCAAAGGCTATGTTGCTGATAATTTATCTAATCCAAAGACTAAGAAAAATGCAACAAAAGATACTTTAAATATAGGTCACGCAGCTAATGGAAAAATTACTTGTAGTTTAAAGGACTAATATGTTTAAAATAGGTAATGTTGAAATTAAAGGGCAAATTGCTTTAGCACCAATGGCTGGTGTGTCTAACCCTTCGTATATTAAAATATGTGAAGATATGGGCGCATCTTATGCTATTACAGAATTAATTAGTGCTGAGGCTATTATTCGTCATAATAAAAAAACGTTAGATATGTTAAATGGCTACGAGATTATTAATATTCCCGTAGCTTTACAATTATTTGGTTCAAATCCTAATACAATGGTTAAAGCTGCAAAATATATTTCTGAAAATTATAATTTTAAAATAATTGATGTTAATATGGGTTGTCCTGTACCTAAAGTTGCTGTTAGATCTGAAGCAGGAAGTGCTTTACTTAAAAATCCAAAAAAGATTGGTGAAATAATTTCTAAAATGGTTAAAGAAGTTAATATTCCTATAACAGCTAAAATAAGAAGTGGCTGGGATCATAATAGCATTAATGCAGTAGAAGTTGCTAAAATATTGGAAGAAGCAGGAGCTAAGGCAATAACTATTCATGGACGTACGCGTGCAGATGGTTACACTGGTCATGTTGATTTAGATATTATTAAAAAAGTTAAAGAAAGTGTTTCTATTCCTGTATTTGGTAATGGTGATGTTAAAAGTTATGAAGACTTTAAACATATGCTTGATTATACAAAGTGTGATGGGGTAATGATTGGTCGTGGATGCTTAGGTAATCCATGGTTGATTAAGGAATGTTTTTTAGGTAAAAAAATTGAAGTAAGTTCAAAAGATAGAATTGAAATGATTAAAAAACATTTTGATTATTTATTAAAAATAAAACCAGAACGTGTAGCCTTACTAGAAATTAGAACTCATGCTGCTTGGTATTTAAAGGGTATACCTGGTTCTAAAGAGATGAAATTGGATATTTTTAAAACCAAAACAAAAGAAGAATTTTTAGATGTCTTAAATAGATTTGAGGGATAATATGCGTCTTGATCGTATTAAAGCCTATTTAATAGACTTGGTAGTTATTCTAATTATATATATTATTTCTACTAATGTTATTCCAAGGTCAGACTTACTTAAAAAATATAAATCTGATGAGCGAGAATTACATGAAAATTATGTAGAAAAGAAAATAAGTATGAGTGATTATACTAAACAATATGAAGTATTATATTATAATATAAGTCGTGAAAGTAAGGTAAATGATATTGTTTATGTTGTTAGTTTGCTTATATACTTTGTTGTTGTACCATTTTTTCTAAATGGACAAACATTAGGTTTATTTTTAAATAGACTTCGAATAGAAAGATTTACTATTGGTAAGCTGCATATGTGGCAGTTACTAGTTCGTAATGTAGTTATTGTAGGACTTGGATATAGTATTTTTAGAGTTTCTTTAGTATACTTTTTAGATGCTAAAATATATTATAAAGTATTGCTTGGAATATCCGCTGTACAAATACTATTACTACTATTAAGTTGGATTATGGTTATCCGTAAAAAAGAAAAACGTGGACTTCACGAAATATTAAGTAATACAGAGGTTGTTAGTTTAAGAAAAAGACCTAAAAAAATATAGAAAAAACTAGTAATAATACCATATTTTATGGTATTATTATTTGTAGGGAGTGAGATTATGAGAGAAATAACAGAACAAGAACAAGTTAGAAGAGAAAAAATGGAAAATATTGCAAATCTTGGTTTAGATCCTTTTGGTCATCGTTATGACAGGGATTCATTTGCGCAAGATTTAAAAGATAAATATAAGGATGTAGAACATGATGCTTTTGAAAATATGAATGATACAGCAAAAGTAGCTGGACGTATTATGTTTATTCGTAAAATGGGTAAAGCATCATTCTTTTCTATTCAAGATAAAACTGGAAAGATTCAAGTATATATCTCAATTAATGATGTAGGTGAAGAGACTTATAATTTATTTAAATCAGCTGATATTGGTGATATTGTTGGTGTATATGGTAAAGTTATGAAAACACAAACAGGTGAAGTAACTATTAAATGTTTAGAATATACTCATTTAGTAAAGGCTTTAAAACCATTACCAGAAAAATTTCATGGTTTAACTGATATTGAAGAAAGATACAGAAGACGTTATGTAGATTTAATTATGAATGAAGATTCTAAGAAAGTTGCTTTCACTCGTCCAAAAATTATTAGATGTATCCAAAATTATATGGATTCATTAGGCTTTACAGAAGTTGAAACACCAGTTTTAACAACATTATTAACAGGTGCATCAGCAAGACCTTTTGTTACACATCATAATACACAAGATTTAGATATGTATTTAAGAATAGCTTTAGAGTTACCACTTAAAAGATTACTTGTAGGTGGTATGGAAGCTGTATATGAAATTGGTCGTGTATTCAGAAATGAAGGTATGGATCCAAAGCATAATCCAGAATTTACTTTAATGGAAGCTTATTTAGCATATTCTGATTTAGAGGGTATGATGGATATGACTGAGGCAATGTATCAAAAGATTGCTACAGATGTCTTTGGTAAAATGGTATATAACTGGTGTGGTAATGAAATTGATTTAACTGGTCCATGGAAAAGAATAAGTATGACAGATGCTATTAAAGAAAAGACTGGTATTGATTTCAAAACTATTACTAGTGTTGATGAATGTATTAAATTAGCTGAAGAACATCATATAGAACTTGAAGAACATGAAAAACAATATGGTCATATTATTAATAAATTCTTTGAAAAATATGTTGAGGAAACTTTAATTCAACCAACATTCTTATATGGACATCCAATTGAAATTAGTCCATTAACTAAGAAAAATCCAGAAGATCCAAGATTTGTTGATAGATTTGAATTATTTATTGGTGGAAGAGAATTTGCTAATGCTTATACTGAATTAAATGATCCAATCGATCAATTAGAAAGATTTGAAGATCAATTAAAGGAAAGAGATTTAGGTAATGATGAAGCAAATGATATTGATTATGATTTCATTGATGCCTTAGAATATGGTATGCCACCAGCCGGTGGAATTGGATATGGAATTGATAGATTATGTATGTTATTTACAGAACAAGAATCAATTCGTGATGTTATTTTATTCCCAACTATGAAAAATAGAGGTTAAAATGCTTTTATATGTTGTAAGACATGGTCAAACTGAATGGAATTTAAAACATTTAGTTCAGGGTGTATCAGATATTCCTTTAACAGAAAAAGGAATTGAAGAGGCCTACAAATTACAAGAGTTAGTATCTAGTTTAGACATTGATGTTGTTATCTCATCACCTCTTGAAAGGGCACGCAAAACAGCAATGATAATTACTAATAATAAATTACCAGTTAATACTGATGATCGTATTAAAGAACGTGATTGGGGAATGAATGAGGGTGCACCAATTGATTCAGTTGATACTATTGATTGTTGGGATGTTATTTTAAATACTAATGTTCAAAATATAGAAAGAATTCAAGATTTTATGCTTCGTGTATCTAGTTTTATTGAAGATATAAAAGTAAGATATAAAGATAAAAAGGTATTAGTAGTTACCCATAGCGCGGTTATGCGTGTAATTCACTATATGTTAGGTAGAATTCCGGAAGATGGGGATTTATCTAAACTTGAATTTCCTAATTTAAGAATATTAGAATATGAGGTAAAATAAATATGTTTCAAATAGTAATTGTTACTATTGAATAGATGAAGGGAGAAAAAAATGAAAATATTATCTGTTAATGCTGGTAGTTCATCTTTAAAATTTCAAATGTATGAAATGCCAGAAGAAAAAGTTTTAATTTCAGGTACATTTGAACGTATTGGTATTGGTGGAGGAATGTACACAATTAAAATAAATGGTGAAAAAATTAAAAAAGAACAAGAATTAGCTGATCATTCTGTAGCTGTTAAAATCTTAATTGATGAATTATTTGCAAATAATGTAATTGAATCATTAGATGAAATTAAGGGTGTTGGACACAGAATCGTTCATGGTGGTGAAAAATATGCTAAATCAGTTGTAATTGATGATGATGTTATCAAAACTGTAACTGAATTAAGTGATTTAGCTCCACTTCATAATCCAGCTAACTTAATTGGTGTTAAAACATTTATGGAAAGCATTCCAAATGCTATACAAGTTGGATGTTTTGATACAGCTTTCCATCAAACAATGGAAAAATGTGAATTCTTATATCCAGTTCCATATGAATGGTATACTGAATATGGTGTAAGAAAATATGGTTTCCATGGTATGTCACACAATTATATAGCTAAAAGAGCTGGTGAAATTTTAGGTAATCCAAATGCTAAAATTATTTCATGTCATATTGGTAATGGTGGATCATTATGTGCAATTGCCGATGGTAAATCAATTGATACATCAATGGGATTTACTCCTAATGCTGGTTTAATGATGGGTTCTCGTTCAGGTGATATTGATTCAACACTTATTCCATTTATTATGAATAAAACAGGAAAATCTTTAGATGAAGTTATCAATGATTTAAATAAAAAATCTGGTTATCTTGGAGTATCAGGTATCTCATCTGATTCAAGAGATATTGAAGATGCTGCTGCTGAAGGTAATGAAAGAGCCATCTTAGCTCAAAATATGTATTATGAAAAAATTGTTAATTATATTGCTGAATACTATCTTGAATTAGGTGGTGCTGATGCCATCGTATTCACTGCAGGTGTTGGTGAAAATTCTAAATTAACAAGAAAAGCTATCTGTGATAAATTAGCTCCATTAGGCGTTAAATTAGATGAAGAAGCTAATAATGTTAGAGGTGAAGAAAAACTTATTTCTGCTCCTGATTCAACAGTTAAAGTATATGTAATACCAACTGATGAAGAAGTAATGATTGCAAGAGATACATATAGTTTTATCTAAAAAAGAGAGTAATCTCTTTTTTTTATGATATAATTAAAATAGGTGATAGGAATGTATGATGTAGTAATAATAGGAGCTGGACCTGCTGGTTTATTTGCAGCCTATGAATTAATTGAAAAAAATAGTAATTTAAAAGTATGTATAATTGATCGCGGAAGTAAAGTTGCCACACGTGTTTGCCCAATGAATAAAAATGGTATACCATGTCAAAATTGTAACCCATGTGCTATTTTGTCAGGCTATGGTGGAGCTGGTACTTTTTCAGATGGTAAATTAAATTATATTCATAAATTAGGTAAATCTGATTTAACTAAATATATGGATGAAAGTGAAGCTATTAAATTAATTGATGAAACTGAAGAAATATTTAATAAATTTAAAATGGATGCAGAAACATATCCATCAAATATGCGTGAAGCTGAAGAGATAAGAAAAAAAGTTGCTATTGCTGGTGCTAAACTTTTAATTATTAAACAAAAACATTTAGGTTCAGATCATTTACCATCTTATATAGAAGGCATTTGTAATTATCTATCTGATAAAGGCGTAGTATTAATGGATAGATGTGATTGTACTGAT
Organism: Bacilli bacterium; assembly: GCA_017527675.1. Lineage (GTDB taxonomy): Bacteria > Bacillota_I > Bacilli_A > RF39 > UBA660 > RGIG6635. The sequence continues at coordinate 44,076 of JAFXPU010000004.1, forward strand.
ATTAATACAATTGATGAAAATAATCATGAAATAATATATAAACATGGTGCTAATGAAGAAAAAATAAATGCTAAATTTGTTATAGTTGCTCCAGGTCGTACTGGTGCTAAATGGATTCAAGAATTAGCTGATAAATATCAAATACCATATTATTCTCAATCTATTGAAATAGGTGTTCGCGTAGAAGTTAGAAAAGATATTATGGAAGATATTACTAATGTTATTTATGACCCAACAATATTCATTAAAACAAAAACTTATTCAGATGAAATTAGAACTTTCTGTACTAATCCAGGTGGATTTGTAGCTAAAGAAAACTACTATGGTTATATTTGTGTTAATGGTCATGCTTTAAAAGATATTAAAAGTAATAATACTAATTTTGCTTTTATTACTAAGGTTAATCTAACAGAACCAGTAACTAATACAAGATTATATGGTGAATCTATAGCTAAAATAGCTAATGTACTTGGTGATGGAAAACCAATTATTCAATCTTTAAAGGATTTAAGAAATGGTCGTAGATCTGAATGGCATCGTATTAAAAAAGGCTTTATTGAACCTACATTAAAAGATTGTGTAGCTGGTGATTTAGCCCTTGTTATGCCACATAGAATTATAACTAATATACTAGAGGGTTTAGAAGTTTTGGATAAAATAATTCCAGGTGTTAACAATGATGATACATTGTTATATGGTCCAGAAATTAAATTTTTCTCAAATGAAATTAAAACAGATAATAATTTTAGATTAGATAATAACAATATTTATTTCATTGGCGATGGTTCAGGCAAAGCTGGAAATATAGTAACAGCTGCTTCAACTGGTTTAGTTTCTGCACGTGACATTTTAAAACGTATATAAAGGTATTTTATATACGTTTTTTTTGCTATGAGAACTATTTTGATGTATAATATTAATATAGTTAGAGAGTGATTTATGAATAAATTTAAGACTGTATATCGTCAAATTAAAAAGTATAATACTATTGTAATTGCTCGTCATGTTGGAGCTGACCCAGATGCTTTAGGAAGTACTTTTGGTTTAAAAGAAATAATTTTAAACACTTTTCCAAAAAAGAGAGTATATGTAACTGGTCAACCAGCATTTCGTTTTAAATATATTGGTTTAACAGATAAAATAGAAGATATTGATTATGATAAAACATTATTAATAATATTGGATACCCCAAATATTAAAAGAGTTGATATTGAAAATATAGATCTTTATCCACATCGTATTAAAATCGATCATCATCCATTTGTTGAGTCTTTTTGTAATCTTGAAATAATTGATGATACAGCATCATCAGCAGCTCAATTAATAATGGAATTAGTGTTTAAAACAAGATTAAAAGTTAATGAAAAAGCTGCTGCTAAATTATATTATGGATTAATAGGTGATACTAATAGATTTTTATATAGTTATACAACACCTAAAACATTTGATTTAGTATCTAAATTAATTAAAAAAACTGGTTTAGATTTTACTAAGTTATACGATAATATGTATTTAAGACCATATAAGGAAATTAAATTTGAAAGTTATATTTTTGAGAATTTAACTATAACGGAAAATGGCTTTGCTTATATTAAGCTAGATCAAGACATATTGGATCAATTTGAAGTTGATGCATCTACTGCTGGTAATATGGTTAATAATTTTAATTATGTTGAAGAATATGTTTCTTGGGGTGTATTTTCCTATGATAAGGCTAATAATATTATTAAAGGATCAATACGTTCTCGTGGACCTATTATTAATGAAGTAGCTGCTAATTTTGGTGGTGGTGGTCATGCTATGGCTTCTGGTGTTAAATTAGCTTCATTTGAGGTAGTAGATGATTTAGTCAAAGAATTAGATAAAGTATGTTTGGCATATAAAGATAATGGTGATAAATAATGTTTGAATTTTTAAAACAGCTTAGTGATAAGAAATTACAAAAAAAGTTGATGAATCTTTAACTGAAGAAAATAAAGAATATATTGAAACAGCAATTGATGCTATTAATGATGAAATAAAATATATTGATGATACAGTTGGTGAGGAAACTAATGCTTTAAAAACTGATGTATTATCATTTTCTCGTTTAACTGCTTTAGAATATATTTATGATGAAGATAAAGTAGGTTTTTATGCAAAAACTACCTATGGAGAATTAATAGTTGCTAAATATCAAGATGGTAAATTTATTTTACCTAAGATGACTGGTGCTAATAGCATCTATATTAATATTTTAAAGCATTATGATAAACAATTAAAATCAATAGCTGAAAGATATAAACGTCTAAGACCATATTTGAAATATCGTCAAAAATTATTATCTATGAAAAAAATTATTTTAGGTCAAAATATATATGATGCATATATCTCTGAATATAATTTTGAAAAAGAATCAAAAGAAAAAATTAAAACAATTAGTAAAAAAATTACAAATATTAAAGAATCAATATTTAATGATACTGGTTTTTACGAAATTAAACCTAATGTTTTTGGTACTGTTGATGTAGATGGCAATGTTATTAATGCTATTGTATTAAATGATAAATGGTCTCCTTATTCAGCAATTGAAACCAAAGCTAATCAGGAAGAAAAAATAATATTTGAACATAGCCAAATATTAAATGATTACAAATCTGAATATTGTAAAATAAGTGAAATAAATGCTAAACAAAATAGTATAACTGAAAATATTAATAAACAAATTGAAGAAAGAAATAGTATTATTACACAAATAAGAGAGAAAAAAATATATGAAAATAAAAAACAATTAGTTAAGTAATATTTATTTTATTTAAAAATTGTGATAAACTTTATTTAAGTAGGTGAGTTATGAATAAAAAGGGATTTACTTTAGTTGAACTAATAAGCGTTATTGTAATATTAGGAATTCTTGCTTTAATTGTTTTTCCAAGTGTTTTATCAACAATAAATAAAGGAAAAAGTAATACAAAAGATTCAAATAAAAAATTGATTATAGCTGGTGCTAAAAACTATGTTACAGATAATCAAAATAGTTTTAAATCTATTGATGGTAAAACATATTGCATAAGTATGGGTACTTTATATAACAATGGTTATATTAATACAGTTATAGGTATAGATGTTGATGATGATGTAACTAAAATAACAGATGTTGTTAAGGCAGTTTATAGTGGAGGTAAATTTAATTATTCTTATGTTAGTACCTCTGAATGTAGTGGAGAAAATGTTTAAAAAAGAAGGAAACTTCTTTTTTTTAATACCTTAATTATGTTATAATTATCTTAGGTGGTTTTATGAATAACAAGCTAGAAAAATTATTAAAACAAATTAATCTTGAAGATGAATATTTCACCTATTTTAATAATGCTTCACTAGAAAAAATAATAGGTAATAGTGCAAAAGATTCCTATATTTTTTTGATTAATAATGATGAGACATTCCCTGTTGAAATTTATAAGTCAATGAATGAAAAATTAAGTGAAACATTTAAAGATATTAAGAATAAAACCATTAAATTAACAATTAAAAATAAAAATTATAGTTTAATATCAGATTATTTTAGATATTTTACGGAAGAACTAAGTCATGATAATCATACTATGTTATCTTTAATGGATTTAGATGTAGTATTTGAAGGAGATAAATTTTTTACATCTTTTGATAATCAAGCATCTTTAAATTTATTCCGCAAAAATGAAGATAAATATTTAAAACTATTTGAAAATGCTGGTTATAATGATGTTAAATTTGAAATAGAAGTTAATATTAAAGAAGAAGTTGTTGATAATACTGCTGAGGTAGATATTGAAAGATTAAAAAACATTGATAAAGTAGCTGAGGTTAAACCTCAAAGAAAATGGGAAAGAAAAGAAATAGAAACCGTTGAAGATGAAAATGTTTTATTAGGACGTATCATTGATACAGAAATAAGTCGTATAGATACAGTTGCTGAAGCCGTTAATAGTATTACTTTTGAAGGCTATATTTTTGGCGTTGATATACGTGAAACAAAAACAGATTTAGTAATTATTACTTTAAAAATTACTGATGAAACGGATAGTATTTATGGAAAAATATTTACAGCTGATAAGGACAGACTTGCTATTTTAAAGAAAAACTTAAAAGAAGGTAAATGGTTTAAATTTAGAGGTTCAATTAAAGAAGATAAATATTCTAATGAACTTGCTTTAAATATAACGGATATTAATTTTTCTTCCAAAAAGAAAAAAGAAATAGTTGATGATGCACCTGTTAAAAGAGTTGAATTACATGCTCATACAATGATGAGTCAAATGGATGGTTTAACTAAAGTTGATTTAGGTAAGCATACATGTGAATTAGTGTCTCGTACAATTGCTATGGGTTATAAAGGTGTAGCTATTACAGATCATAATGGTTGTCAGGCTTTTCCAATTGCTTATGGAATTATCTCATCTCATAATAAAGATGTTAGAAAAGAGTATAAAAATAAATTAGAAGAAGTTGAAAATAAATTAAGAGAAGATCCTGATAATGAAGAGTTAAGAAGTGAACTTAAAAAAATAAATGATGAAATAAAAAATCCACCAATTTTTAAAGGATTATATGGTACGGAATTAACACTAGTTGATGATACAATTAATATTGTTGTTAGACCAAAAGACTATCCTTTAAAAGATACTACATTTGTTGTATTTGATACTGAGACAACTGGTTTTAATGCTGGTGGAAATGATCAGATGATTGAAATTGGTGCTGTTAAATTAAAAAATGGAGAAATAATAGATCGTTTTGATGAATTAATTGATCCAAAAAGACATATACCAGATAAAATTACAGAGTTAACTTTAATAACTGATGAAATGGTTAAGGGTAAAGATGATGAAGAAACTGTAACTAAGAAATTCTTAGAATGGGCAGGAGACTTACCAATGGTTGCTCATAATGCTAAGTTTGATATTTCTTTTATTGAAAGAGCTATGAAGAAATATAATTTAGGTGAATTTAGTAATACAGTGGTTGATACTTTGGAATTATCTCGTGCCTTAGATCAAGGATTTGCTCGTCATAATCTATCCGCATTAGTTAAAAGATATAATGTTCCTTGGGATGAGGATGCTCATCACCGTGCAGATTATGATGCTGAAGGAACTGCTTTAGTATACTTTCATATGATGGAAAAAATGATAGGTCAAAATTTTGAAACTGTTTTAGATTTTGAAAGATTAATCTCTAAAGATGAAATATATAAATTTGGTAGCACTTATCATTTTAATGCTATTGCTTTAAATAAAACGGGTTTAAAAAATTTATTTAAAATAATATCACTTGCTAATACTGTTTATCTTTATAAGACACCTAGAATATTAAGAAGTGAATTAGATAAACTACGTGAAGGTTTAATTATTGGTTCCGGTTGTTATGAATCAGAAGTATTTATTGAAGCCCGTAGTAAAGATGGTCAAGAATTAACTAATATTATTAATTTCTATGATTATGTTGAGGTACAACCACCAGAGGTATATGATCATTTAATTCAGTTAGGTGATTTTAAAGATAATATTGAATTAACTAATCATATTAGAAAAATAATTGAAGCAACTAAAGATGCCGGAAAACTTATTGTTGCAACTGGTGATGTTCATCATTTTGAACGTGAAGATAGAATATATCGAAAAATAATAGTTAACCAAAAAGTACCAGGTGGCGGAAGACATCCACTTGCTAAAACTGGTATTAAAGAAATACCATCACAACATTTTAGAACAACAAGAGAAATGCTAGAGGATTTCAGTTTCTTACCTGATGATTTAGCATATGAAATCGTTGTTGAAAATACCAATAAAGTACTTGACATGGTTGAAGAAATTGAGGTTATTATAGATACTGGTGGTATTCCATTTTCACCTCGTGTAAAAAGTGATGATGGACAATCTTATCTAGACTGTCCTCGTGTTGTTACTGATTTGGTATGTGAAAAAGCAAAAGAGTGGTATGGTGATCCACTTCCAAATAATATTGAAGAGCGTATAGCTAAGGAATTATATGGTGATATTTTATATACTTATTGGAAAGATAAAATAACTAAAGAAAATCCAGATAAAGATCTTAAAGATTTAGAAGATGAAATCTTTATTAATGTTCATGAAACTATCTTAGCTGGTTTTGACAAAGTAAAAGAATTATTAAAGGAATATTTGAAAGACAATTGGGATTCTGAAGAAGAATTAACTGATAAATCTCTAGAGAAAAAATTAAAAAAATCATTAGGTGGTATTATTGGTGGAGGCTTTGATCCAATATACTTAATTGCTCAAAGACTTGTTAAGCACTCTAATGATGAAGGATATTTAGTAGGTTCCCGTGGTTCTGTAGGTTCATCATTTGTTGCTACAATGATGGGTATAACAGAAGTAAATCCACTACCAGCTCATTACAGATGTTTAAAATGTCAAACATCAATCTTTAAAGATGAAGATGGTAATGATTTAGGTGCTACATATTCATCAGGATTTGATTTACCTGATAAAATATGTCCTAATTGTGGTGAAAAAATGTATAAAGATGGACAAGATATGCCATTTGCCACTTTCTTAGGTTTTAATGCAGATAAGGTACCAGATATAGACCTTAACTTCTCTGATTTAAATCAAGCATCAGCTCATGAATATACGAAAGTCCTATTTGGTGTTGATAATGTATATCGTGCTGGTACTATAGGTACAGTTGCAGATAAAACAGCTTATGGTTTTGTTAAAGGATATCTTGAAGATAACAATATAGTTATGCGTTCTGCGGAAATTGAAAGACTAGCATTAGGCTGTACGGGTGTTAAAAGGACAACAGGTCAACATCCAGGTGGAATAGTTGTTGTTCCCGATTATATGGATGTTTCAGATTTTACACCATTCCAATTTCCAGCTGATGATGTTACTTCTGCATGGCGTACAACTCACTTTGATTACCATGCAATAGATCAAGATTTATTAAAACTAGATATTTTAGGGCATTCAGATCCAACTCAACTTCGTATGATTCAAGATACATCTAAAACCGATATATTAAAAGTTCCAATGGATGATAAAGAGACTATGAGTATATTTAGATCAACCAAAGCTTTAGGTGTAACTGAAGATAAAATTATGTGTACAACAGGTACCTTAGGTGTTCCTGAATTTGGTACACCATTTACAATTCAATTAGTTGAAGATACAAAACCTAAAACATTTGCTGAACTTGTTAAAATATCAGGTCTATCTCATGGTACTGATGTATGGCTTGGTAATGCTCAAGAATTAATTAAAAATAATGTTGTTCCATTTTCAGAGGTTATTGGATGTCGTGATGATATTATGGTATATTTGATGTATCATGGTGTTGAACCAATAAAAGCATTTAAAATAATGGAATTTGTTCGTAAAGGAAAAGCATCCAAAGATCCAGAAACGTGGGCTACCCATAAAGAAACCATGGAAAAAGCGGGAATTGAAAAATGGTTTATTGATTCATGTCAAAAAATCAAATACATGTTCCCAAAAGCACATGCCGCTGCATATGTTATGTCTGCCTTTAGAATAGCTTGGTATAAAGTTCATATGCCAGTTCATTTCTATGCCTCTTGGTTAACTTGTAAAGCAACTGATGTTGATGTTGAAGTAATGATTAAAGGTTATGATGCTATTAAAAATAGAATAATTGAAATTCAAAATAAAGGTTACGATGCAACTAATAAAGAATTAGGTCAACTTGAAAGTTTAAAAGTATGCCTTGAAGCATCAGCTCGTGGCATTAAGTTTGTACCTATTACTTTAGAAGAATCATTAGCAACAACGTGGGGTGTTAAATCTGATACAGAAATAATTCCACCATTTTCTTCAATTGATGGACTTGGTGATACTGTTGCCAATAATATAGTAACTGAGCGTGAAAAACGCAGTTTCTTATCAATAGAGGAAGTTCAATATCGTGCAAAAATATCTGGAACTTTAATGGATAAAATGCGTTTGATGGGAATGTTTGAAGGTATGAGTGAATCTAATCAAATGAGTTTATTTTAAAAACTATCGCAAGATAGTTTTTTTACTTATATAAAATATGCTATAATATAGTTAGTGGGGATGATGGTATGAAAAAGAAATTACTTCAAGATGAATCATCTAAAATGATAAAAAATTATTTATCTCATCTATTTAAACGTATATATAATTCTTATAATTATCTAAAATTAGATGAAGAAAAATATAATACTATTGTTTTAGAAGAAATAGAAAAAACTAAAAAAATTAAATCTGATGATTATGTTAAAAATCTTGAAATTAATATGCATCATCGTATGAATGAAATGGTTTTACATGAATTAAAAAGTAATAGTGAAACATTTCTTTTAAATTATTTAACTAGCCAAATTACTTATTGTCATAAAGTAAGTGATGCATTCCGTAATTATAATCAGTTAAATAGTTTTTTAAGTAAATATAACTATGCACCCAATATAGATACTTTAATGTATTTAATAAATAATAATAAAGTGCTTAATAAGACTGTGGAAATGTTATATGCTGATAATAATATAATATCTAATAAAGTTAATGATGAATTATTAGAATCTTTAAAAGGTGCGTATTGTATAGTTAATAATATTGATATTGATCTAAATGATGATATTAAAGAATATAATTGTGATGATAATACACCTGATTTAGATTCAACTAAAATGTATCTTCAGGAAATTCATAAAATACCTCTTCTTACAACAAGTGAAGAAAAGGAATTATTCATAAGATATCGTAATGGTGATTTAGATGCTAAAAAAGAAATAATTGAAAGAAATTTAAGATTAGTAGTATCAGTTGCACGTCGCTATAAATCAAATCGTTTAACTCTTTTAGATAAAGTTCAAGAAGGTAACTTTGGATTAATGAAAGCTGTTGATCGTTTTGATGTTGATAAGAATTATAAATTTTCTACTTATGCCATTTGGTGGATAAGACAAACAATTGAAAGAGCTATTAATAATTATGATAGATTAGTAAGGTTACCAATATATTTATCGGATAGAATAAAAAGAATTAATTCTATAATAGATAAATATGAAAAAGCATATGGACGTGAACCAACTGCTGAAGAAATTGCTAAAGAATTAAAAATATCTGTTTCTAGTGTTTTAGAAATTAAAAAGAATATGCAAGAAACCGTAAGTATTAATACACCTATTGGTGATGAAAAAGAAACTGAATTAGCTGATTTTATCCCACAAATGGAAATTGATACTGAACAAAATTATATAGATGAAAATTTAATAATAGATTTTACTAAATTTTTTGATGAAGCTAAGTTAACCGAAAAAGAAAGAGATATTTTATATTTAAGATATGGTTTTAATGATGAAGATCCTAAAACGTTAGAAGAAATTGGTAAAAAATACCATGTAACTCGCGAGCGTATTCGTCAGATACAAGCAAAAGCCTTAAATAAATTAAGACTTAATCCTAATATTAATAATTTCTCAAATTATATGAGTAATCCAGATAGATGTTTGGAGAATATACAAAATATGCGCAGCGAATACTATGGTATTTCAATAGAAGATGAAAAAGAGGAAGAAAATCCTGATACTAAGAAAAGAGGAAATAAGATGGTAAATAAAACTATTTATAAGTATTTTAATGCTTATAGTAAACAAAAAATTGATTCTGTTATAGCTGAATTAAGTGAAGAAGAAAGAAATTTGATAACTAAAAGATATGGTAATGATTTAAATAATCCAGTTGAAACTAGTTTAACAAAAGAAGAATACGCTAAATTCTATGGTGGTGTAATTCCTAAAATTAGAAGAAGATTAGAAGGTATTCAACCAAAAATATCTAAAAAGAAAGAAGAAAAAACTGAGGTATTAGAAACAGAATTAAAAGAAAGCAATATTGAAATAACTGATAAAACAGAATTAAAAGAAGAAAATAAAGTATTGGTAGAAAAAAATGAAGAAGATAAAGAATTAGATACATTATTATCATTATTTAGAACACCTAAGGTATTAGAATATATTCAGACAATGCCACCAAAAGAAGCAACAATTATTTATTTAAAATTAGGTTTTGTTAATGGTAAAAGATATACAACAATAGATATTGCAGAATTTTTAGATATTACAACATTTGAAGTAAGAGAAGTTACTAAGAAATTTTTATTAGGCTCAAAAGATATAATAACTGCTTCATTAGATGATGTTATTACTGAAGTAATAAATAAAACAAAATAAACAGGTAAAACATGTTTATTTTAAAAAAGCAAGTATTTATACTTGTTTTTTTGTACAAAAAAAAGAATCAAACGATTCTTATAAACTTACATCTATTAAGCAGCTTTTCTAGAAGCTTTATTTAATGTTCTCATTTCACGAGTAGTTGTTCTAACTTTAGTACCATCTTCTAATGTCATTACTTGTAAATTAACTTTTTGAGCATGTTTAGTAGCACGGCATGAATGAGATCTTCTATTACCATGTAATGCAGTTTTGCTTGTTACTTTAGTTGCCATATTGAATCCTCCTTACAAAGTTTTTTTCCTATGCCTTATGAGTTTATCATAATTTGAAAAATAAGTCAATTATTTAGTTAAATTTTTATGCATTCTGTTGTAAAAAAACGTAAATTTTGGTAAAATTATATATAGTAAAATAGGATAGTATATTATGAAATAGAGGTAAAAAATACAGGAGATATACCTGCAACATTTAAAGTAGTAGAAGGAGATATACCAGGCTTTGAAATCTATGATATAGGTGAATTTACAAAAGTCGGAAACAACTATGAATTAAATGTTGAGTTAGAACCTGGAGATAGTAAAACATATAAGATAGGTTATAAATGGAATCAAAAAGACTATGGAATAAGTACAAATAAAGTAGAAATAACAGAAGTAACAGGAAAAGAAGGATATCCAGAACCAGATGAAGATGATAATAAATCAACAGCAACAGTAGAAACAAAGATACCAAAAGAAGTAATACCTGATACAATAATAATTCCAGATACAGTAGATAAGATAATGACAAGCATTATAATATTTATAGGAAGTCTAATTGGAATCATAGTAAGTTTAATCTTAATTAAAAAGAAAAGAATGAATAATTAATATTCATTCTTTTTTTATTAAAAAAAGGAAATAGAGAAAAAAACAATAATAATATAAGTAGGAGGTGTAGTATGAAAGAAGTAGATAATGTATATACTCAAATAGAAGATATATTGATATATCATAAAATATATCAATGTTCAAAAGATTATTCAAAGGCAAAAGAAAAAATAAGAACATATTTAATAATTGGTAATTTGCTTAATAATATCGATATTAAATATGGAAGAGGAGTAATAAATGATTATGCTAAAAGATTATCGTTGAAGTTTGGTAAAAAGTATACTGTATCATTATTATATAAAATTAAAAAATATTACAATATTATTGAAAAAGTCCCGACATTGTCGGGAAAGTTAACATGGAGTCATTGGTATGAAATGCTATCAATTACTGATATAAATAAAATAATTTATTATGTTAATCAATGTGAAATTAAGAATATAGATGTTAGGGGATTAAGAGAAAAAATAAAATCTAAAGAATATGAAAGATTACCAGAAGAGGCTAGAAGTAAGATAATAAAAAATAAAGAAGTAAAAGTTAAAGATTTAATTAAGGATCCAATTGTTATAAAGAATAAAAATAATATAGAAAAAGTATCAGAAAAAATATTGCAACAAATGATTCTTGAAGATATATCTTCCTTTTTAGAAGAATTAGGTAGTGGCTTTGCTTTTATAAAAAGTGAGTATAGAATTAAAATAGGTTCTAATTATAACTACATAGATTTATTATTATTTAATTATGAGTATAATTGTTTTATTGTTTTGGAATTAAAAGTATCTGAACTAAAAAAAGAACATATAGGGCAAATACAAGTATATATGAATTATATTGATAACAATTTAAAGACTATTAATCTGAATAAAACAATTGGTATTATATTAGTTAAAAGGAATAATAAATTTATCATGGAATACTGTTCAGATAAAAGAATACTTGCAAGAACTTATGAATTTGTTTAAAAAATAATAAAAATATAGTAAAATATTAGTAGGAGGGATTTTATGAATTATACACCACTTTATATTAAAACAGATAATTCGCTTCTTGAAAGCTTAATAAAAGTTGATGATTTAATTAAGTATGCTAAAGATAATAATCTAAAGTCCCTAGCAATTGCTGATAATAATCTGTATGGAGTTATGGATTTTTACATGCAATGTAAAAAAAATGATATAAAACCTATTATTGGTTTAGAAGTAAAAATTAATAATAGTATTATGGTTTTATATGCCATGAATTTTAATGGTTACAAGAATTTAATAAAAATAAATATTATTAAATCAACACGTGACTTAACCATGAATGATATTGTTATTCACAATCAAGATTTAATATGTTTAGTTCCATATATTTATAAAGAATTATATGAAGATTTAAAAAATGTTTTTGAATATATATATTTAACATATAAAAATGAAAAAGAAAAACAGATGATTAATGATAAAGCTTTATATATGAATGAAACATTATGTTTATATAAAGATGATTTAAAATACTTATCTTATTTAGATAAAATAGCTGAAAGAGATACTAAGACTTATGTTGATAATTATTTATTAAAATTTGAAGAAGTCAAAAAGTATTTAAATGAAAATAATGCAAAGATAGATAAATTATGTAATTTAGAAATACCTTTAGAACAAGATTTAGTGCCAATATTTGAAAATGATTTAAATATGTCATCATATGATTATTTAAAGAAAAAATGTATTGAAGGTATGAAAAAAATCTTTGGTGATAGTGTTTCTAAAGCCTATCAAGAAAGATTAAAATATGAACTTGATATAATTAATAAAATGAATTTCAATGATTACTTTTTAATAGTTGCTGATTATGTTAATTATGCTAAAAATAATAATATTATAGTTGGACCTGGACGTGGTAGTGCCGTTTCATCACTTGTTGCTTATTTACTTGGAATAACCGAAATAGACCCAGTTAAAAATGATTTATTATTTGAAAGATTTTTAAATGAAGCTCGTACAACAATGCCTGATATTGATATAGATTTTGAACATATTAAAAGGGAAGAAGTTATTGAATACTGTATTTCTAAGTATGGTAAGAAATGTGTTGTACCAATTATTTCTTTTGGTACAATGGGTGCTCGCCAAACCATTAGAGAAGTTGCTAATTTTTTAGATATTAATAATTATCTTGTAAATAATTTAAGTAAGATGATTGATGCTAATATTAGTTTAAAAGATAATTTTAAGAAAAAAGACATTATGGATTATATTACCAATAATGATTTACAAAAATTAGCTCATATATCTTTAAAATTAGAGGGTTTAAAACATCATACATCTTTACATGCTGCGGGTATCGTTATGTCATCTAAACCACTTGATGAAATAATACCAATTGTTAATTATAATAATCGCTTTGTCACGGGTATTGATATGACATATTTAGAAAAAATAGGTCTTCTTAAAATGGATTTTTTAGCTATTAAGTATTTAACTATAATTCATGAAATGATTGATGATATTAATAAAGAATATGATATAGATTTAAAATTTAGTGATATACCAAATAATGATTTAATGACTCTTGATATTTTTAAAGAAGGAAATACTTTAGGAATATTTCAATTTGAATCAGCTGGTATGATTAATTTTTTAAAGAAATTAAAGCCAAAATCATTTGAAGATATTACAATAGCTATGGCTTTATATAGACCAGGACCTATGCAAAATATTGATACTTATATAAATAATGCTAAAAATCCAAGCAGTATTAAGTATTTAGATGATAGTTTAATACCTATTTTAAAACCAACTTGTGGTATCTTAATTTATCAAGAGCAAATAATGCAAATGGCTATGACCTTAGCAGGTTATACGAAGGCTGAGGCGGATATTTTAAGAAAAGCCATGAGTAAAAAGAAAAAAGAATTATTACTTAATGAAGAAGATAAATTTATTAATGGATGTTTAAAAAATAATATTGGTAAAGATAAAGCTAAGAAAATATATGATTTAATGCTTAAATTTGCTGAATATGGTTTTAATAAATCACATTCATATGGTTATTCACTAGTTTCTTATCGTATGGCATATATAAAGGCTCATTATCCATATATATTTATGAATCATATTTTAAATGAAGAAATGTCTGATAAAGATAAGGTTAAAAAGTATTTTAAGGAATGCAAAAAAAATAAAATTAATATTTTAAAACCAAATATTAATTTATCAGATAAAACTTTTATAGAAGATAATGGATCACTTTTATACCCTTTAAATGCCATTAAAGATATCCCAATTACTTTAATTAATGAAATAATTGAAAAAAGAAAAGAAAAGATTTTTTCTGATATTTTTGATTTTGTTTCTCGTATTGAGTTCAAATTAACTAAGGAAATACTTGGTAATTTAGTTAAATCTGGATGTTTTGAAAGATTAAATTCTAATATGAAGGTTTTAATTAATAATTTAGATGTTATTATTAACTATGGTGAACTTGCTCATGATATTGGTGCAGATAATAGTCTAAAACCTGTATTAGATTATTGCGATGATTATGATTTAAAAGAAAAATTATTCTTTGAAAAAGAATTATTTGGAGTTTACCTATCTAATCATCCAACTATTTACTATAAGTCTAAAACTAATAATATAGTAGATATTATTGATTGTGAAAAATATTTTGATAAGGAAATAAATATTATTGTTATAATAGATAGTTTAAGAAAAATAATGACAAAGAAAAATGATCATATGGCCTTTATTTTAGGTTCTGATGAAACCGATGAAATTGATTTAACTTTATTTCCTAAAACACTAAAGCAATATGAAAATATTGATAATGGAAATGTTATTTTAGTAAAAGGCAAGGTAGAAAAGAGATTTGATAAATATCAAATAGTTGTAGATAAATTAAAAGTTTTAGAATAAAAAAAATAAAAGTTTATACTTTTATTTTTTTATGTATTTTTTTAATATTTCACCACTTACAAGTTCTTCACTATCTAAACCAAAACTATTTAATACTTCAAGCGGTTCATAATGATATGATTGTTCAATAAAATTATCTGTAAGTAATTTAGCATATTCTGGATCATTTTTATAAATATCAAAATATTTTAAACCAACTAAAATACCATAACTATATTGAATATCATTAAAAATATAGGTGTTTGATAACTCATTTGTTGTTAGATCATCATTAAAATCAATTAAATATTTACATAAATTATCAAGATAAGCATTAAAGCATGTATCAATATCTTTAGTGTATATATTTTTTTCTTTTATATAATGATAAAAAGCAAATTGTAAAAAGAATGAATATACTTCTTGAAAAAAGTAATTATAATTTTCACATGTTTTATTATTTTTTAATAAATCATATTGTCTTAAATGGGCAGTTTCATGAACAATTGTTGCTGCATCATCTATGTTGCTATTTAAAAAGAATGATAAATATGGAGTTTTATTATTGCTAAGTGGAGTAAATAAACCGCCTAAATCAGATTCATCAAATTCTTTTATTAAGATATGATTTTTTTTCTCAATAGTATTATATGCATTTAATAATTTATTATCATAATAATTCATAAATTCTTTAGCATAATTAACTATCTCTTGATAATTACCTATGTAATTTAATTCATGATATTTTTTTTCAAAATTATTTTCAATAAATAAATCAGATAATTCAGATACAGCAAGATGATAATCAAGGTCTTTATTTACTAGATTATAAAGTCGACGATGGTTCTTTAAAAATATTTTAAAACGATTATCAGAATCAAGAACACTAATAGATCTTGCAACATAATCCTCTACTTCAGGATAGTCATATAAATCAAAATAATTTGCTAGAGTATATAGGTTATTTAATTCAACAGCCAAACGATTAAAATTAGATTTTGAATCTGCTTTTTTTAATTCAGTTATTAAGGTGCGCATATCTTTATATAATTCTAGTTCAGCTTTCTTGTTATCGAATTTATCAAAACTCATAATATCACCTACAATTATTTTAAAAAGTTATCTATTTTCTTTTGAGTTAATAATTTTTTCTTATTAATATTTAATTCATCTAATACTTTATCAGAATCATATGATGATGATTTAGTTATAAATTTTTCCATATCATAATCAGCTCTTTCAGGATCAATTAGATATTTATTATAGTAATATATTGCTATTGCTTGACCAAAAGCATATTGTAAATCATCAAAGACAAGATCATCAGAAAATTTTATTTTTCCACTATAATAATTATTTAAACGGACTAAATGCATTCGTAAAAGTTGCAATACATTCTTTTTAATCGCCAAACCATCTTTTTTATATAATCCTTGATCAGATAGAAATTTAAGATATAAAAATTGAACATAATGTGAATATACTTCACTATAAAAGTAATCTAAACTTTTACTTTTTACCAACGATTTATTCCATTGGTAACAATGTCCTACCTCATGGACAAGACAATCACCATCTACAATATTATTTTTCTTAAGTAATATTATATATGGTGAACTATGATGAAAAAGATAACTAACACCTTTATAATCAATATTATCATTGTAATCAAATATTTTTATGTGATTATTAGATTTTAAATCTCTAAAGATATCATATAACTCAGAATTATAATGTGACATAAAGTCACTAATTAGTTCTAAATTATTGTTTATATCAACCTTTTTAAGTTTTAATTTTAAATCATCTTCTTCAAAATCGATATATTTATATTTTTTAGAAAGAAATAATAAATAGTCTTTATCTAAATTAACATTTTTCTTAAATAATGATTCTTGCTGATAAAATAATAAAAGTTTTCTTGCTTTATATAATAACTGATGCTTGTCAATAAAATCTTTGTTAGGTTTTTTAATAGCTAAATCGTTTATAATTTCTTCAAATGCCATTAAATCTTCAAAGTCATTATAGTTTGGTTTATGAAGATAATTTTTTAATGTTTTTTTATAATCTTCATAAATAGATAATTCAAATTGATCAAGCATTAGATTTCCTCCTTTTTTTGTCTAGTTGCTATTATAATACAAATATAAAAAAAGTCAAAGAAAAATATAAAAAAAAGATAAAAAATCTTTTCATTTTTTGGATAATGTGTTAGAATTAATTGTAGTAGACGTAAAAATGGGAGGAACTTTATGGGATTTATTAAGAAATTATTCAAAGAAGAAGAAGAAGATATTTTCAGTGGAGATGAAAATCAATTTTATGAAATAACTGAAGCTGAAGCTATGGCTGAAGATGGAGGAGCTAAAATGATTCTTTTAGAACCAAGAGCATTCTCTGAATCTCAACAAATAGCTGATCATTTAAAGAAGAGAAATACAGTTGTTGTTAACTTAAAAAGAGTTACATCAGATCAAGCAAAACGTATTGTTGACTTCTTAAGTGGAACAATATATGCTATCGGTGGCGATTTACAAAAAATCGGTGGTGGAATTTTCTTATGTACACCTAAAAATATTAATGTACAAGGTAAAATATCAGATGATGCTGATGGTGCAGATGTACATGATAATGATGATATAAATATTGAATGGTAATATTTTAGTTTTTAAGTAGATTTGTTGTGCGAGGAGATTAGTATGGAAAAGTTTAGCCGTGTACTTCGTGGGTATGATCCTGATGAAGTAAATGCATTTTTAGATCAAATAATTAGACAAGTTGAAGCAATGGTTAATGATATAAAAATTAAGGATGCCAAAATAGCTAGTTTAAAAGAACAAGTTAATGGTATGAATGATGAAATAGCTAATGTTGACCATTTGAAAGAAAAACTTGCTCAATATGAAAGAATAGAAGGAACATTAAATAGAGCTATTATTATGGCTCAAAAAACTTCTGATCAAATTAAATCTACGGCTCATCGCGAATCTGAAATACTAATCGAAGATGCAAAGAAAAATGCAAGTCGCATTGTTAATGAAGCATTACTTAAGGCTGAAAAAACTGAAGCTGAAACAGCAATGCTAAGACGTAATATAAATGTATTTAAAAGAAAATTAAAAGATATCATTGAATCTCAATTAGAAATAGTTGAAGATATTGAAAAAGTTGAAATATAAAAACAAATGATGAAGACGTTAATTATGAATACTTAGTAGAGAGCCTATGGTTGGTGAGAATAGGTAGGGATAGTAATTAAGGATCACTTCTGATGTTATTTAGGGATAAGCTAAATACGTTAACTTGCGTTAATAGATTAAGTGCATGAAATTCATGAATTAAGGTGGTACCACGCGTAAGCGCCCTTAAATTTATGGATTTTTTTTTTGGAGGTTTTATGAAAACTGAGTATGAAGTTAGATTATTAGAAATTGACCATGATTTAATGATAGAAAAATTAGAAAAGTTAGGAGCTCAAAAAGTATTTGGTGCTATGCAGGAGCGAAAAGTATATGATTTTCATCCTGTTGATCCTAATCGTTGGATTAGATTGCGTACAAATGGTTTGAAAACAACTCTAACTATAAAAGAGTTAAAGGATAAAACAATTACAGGTACTAAGGAAGCAGAAATTGAGGTATCTTCATTTGCTGATACTGATGAGATACTAAATCAATTAGGTTATGAAGCTCGCTCTTATCAACAAAATTTTCGAATACAATATATATTAGATGATGTGGAAATAGATTTAGATAGATGGCCACTAATACCTGAATATATGGAAATAGAGGGTAAATCTACTGCTGATGTTTATGCTGTTTTAGATAAACTTGGAATAAATAAAGATGCTGTTACAACAATGGATGTTGATAGCATCTATAAATATTATGGTATTGATGATATATGTCATATGCCAAAATTATTATTTAAGGAGGAAGATGAAAAATGTTTAAAGAATTAGATAAAAGACCTACTCATGAAGTAGAAGCAGATATCTTAAAAACTTGGAAGAGTCAAGATATCTTAAATAAAACAATCGAAAATAGAAAAGATAAAGATAACTGGGTATTCTATGATGGACCAGCTACTGCTAATGGTATGCCAGGATTACATCACATGGTATCAAAATTTTTGAAAGATTCATTTTGTAAATATCAAACTATGCAAGGTAATCGTGTTTTAAGAAAAGTAGGATGGGATACTCATGGTTTACCAGTTGAAGTTAATGTTGAAAAGAAATTAGGTTTTTCTGGCAAAGCTGATATCGAAAAATATGGTATAAAAGAATTTAACAAATTATGCAAAGAAACTGTTTGGGAAAATGAAGAGGCATTTAGAAGATT
The DNA here is from genome assembly GCA_017527675.1 of Bacilli bacterium. Lineage (GTDB taxonomy): Bacteria > Bacillota_I > Bacilli_A > RF39 > UBA660 > RGIG6635. Next base: position 63,406 of record JAFXPU010000004.1, read on the forward strand.
AACAGATGAAATGGGACAATTTATTGATCTAGATAACCGTTATATTACATATGATAATAATTATATTGAAACTGAATGGTGGATTTTAAAGAAATTTTTTGATGAAGGATTATTCTATGAAGGTGTTAAAATCATGCCTTGGTGTCCAAGATGTGGAACTGGTTTAGCTTCACATGAAGTTGCTCAAGGATATAAAGAAATTGATGCTAATACTGTAATCGTACCATTTAAGAAAAAAGATGAAGATGCGTACTTCCTAGTTTGGACAACTACTCCATGGACTTTAATATCTAATGTAGCATTATGTGTTAATCCAAAAGAAGAATATGTTAAAGTTGAATCAATGGGCTATAAATTTATCCTTGCTAAAGCCCTTGCTAATGCTGTTTTAGGTGATGAATATATAGTACTTGAAACTTATAAAGGAAAAGATTTAGAATATGCTGAATATGAGCAATTAATTCCATCTGATATTGAGGTAAAAGGTAAAGGATTCTTTGTAACATGTGATAATTACGTAACAATGTCAGATGGTACTGGTATAGTTCATATTGCTCCTGCTTTTGGTGAAGATGATGCTAATGTTGGTAAAAAATATAAATTACCATATGTTAATCCAGTTGGTGAAGATGCTTGCTATACAGCTGGTTTATGGAAGGGTATGAATATTTTTGATGCTGATTTAGAAGTAATTAAGTGGTTAAAAGAAAATGATAAATTATTTAAAAAGCAAAAAATTAAACATGACTATCCACATTGTTGGAGATGTGATTCACCACTTGTATACTACTCACGTCCATCATTCTATCTTGAGGTTACTAAATTGCAAGATAAAATTATTGCTGAAAACAAAAAAGTTAATTGGTATCCATCTTTTGTTGGTGAAAAAAGATTTGGAAATTGGCTTGAAAATATGAATGACTGGGCTATATCACGTAATAGATACTGGGGTACACCACTTCCTTTATGGAGATGTAGTTGTGGTCATGATGAAATGATTGGATCACGTGAAGAACTAGCTTCTAAAGCTCAAGAAACGGTAGATCCAGCAACTATTGATTTACATAGACCATTTGTTGATGATATTCATTTAACATGTCCTGAATGTGGTAAAGCTATGAATCGTGTATCTGAGGTAATCGATTGTTGGTTTGATTCAGGATCAATGCCATTTGCACAATATCATTATCCATTTGAAAATATGGAACTTTGGGAATCTCAATATCCAGCAGATTTTATTGCTGAAGGTATCGATCAAACACGTGGTTGGTTCTATTCTTTACTTGTTTTAGGTGTATTTGTAACAGGAAAGAGTCCATATAAAAATGTTTTAGTTAATGAATTATTACTTGATAAAAATGGTCAAAAGATGCATAAATCAAAAGGTAATGCTGTTGAACCATTTACAACAATGCAAAAATATGGTGCTGATCCAGTTAGATGGTATTTAGCTTATGTATCACCAACTTGGACACCACTTAAATTTAATGAAGATGATATTAAAGAAGTACATTCTAAATTCTTTAATCCATTTAAAAATACTTATACATTCTTCCAAACTTATGCAAACATTGATAAAATCGATATTAAAGATTGTAATGTTGCATATGAAGATCGAGAAGAAATTGATAAATGGTTAATATCTAAATACAATAAATTATTAGAAAAATGTACTGAATATTATGATCAATATGATTTGAATCAAGTAGTACGTGATGTTACTAACTTTGTTTCAGACGATTTATCAAACTGGTATATAAGACGTAATAGAAATAGATTCTGGTCATCTGAATTTGATGATTCTAAAAAAGCTGTATATCAAACTACTTATGAAATCTTAACTGGTTTATGTAAGTTATGTGCACCAATTATTCCATTTACAACTGAAGAAATCTATAAAAATTTAACTGGTGAAGAATCAGTCCATTTAGCAGATTTCCCTGTATATTCTAAGAAATTAATGAATGATAAAATTGAAGAAAAAATGGATTTAGTAAGAGATTTAATCTCAATTGGACGTTATGTACGTGAGGAAAATAAAATTAAAGTTCGTCAACCTATTTCAGAAGTGTTAGTTGATGGTAAATATGAAACTATTTTAGGAGATCTTGTTAACTTAATTAATGAAGAATTAAATGTTAAGAAAGTTACATTTGTTTCAGACTTAGGTGAGTACATGAACTTTAATGTTAAACCAAACTTTAAAGTATGTGGTTCTATGTTTGGACCAAAGATTAAAGATTATCAAAATTTACTTTTAAATTTATTAGATGAAGAAATTGAACAATTATTAAATGATCAAGAAATAAAAGTTGAATTTGATGGTTCAATGTTAACTATTACACCTGATATGGTAGATATTCGTATTGATTCTAAAGAAGGATTTAATGTTGGTATGGAAAATAATAAATTCATTATTTTAAATACGGAGTTAACTAAAGAATTAATATATGAAGGTTTAGCTCGTGAATTTGTATCTAAAGTTCAAAATTTAAGAAAAACAACAGGATTAGATATAGCTGATCGTATTAAGCTATATTATTCAGGTGATGATGAAGTTAAAGAAGCTTTAGAAATGTTTAAAGACTATGTAACTAAAGAAACTTTAGCAACAGAATTTATATATCAAGAAAATAGTGAACATATTGATTTAAATGGTCATGATGCAACTTATGCTATTGAAAAAAATTAGATTCTAATTATTAGAATCTTTTTTTATTGTAAAATGAATCTAAATATGGTAAGATAATACTCACGTGAGGGAATATTTAAGAAATGATTATCAACAATTATAACAAAATAATGGTAAATATTATGTTCCATTCCTTATTAATTTTGAATATGTTGAAAAATTTATCAAAAGATATAGATTAAATCTTATAAATAGAAGAGAAATAATTAAGGAAGGTAAAATAGAATAATCAGATGATGGTTCTATTGATGCATATAATTCTTTTGGTATTAGTTCCCATTTTAAAGAGGCTTGTAGTGCTCTTGTTAAAGAATTATATAATATAGAAGATAACGAGAAAAGAATAATAAAAAAGAGATGATAATATGGTGGAAGTATTAGAAAAATATTATGAAAAATTTTTTCAAAGTAATAGTAATAATTTTTTTAATAATTTTTTGTTAGTTGAAAAATACTTAAAACGTTATAACTATACTATTACTAATCTTAAATTGGATGGAGAAGAAAAAATTTTATATTTAGATATTGCTATTAATAATGAAGATGGCTGTTATAGTTCTGTTTATGGTGTAATTGAGATGGCTGAAGATGAAATATATCTTGAAGTAAATAAGGAATTATTTAATGGTGAATGTTGTATTTATGAACATCTTGATATTACTAATAATTCATTTAATGGTAATATATGTGATTTTGGGTTTTATAATGCTAATGTAGTATTAGTTGAAAATTCTAAAAGACAAGAACGTTATGGAGAAATATGCGAAACAGTTTTTGATCAAAATGGTATTATTGATAACAATACTTATATTCCTTATGATAGTAATTCTTATGATGGTATTATAAATGAAGTAATGGAAATACATGAGCTAAATAAAGAAGAAATTGCTGAAAAATATGATTTTGATGATTATTGTGTTCAATCATTAATTGTTCATGGAGAAAATGATAATGATATCAATAATTATGTAGATTTTAGTAAAATTTTTAATAATAAAATATACAGGGGAAGAAGAAGATAGTATGGAAGATATAGCTTTATATTATTATGATTTATTAAGTCAAAAAGTAAAAATGAATATTACGAAAAATGGTTATAAAAAATCAATTAAAATAGCTGAAAAATACTTATCTTGCTATGATTTTTATCTTGAAAAAGGAAAATGGGATGATGAATTTAAATGCTATTGTATCCCTCTTTATTTAAGTGATGAATGTTATGGTATTATCAAATTATCTAATAATTCTATTAGTGTTGCTGTAAATAAGGAAATATCAGAATATAATTTTGGAATGACGGAATATTTAACAATTGCAGGGGATAAGTATCATGGTTGTTATGTTAATTTTGTTCCTAATTTAAGTTCGACAAATATTATTGTTGATGATGTGGATATGAATTCTTTTGGTGCTGTTGTGGAAACGAAATTTAACGAAAAGGGAATAATAAATCATAGTACTGGGGAAATACTAGAATATGAATCTGATAATGATAATGATAAAATTGGAGAAGCATATTGCAATCATATTATGGCTTTAAGTGAACAATTGGAGCGTTTTATGACTTTTGAAGATTTAAATATTTGTAGTGTTAAAATACATACTCTAAAAAAAGACCAATAATTGGTCTTTTTTAATTGTTTTTGTTTTTAATATATTCTTTTAAAATTTTAGTTAAAGCTCTTTTTTCTATTCTAGATACATAACTTCTTGAAATATTAAAATGTTTAGCAATATTCTTTTGTGTCATTTTATCCTTGTCATTTAAACCATATCTTTTTTCTAATATTTCTTTTTCCCTCTTAGTTAAAACATTAAAATATTTATCTAATAAACCAATATTATCTTTATTATGAATATCTAAAGCAAAATCTGGTTTAGGAGTTTTTAAAATATCTAAAAGTGTTATTTCATTTCCTTCTTTATCAAAACCAATAGGTTCATTTAAACTAACATTTTGATTGTTTTTTTTATTAGCTCGATAATACATTAATATTTCATTTTCAATACAACGAGCTACGTAAGTAGTTAATCTTGTATTATGAGATTTTTTGTAGCTATCAATGCCTTTAATTAATCCAATTGTACCAATGGATATTAAGTCATCTTGTTCATTAGTATTTTTTTCGTATTTTTTAACAATATGAGCAACTAATCTTAAGTTATGTTCTATTAATTTATCACGTGCTTCTTTATCACCTAAATAGAGTTTTTGAATATAATATTCCTCATCTTCTTTGGGTAAAGGATCAGGAAACACATTATTTGAATAGGCAGCACAAAAAAGATAAAAATCTTTAAATAGCCATTTTAATAATCTAAACATAAATCACTTCCAATAAATTATATGATTTTTATCTTTTTTCATTAATAATATTTATGATATAATTTTATTGGTGATTATATGAAATTAAAAGGAACATTTAAACAACTTATTTTCAGTGCTTCTAGTGGTTATGTAGTTGGTCTTTTTAGAATAAAAGAATCACCAGAAGATAGGGAATATGAAAACAAAACAATAACTATTACAGGTTATTTTGTTGATATAAAAGAAAATGAAAACTATATACTTGATGGTGAATTTATAGAACATATTAAATATGGTACGCAATTTAATGTTACTAAGTATGAAGTGGTTAAACCAGAAGACAAAGATGGTATAGTAGCTTTTTTATCTAGTAGCTTATTTAGAGGTGTAGGGGAAAAATTAGCAACACGTATAGTTGATACTTTAGGAGATAAAACATTAGATTTAATATTAGAAGATAAAGATAATTTAATGCGTGTTTATAAAATGAATCAAAAAAAAGCCAATGATATTTATAATACATTACTAAATTATCAAGAGTCTCATAAAACAATTATATATTTAACTGAATTAGGTTTTACTAATCATGATGCTTTAGCAATCTATAATTGTTATAAAAATAATACTTTAAAAGTTATTGAGCATGATATATATAGATTATTAGATGATATAGATAATTTAAGTTTTTTAAAAATAGACAAAATAGCTTTAAATAGTGGAATAAATCCATTAGATGATAAGAGATTAGAAGCTTTAACATACTATGTTATGCAAAATATATCTTTTCAAAATGGTGATACTTATTTAGAATATGAAGAAATAAAGTTTCAAGTATCCGAATTTTTGAATTATGAAATAGATGATAATACATTATGTTTTATGCTTGATAATTTAGTTTCTAGTATGAAAGTCATTATTATAGATGATAAATATTATTTATATGATATATATGAATCTGAATATAATATTTGTCAAAAAATAAAAAATCTGGTAAATAAGAAAAAAGAAAAATATACAAATATTGATGATCTAATTGTTCAATTAGAGAATATAGATCAAATAAATTATAATGATGAACAAATAGATGCTATCAAAAAAGCATTAAATAATAATATAACAATTATAACTGGTGGACCAGGTGTTGGTAAAACTACAATTATAAAAGCTATATTAAATATTTACAATATTGTTAATGATTATACTCATGATATGCTTGTAAATAAAGTAGCTTTGCTAGCACCAACTGGAAGAGCTGCTAAAAGAATGAGTGAAGCTACTAATTTTCCAGCTTTAACTATTCATCGTTTCTTAAAATGGAATAAAGAAACAAATGAATTTCAAATAAATGAATATCATAAATCCAATGTTAATTTAGTTATAATTGATGAAGCTAGTATGATTGATATTAATCTTTTAAATAGTCTATTTCTGGGCTTGAAAGATAATATAAAACTAGTATTAGTTGGAGATTATAATCAATTACCAAGTGTTGGACCAGGTAATATACTAAAAGATATAATTGAATCTAATACTGTTGAAACAGTTTGTTTAAATCATTTATATCGTCAAACTGAAGATAGTTATATTCCAGTTTTGTCAAAAGAAATCAAGGATAATGAATTAAAAAATTATTTAAATAAATATGATGATTATATTTTTATGGATACAGATAATGAATCAATTATTGCTAGATTAACCAGTGTTTGTGAAAAGTTAATAAAAAAAGGATATAACTATTATAATACTCAAATAATGGCTCCAATGTATGCTGGTTTAGTTGGTATAGATAATTTAAATCGTATTTTGCAAGATATTTTTAATCCCAAAGATAAAAATAAAAAAGAGATAAAATATGGTGATCAAATTTTTAGAGTTGGCGATAAAGTTTTACAATTACAAAATATGGTCGATTTGAATGTCTTTAATGGTGATATAGGTATTATAGAAGATATAACTGATGAAAAAGAAATAGTTATTAATTTTGATGGTAATTATGTTTATTATACTATTCATGATCTTGTTAATATTAAACATGGTTATGTTATTAGTATTCATAAATCACAAGGCAGTGAATTTAAACTGGTTATTATGATTTTATCAAATAGTTTTAGACGTCTTTTATATAGAAAATTAATTTACACAGGTGTAACTCGTGCTAAATCTAAATTAATTATTATAGGTCAAAGTGAGGCATTTGAAATGGGTGTTAAAAACGTTAATGAGAAAATGCGTAAAACATTATTAAAAGATAAACTAATTGAGTGTATAAAATAAAAATAATTGGTTATAGTAAAAATGTGCTTAGGCACATTTTTCTAGTAAGAGGTGATTTATGAAAGTCTTTGGTGGAATAGCTTTATTTACTCTTGGTGCTGCTACAGCCATTATTTATGATAGATATGGTCAACCAGTAATGGAAAAAGCATGTAAGGATGTAGATCATACTATGAAAAAAGCTAGCCGTAAACTAGAAGAAATGATGTAGTATGAAACTACATCATTTTTTGTTGAAAAAAACTAAAAATATGGTATAATGAATTTAGTGAAGAAATACTTCATAAAATAAAAAAGGAACACTTAATTTCGCATGTTGAGTGTTACCTGATTAAGTGACACCTAAATCATTGCTGAGTTAGGTGCTTTTTTATTTTAGTATTACAAAAAGTAATGCTATAAGTAAAAGGATGATAATAAGTAAAATGAAGACTAGAAAATCTTTTTTACTCATATGCATCACCTCCAGTCTTTTTAAAGATTGAAGGTAGCACCCAACTAATTAAATGTTCCAATATAATTATATCAAATATATGTTCGTATATTAATAAAATATATTAAAAAAATCTAATATGTATACATCAAATTATTTAGTAAATATTATAAATGAGGAATAATTAGTCTACTAAATACTATTCCTCGTATAAAGGCACTTTTTAAAGTGCCTCTTTTTTTGTTTTTTTAACTATTATATGATAAAATTATAGTGGTGGTTAAATGAAAAAGATTTCATTAATTAGTTTGATAATTGTTTTGATAGATCAATTAATAAAAATATTAATTAGTAATACAATTACCTATGCAGAAAGTATTAAAGTGATACCCAACTTTTTTTATTTAACTAATGTTCATAATGAAGGTGCTGCATGGTCAATGTTTAGTGGTAAGCAATTTGTATTAATTATTGTTGCTGTTTTAGCATTAGTAGGTATTTATCTATTTTTGATAAAGGGTAAAAAGTTAAATAAATTAGAAACAATTTGTTATAGTTTATTAATTGGTGGTATAATAGGTAACCTGATTGATCGAGTTATATTTAATTATGTAATTGATTATTTAGAATTTATTTTTGGCAATTACCATTATCCAGTATTTAATTTTGCTGATATGTGTATTGTTATATCAATATTTACTTTAGTAATAATGTCATTTAAGGAGGACTTATGCAAGAAATCAAAGTAGAAGAAAGTGGAAAAAGAATTGATGCATATTTAGCCTCTGTAACGGATTTAAGTCGTACTAAAATTGAAAAATTACTCAAAGATGATACTATTTTAGTTAATGATAAAAGTGTTAAAGCAAGTTATAAAGTAGTTGATGGAGATATTATTACTATTGATGATTATGAAGAAGAAATAATGGATGCTATACCAGAAAATATTCCTTTAGATATTGTTTATGAAGATGATGATGTTATTGTTGTTAATAAAGCAAATGGAATGGTCGTACATCCTGCTCCAGGTAATATGCATGGAACACTTGTAAACGCATTACTATATCATTTTAATAATTTATCAACTGTTAATGGTAATATGCGTCCAGGAATTGTTCATCGTATTGATGCTTATACAACAGGATTATTAATGGTAGCTAAAAATGATTATGCTCATAATTTTTTAGCTGATGAACTTTCTAAAAAAGAAACAGAACGTATTTATATTGCTTTAGTTGATGGTATTATCAACAATACATCAGGTACTATTGATGCACCAATAGGTCGAGATATCAAAGATAGAAAAAAAATGGCTGTAACTGACAAAAATGCCAAAGAAGCTATTACACATTTTACAGTTTTAAAAAGATTTAAAAATCATACATTAATTGAATTAAAATTGGAAACAGGAAGAACTCATCAAATTAGAGTTCATATGAATTATATAGGACATCCAGTTACTAATGATCCTGTTTATGGCAATCATAAGTTGTTTGATGAAACAGGCCAATGCTTACATGCTAAGACTATTGGATTCACTCATCCAAAAACTTTAAAATGGATGCATTTTGAGTCTGAACTTCCAAAGTGTTTTACAGATATTTTAAATAGAGATGATTTATAATCTTTACTAATTACTGGTTTTATATTATAATTTAAGGTAGGTGATAGGATGAACATAACATTAAATAAAAATGATGAAATAGTTATGAAACTAATTCATTATTTCATCACTGAAAAGGGGTACAATCCTATAATATTACATGGAGCTAAAGATGAAATTTGGCTTGAAAATAATGCGGAAAATTATCAAATTGTTCGTATTGTAACAAATTATATTCACAATAAAGAACAGTTGGATTTTGATTTATATCGTGCTAAAACAATAATGAAAAAAATTGGTCATAAAACATTTACATTTAAAATGAATGCCTTATCAATATTTGTTAACTTAGGCGACAATGTAAATATTAATGACTCTAATTTAAAAAATATTGATATAGCTTATTTACAAGATTTTAATGATATAAATAAATATAGTTTTATAACTGAGAACTTTCCTGATATTATTGAACATGAAAATACAGGGGAAAAAGGTTTAGAACTATTTATGAAAATAACAGAAGAAATCAATGAAAAAAATACCAAAGAAGCCAAAAAGGCTGAAGATGTATTTGCAAAAAAAACACCATATGTTACATATGGGTTAATAATAATTAATATTTTAGCTTATATTTTGGTTGCTTTACAAGGCGATATATTTACCATTGACCCTGATACATTGTATAAATATGGTGGACTTGTTGAGTATACTAAAGGAACTGACTATACATTTTTTACAAGACTTATAACTAGTATGTTTTTACATGGTGGTATTATTCATTTAGGACTTAATATGTACTGCTTATATGTTTTAGGTCCACAACTTGAAAGTTTTTATGGAAAAATAAAATACACAATAATTTATTTATTAAGTGGTATTATTGGTGGTTTATTCACTTTGCTTTTTATTAATAGTACAACAGTATCTATTGGAGCATCTGGAGCAATATTTGGTCTTCTTGGTGCTTTACTATATTTTGGATAACATTATCGTATTTATTTAGGTGAGGTTATGAAAAGTCAAATTATACCTCTAATAGTTATTAACTTAGTTATTAGTTTTATATTTGGTTTTAATAATATAGCCCACTTAGGAGGATTATTTGGGGGTTATTTAACAGCCAAAGCATGTGGCGTTAAATATAAAAGTGAAACATTTGATATTGTTAATGGAATTATTATGTTAACAATATTGTTATCATTTTTAGGCTATATGATACTAGGAAGGTGATAGTGTGAAAAAAAATATACTGTTTTTAATACTTGTAGTTTTTTTAGTCACAGGTTGTTTTGATAAAGGAAAAATAAAAGTTAAATTTGACTGTAATGGTATTAAAAAAACATACAAAGTCAAAGAAGGCAGTGTGTTTAAATGTAACCTATTTGCTGAAAATTATGAGATGAAAATATTAAGAATAGAAGAAGATAAATTTATAATAGAAAGTAATGATCCCTTAGCTATTATTGATAAAAATGACCGTATTGATTCTAATTCAACAGAGACAATGTTCGAGATACCTAAAGATACTAAAACATCACTTGCTGTACCTCTAGATGGACTTTTATATACAATAGAGTTTGAATGGTAATATGGATATAAAATCATTATTATCCGAACTAGTTGAAGTTGAATATGTGGCAATAAGGGTCGAATTATATATTAAATCTACAGATGATATTAAAAGTAAATTAAATAGTGGATTAATAATTAATAGTAATTTAATTCACGCTTATAAAGAGAAGATAAAGGGATTACACAAATATTATTCTAATTTAGATTATTTAAAAAAATATATTTCATTAGAATATATTGATAAAATGAAAAATATAGTTCAAACATCAGTTAATTATATTAATGGCATTATCTATGGTTTAGAATCAGGCATTGATATTGATAAATTAACTAATTTAATAAAAACTGATCAAGAAATATATACTAAACTTGTTCATAATAACAATATAATTATGAATAATTTAGCAGAAAGATATTTAAAAGAAGAACATGAAGAAGAAGAAATATTAGAAACTAATACCATTATTAATGAAAGTAAAATTAATAATGAAAATATTGATTTTAATCGAGAGGAGATTAAAACAACATATACGGAACATCCAAATGCTCAAAATGTTGATCAAAAACAACTATATTTATTTCAAATATCTGAAATAGAAAAGGCTATTTCCGAAATAGAAGGTAAAAATGAAAAAACTAGAAAAGATATAAATGAATTGTATCAATATTATAATGAAATTATTAAAATAAAGTCATTATTATCACAGTATTCATAAAAAATCAATTATTTAATTGATTTTTTTTAATTTTTTATTGTAAATAAATGTAAAATTTGGTAAAATTATATATAGTAAGATAATAGAGTAGGAGAGTATGATTTATGGTAGATGCAATAAAAAAATATAACAAAATTGCTTTGGCTAGTTTAATCGCATTAGTTTTAGTTGTAATGGGATTATTTTTAGCTTTAAAGAAAGGAAATAGTAACTTAAGTGAATATCAAAGAAGATTAAAACTTTATGACCAAGTTCAAGATGGTGATGAAGCTATCGATGGTACTAATTATGTTACATTTGATGCTTTCTTCTTGGAAGATCTTGATGATGATGGTCAAGCTGATGGCGTTCGTGGTAATGCTATTGATATTGCTAAGAACAAAAAACTTTGGCTAGAATTAAAAGTATCTGGTGATGTTACTTTAAAAAATGGTAAAATCACTTTTGAGAATTCTAATGTTAAAATAGGCGGAAATATTACTAAAAGTACTGTTTTTAAAAATAATATTAGTTCTAAAAATATTAGTAGTATTGATTTAAGTGATAATATTGGAAACGGTGTATCATCTTTAACACCATTAACAGTAGAAGCTAGTTTAACTAATAGCCTTGATTCTTATTCAGGTACAAATAAAGTTATTTTCACAGGTACTGTTGTTGATAATTTTACTGGTGAAGAAACAGATATAAGAAAAGAAGTTACTTATACTGCTGATTGGTATGGTACAACTGTTAAATCAACTATTCGTGATGATTATAAAACTAGTTATGTTGCAGTTTCACCAAGTTCTACAAACAATGCTGTTATAACTTACAATGTTAAAGTTAATGCCACAACTAACATGCTATTAAAGAGTACAAATTATGAAGGTGTGGTAGGACAATTAAATGGTTATGATCCAGTAAATGTAACAGTAGAGGGTTACAATATTACATCAACTTACAATCCAACTACAAGAACATTCATTGCTCAACGTGCTTCAGTTTTAGAAGATAATTTAATAACAACTCAAGCATATGATTATAAAAATGAAAAAACATATTGGAATGAACTTAAAATAACTGTTGAATTCCCAGCTGCTGCAGCTAAAGATAATGAAACACATTTAATAGATTTAAAAGTGTTCCATGAAGCATACAATAATCAAGGTTCTGAATTTGAACCAGTTATTACATCAACACCAACAACTAAAACATTAGTTGCAAGATATGTACCTGATGTTGACGATTCAGGTTCACCAACATTAATTACAACTGATGTAGAAGTTGGTAGTTATTCAAGTGTTCTACATGATTACTATGTTAATAAATCAAATTTATTAGAAATGTATGAAGATGGTGAAAGTACAACTACAGGTTATAGTCGTAGATTAAAAGTATTCTTTATGAACTATAATGGTACAGATGATATTCAATCATTAATCATTAAAGAAGCAGATTATGACAAAATTGAAAATACACCTTTAAATGGTATTGCTCCATATTCATCTATTTACTTTAGTGACGTATCAACATACCTTGGTACTAGCGGATATATCAAGATGATAAATGATGATACAGGTGAAGTAATTCATATATTCACAGCTCTAGATTGGAATACAACATATACTTTCAATACAAATAATGTTTATAAATTAAGATTTGAAACAAGTCCATTAACAGAAGAAGCTTATGAAAGAATGCAAGAATTCATGGCAGAACGTCAATCACCAAATGAAATGATGTTAATGTTTACTATTAATGAAACAAAGAAAATTGATAATAGTGTTTTAGCTAGTATGTTTACAAAAGAAGAAGCAGAAGATTTAGATTATGTAGAAGGAACTGCTAAAACAGATTATACGGTAAGATATAAAACTCAATATCAATGGGAAGAATATCTTAGAAAAGGAAGAATCATAGATACTGTAACAGGAGAAACTGTTGAAAGATGGAATCTATGCTTCAATCGTAGTTGTGAATTTGTTTATGATGATGATAGCAGTTCATCAAGATTTAGTTTAGGTATTAAAACAATAGAGGAAGAAGTAACAGCAACTTTCCAAGAAAAGACAACACAAGTTGGAACGGCAAGATATACTAGTTACTTATCATCAGAAGTAGGTATAAAATTATACAATAGTAATGGTGGAGAAATAAATCAATTAAGTACTATTGAAGAAAAAGAAGTTAAAATTGAAGTAGAAGCAAAAGATGGATATGACATCATTAAAGAATGGCAAGATGGTGAATTCCTAGTTGTTTTACCTAGTAAAATACTTGACTTTGATATAAGTGATGTTACAGTAACAGATAATTCTGTTAAAGTAATAGGTTATGAAAAACTTAAATTAAATGGTCGCATAGCTATTCGCGTAATAACAGAAAACAACACACCTGCTGCTTATAAGATAAATATTAATGGTACTATTAAACCTGATGCTAGAACTGCAACAGGATCATATGTAATTGATGTTTATGGTATTAACCCTTATGTTGATCCATCTGAACGTAATACTAATGACTTCTATGATTTAGATAATGATTCAGATACACTTGAAAGAGTTAATTATACAAATATGTCATTGAATTTAACTGCACCAAATGAGATTGTAACAACAACTACTTTAACAAATTATAATCAAGCATCAGAAACAAGTGTTTCGCCTGAAATAGCTGAAGTAAATCCAGTAGTTGATGATAAGGATGCTACTGTTGAAATAGGTGTAATTAATAGTTCACAATATAGTGTTAAAGATATTGTCGTAATTGGAAAAATTGGTTATATAGGAAATACATATCAAATTGGTGAAGGTTCATTAGGTTCTGAATATGATATTCATATGGCCTCAACTGGTATTACTATTCCTGATGCTTTAGTTGATAATGTAAAAGTATATTATTCAGATTATGAAACACCAGATTCTGATGTAAATAAAGCAGTAAATAATTGGAAAGAAAAAGAAGATGTTGCTGATTGGAATAACATTAAAACATATATGATTGTTATTAATGACTATACATTAGTTCAAGGAAGAACAATTAGTTTTGATTATGATGTTGAAATGCCTTTATTAACTTCAAACTTAAATAAAGTAACATATTTTACACATGGTGTATATTACAATGTTATTACAGATGCTGGTGATTATGCAGCAAACGTTGGTGGTTCTAAATTAGGTGTTAGAATGTCTAGACAATATGATTTAGAATTAACTGATACAAAAATAGCAAGTGATAGAGCAATTCCTAAAGCAAAATATTTAGTAACAGATGGAGATGGAGAAACACATATTCTAATTACTAATAATGAAGGAAAAGCAACACTTAAAGATTTATATGTTGGAAAAGAATATACAATTAAACAAATTAGTGTTAATGCACCATATGTTTTAGATGAAGAAGAAAAAACATTTAAAATAATTAATGATGTTGATGATAATGATAATTTAGTATTACAAAGTAATGGTGAATATAAATCAATAAATATAGCAACAGATAAAAAATTAGAAGTTGCTTTAGAAAATGAAACAAGATATACAGTTGTTTTAAATAATGAAGATTTAGATACTAGTGCATCAATTCCTTATTCTCAATTTAAAATAACTGGTAAAGGTTATGAAGATGGTATAACTGTTATGACTAATACTGATGGTTCATTATCATTAAGTAATCTATATATTGATGAAGTATATGAAATTGAACAAGTAAAGGTTAATAATTATTTACTTGGTGATAAATTTACAATTAAATTAACAAGAGATACTAACGGTGATGTTAAAATCACTTATGGTAAAAAAGTTTCAATTGGTGAAATACAAACACCTGGTGATTACGGATTCTATTATTATGAACCAAATCATTTCTATCGTCCAGAAGGAACTTATAATCAAAGAACATATTTAAGTTATTTACCAATTGATTTAACTGGTCTTTCAGGAAAATATCAAATAACTGTACCATACCAATATTATTCTTATTCTTCTGGTAGTACATTTAGATTATATTTAGGAGATTATATTTCTACGTCTCCTGTTGGTTCATTTGTAAGTTTAGGACAAAGTCGTAATAGTAGTAAACAAGAAAAGACAGTAAATTCATATTATTCTTATAATCAAAGTACTTCAAGTTATGATTATTTGGAAATTGAAGGTGGAAAAGTATACTATCTATATATGTCTTTATATTATAAATCAAATGCAAGTACATCATCATATTATGTATACGATCCAGTTGTATCACTTGTAAATGGTGATGACTTTGAATATGTTATAGCTGATAGTGATACTAATGTCGAAGTATTAGAAAATAAAAATGTTAGACAATCACTTCAAGATAGTGATAACCAAGATGCTCCTGTTTTAACAGTAAATGTTAAAAACACAAAAATACCTACATATACATTAACTATTACAAAGAAAAATGCAGATACAAAGGAAACTCTTGAAGGTGCACAATACAAAGTTACTGGTCCAGGTCTTCCTGAATCAGGAAAATATATTACAACTGATGAAAATGGTCAAGCATCAATTGAATTATATAAAAAGATGTATTTACAAGATCAAGAAACAATTAATGGTGTTGATTATAGACAATACAATTCTGAATATACAATTGAAGAAGTAGTTGCTCCAGTTGGATATACTTTAGATAAAAAATCAGTAACTTTCTCAGGTGGTGTTAGATTACAAAATGGTCAAATGAATACCAATACGTATGATTATGAAACTGATTTATCGACTGAAAAAGCAAATGAAATTCAATATTCTTTAAATACAGAAGGTCAATTTAAGGAATATGCTTGGGATAATGATAATAACATTTTAAATGTTACAATGTATGATTATCCACTTATTACAATAACTAAAAAAGATTCCGAAACTAATGAATTCTTACCAAATACTTTATTTACAATTTATGAAGTAACAATGGTTAATGGTGTTCAAGTATATTCACCAGCTCATGATGCAAATGGCAATATAGTTGGTTCTAAAGCAACCATTAATGGTAAGGAATATTATATTATTGCTACTGACGAAAATGGTAAAATATCATTAAATTTAGGTGCAGGTTCATATAGAATACAAGAAGTACAAGCAGCAGATGAAAAATATGAAGTATCTAATGCTGTATATAACTTTGGTGTGGGTGAAACTGTACCATACCAATCTGCTGATGTTGAATTAGTAGATAACTTTGATCCAGTTAATTCATCATTCTATTTGGGTTCAAATAGTAGCGCTGATAAGATAAAACCAACTAGTGATGGTGGATATATTATGATTTCACCAAATCTTCATTATGTAGCTAAGTATGATGCTGATTACAATATTGAATGGCAAGTGGATACAGCAATAATGCGTACTGGTACAACTTATTATTTAAATTATGAGGATAATCCTACAAAATATGATTATTATTCATCACCATTAAATTCAGTTGAATATGCAAATGATGTTATTGAAACATCAGACGGTGGATTTGTCATGTTCTCTAGATATGATCTTCTAGTTAAACTTGATAAAGATGGTAATCGTGTATGGCAAAATCGTGATAGCTACACTACTGACATGGGAATGTTTAAATATGTATGTACTTATGAAGGCAATACAAATGAAGCAGGTCAAGTTAAAGGATATTATTATAGTTCAGGTGAATGGGTTTCAAGAAAGAATTGGAGCACAGGTGAGGATGAGTACTATGATATAAATCCATTTAATCCAAATAATTTTAATGGTGTTGCTCCGCGTGATGATGAAACATATTATTGTGGTTATACTACAATGTATGATAATGGCAGTGGTGGCACAACATATAAATATATTGATACTAATTTTAATACAGATGGTCCAGGTCAACTAGTTCCAACTAATGATGGCGGCATGATAGATATTGTTGAAATAGATAATTATGGATATATATATTATGCTAAATTAAAAGATGAATCTTTAGTTCCTATTGAATCACAATTTGCTATTATTAGATATGATTCAGATGGAGATATAATTGGTTTTTATAATTTAGATGAGATAACTAAGCAAGCAGATGCTACTTATATTTCTAAATATCATTTAAATAATACTCCAAAAAGTATGACATTTGATTATGATTATCAAAACAAAGGAATATCTATTTATCCAAATGGTGATATCTTATTGTTATCAGCTGGAAATTATGGAACTGGAGCTGTTATTAAATTAAGATATAATGCTCAGACTGATACATTTGATACTGTATTCTATACACCTCTTGGAATTAACGGAAATCAATTTGATTATTTTTATGAAAACTATGATGGTAATATAGATCTTCAACCAACATCAGATGGTGGATTTGTTCTATCATGGGGTTCATATAATAAGAATATTAATAAATCATTATGTAGTGGAACAAATGAATATTATAATACTGAAATGCAATATTATGATTGCAATTCAAGCAATTCTTTCTATCGTGATAGTAATGATGGTACTTTGGCCATATTATATGATGGTGAAGGAAAGATAAAAGATTTTACAATTCTTTCAACAACAAATAGAACTGATTATGCAACAGGCACATTTGGACCTGAAGATATAAAACATATATTTGGATATATATATGGTATGTTCTATTTACAACAAGATGATGGATCATATATTATTGGTGGTAGTGCTAATGGTATAATTCCTTATGACCCTAGTACAGGAAATACAAGTTCAAATGATCCAAAGTTTGTTGAACTTGCAAGTGGTGAGATATTTACAATTGATCCATCTGCTACATATATAATATATAAAATTAACCAAGATGGTTATATTGACTGGATTAAACAATATAGAGGTATTCAACCAATTTACAATTCTTCTAGTCCTGGTTCAACTAAGGAAAGAGTTAATGTCGATGGTAAAACATTTATTGTACCAGTAACAGTAAATGGACAAGTTGTTGAAATTGGCAATGAATCAGAACCATTAATTGAAAATACTTCAGGACAAACATTCTTAGTATTTGCATTCAAAGATGAAGTAGTAGCTGAAGGACCAGAAGCATATTCATTAAATATTGAGAATAAACGTAAAGAATATAAAATTACAGCAACATCTAATGCTGGTGGTGAAGTGGTTGTAACAAATCCAGATAATGGACAAACAGTTATAACAACTGATGGTGATACAACTATATTAGAAAAAGTAAAATATGGTGATACTAATAAATATAATATTATTGTTACACCAGATACTGGATACGTAGTTTCAAATATTAGAGTAAATGGTGAAGATATTGGTTATAAAGTAAATGATGATGGATCAATATTATTGGATAAGATAAGTGATATTAAGGAAAATAAAAATATTAGTATTACATATGAATATGGTAAATCAACAGTAGTTGTAAAACACTACCTAAAAGACACAACTGATTCAGTATTCTCTGATGAAATATTAACAGGTACAATTACAACTCCATATACTGCAGAACCTAAAACAAGTTATTTATATGGTTTAGCAGAAGAAAATGGTGAAGTTATTTTACCAGATAATATGACTGGTACGTTTACAGTTGAACCACAAACGGTAATCTTCTACTACGTAGAAAATGAAGTTGATTTAAAGACAAATTACTATGTTGATGGTACTGAAGTAGAACTTGCACCAACGGAAGTTGAAAGAAAAACTTTAGGATCACATTATAGAACATCTCCAAAAAGTATTACAAATTATAATTTATCAAGAACAATTGGAGAAGAAGAAGGTACTTTAAATCAAGATGTAACAGAAGTAACATATATGTATCGAGAAAAAACTGAAGCAACAATTACAACAAGATATTTAGATAAAGCTACAGGTTTACCTATAGCTGATCCAGATGTTCAAGAAGTGGCAAGACATACTAACTATACAACATCAGAATCAGATGATATACCTGCAAATTACAGATTTGTATCAAAAACTGATAATTTTGAAGGTCCAGCAGATGATGCTGAAATTGAAGTAATTTATTACTATGAAGTAATACCATTTAACTTGAGTATTAGTAAATCAATTAGTAGTATTAAATTAAATGGAGAAGCTCAAACAATAACAGATGCAACAAATATAAATGTATCACCAAAACCAACAGATACATTGGTAGTAACATATCAAATAGTTGTTGAAAATACAGGTGATATAGATGCAACCTTCAAAGTAAAAGAAGGCGATGTTGCAAACTTCACAGTAAGTGATTTAGGCGATTTCCAAGTAGTAACAGATGGATATGAATTAAGTGATTCAGTAGCAGCTGGAGCAAGTAAAACATATACAATAGAATATACATGGAATCAAACAGATTATGGAACAAGTACAAATAATGTAGAATTAAAAGATGTAGCAAATGAAAAAGGTTTTGCAGAACCAGATGCTGATGATAATGAATCAACAGCAACTGTAACAACAACAGAGCCATTAAAATCAACTATTACAACAAGATATATAGATAAAGATACAGGAACACCAATTGCTGATCCTAAAACAAAAGTAGTATATAGAAACGAACCATATACAACAGAAGAATCAGACGATATTCCTGCAAACTACAGATTTGAAAGTTCAGTAAATGCATCAGGAAATGCAACAGCATCTGAAATAGAAGTAATATATTATTATGAAGTAATACCATTTAATATAAGTGTAGATAAGAGAATTAACAGTGTACTTTTAAATGGAGAAAAACAAACAATTTTAGATGGTAAAAACGTAAGTATATCACCTAAGAAAGAAGATAACTTAATAGTATATTATGAAATCGAGGTTAAAAATACTGGTGAAATTCCTGCTACATTTAAAGTAGTAGAAGGAGAAGTACCAGGATTTGAAATCTATGATAAAGGATCATTTGAAAAAGTAGGAGACAACTATGTATTGAATGTAGATTTACAACCAGGTGATTCAAAAACATATAAGATAGGCTATAAATGGAATCAAAAAGACTATGGAATAAGTACAAATAAGGTAGAAGTAAATGAAGTAACAAATCCAAATGGCTTTGATGAACCAGATAGTGATGATAACATATCAACAGCAACAGTAGAAACAAAGATACCAGCAAAAGATGTAATACCTGATACAATCATAATTCCAGATACAGTAGATAAGATAATGACAAGCATTATGATATTTATAGGAAGTCTAATTGGAATCATTGTAAGTTTAATCTTAATTAAAAAGAGAAGAATGAATAATTAATATTCATTCTTTTTTTTATTAAAAAAAGGAAATAGAGAAAAAAACAATAATAATATAAGTAGGAGGTATTATTATGAATTACTATAATTCAATTAAAGAAGAATTAATAAATAATGAAATAACTAAGAAAGTAAAAAGTTATTCCATTAATAGAAGTGATCTAACTACTTATTTTAATGTTGGTAAATTATTATCTGAGGCAGGTAAACATTACGGAGATGGTATTATAAAGGAGTATTCAAAGAAATTA
>JAFXPU010000005.1 GCA_017527675.1 Bacilli bacterium
AAACAGCATCAATAGAAGTATGTGTTTATAAGTTTAGAAAATCACATTTAACAGCAAAATGCCCAACAGTAAGGCAAGTATATAATTGGATTAATAATGGTAAAATATTTTTAACTAAAGATAAGTTATGTTACAAAAAAGTAAGGGGTAAAAATAATAAAAGTGGGATGATGAAACATACTAAATGGAATCTTGATCATAAAACTGTTTTACCAATAAGTCTAAGGCCTAAATACATAAACAAAAGAGATGAAATAGGACATTTAGAAATAGATTCTATTGTTGGAAGAAGAAATGAATATGACTCCATTATATCCATAGTAGATAGATGTACAAGAAGAGTGTGGTTAATAAAAGCATTATATAAAAATGAATACTATATTGATAAGTTAATTTATGATTACATAATAAGAAATGATATAGTTGTGAGATCAATTACAGTGGACAATGGATTAGAATTTCAAGCATTAGGATTAACAGCTAAAAAACTTGGAGTAAAACTATACAAATGTGATCCATATTGTTCATTTCAAAGAGGAACGAATGAAAGAACAAATGCATTAGTAAGAAGATGGATTCCAAAAGGTAGTTCTATGAAATACATTTCACAAGTATATTTAGACAATATTAGTTTTGAAATAAATAGTATGCCAAGGAAGATTTTTGACTATAAATGTGCTTTTGATATAGAATCAAAATTTGATTGAAAGTGGTGCGGTTGAAATTTCAAAAAAGAAAAAAATAACGTAACGTTATTTTTTTTATGATATTTTTCTTCCTTTTTTATCAACGTTTGGATTGGAAATATATTCACTCCATTCACTTGGAAACGTAACTATATCACTTTCTTCATAGATAGTTGGAATATTTAATTTACCATTATTCATATCATCTAATGCCTTAACATAATCAAAATCATATCCTTTTTCATTTAATATGTTCCCAAAAGTAATAAGTGCTGTACGATGATTTCCATCCATAAAAGGTTGATATAATTTTATTAAGGCAGCGACATACATAGCATTATTTAATATTTCACTGAAATTATTTGTTTTTTTTGCATTATTAATTGCTTTTTCTATAATTTTAAAAACAATAGTGTTTTCTGTTCTTACTTTTGAGTCATGACATATATGTTTATTAATATTAAATAGATGATCATAGCAATTCATTTTATCACCTTAATACATTATATCATATTTATATATAATTGACATTACAAAAAAGTTATTATAAAATTATTCTAGGTGATAATATGAAGACGGTAAGGGCTTTGGTTGATGGAATTGAAAAAGATATAGTAGTTGAGTTAGACCCTGAAGAAAAAGATGATATGGTATTAGTTGATGATACGGAAGATGAATTAGAAAATACCATGAAAATAGAGGTTATTGATAATGATTAAGACAAAAGAAATGGATAAATTCATTAAGGAATGCATGAAATTATATCTTCAAAATCCAAATATAAATATCACGAGTGATACATTTTATCGCTCTTTAGAAACATATGGTTTTACTAGAAATGAATTTGAAAATGGTTATATTAGGGATATTTTTCCTAGTTTAGAAAATTATTTTTCAAATTCTAATTTACATGTTTATGTTGATCAAAGACAATCAGGATTTTTACAATTAACATCACATACAGGTGGCACAAAATCCGTTAAAATGTATTTGTCTTTTCCAAAAGAATATATGGAACAAGCAACTAAAAAAATATTTAAATTTGTTGCTGACAATAATATGAGTTGTGGTTCTAAAATAGCTCAAAATATTAGATCAGACTCTATTGTTATTAGATTGCATAATCCCAATGATGCTAAAATGATTATGGATTTTATTAATCATGATCGTGAATTAAATAAATATCACAAATCAACAAATCCTTTTTCTTTGAAAGAAGGAATAGTAGGTGTTGGGTATGATGATATGTTAAGTTATAATTCTGTTTTATCTGAGTTATTAGCAAGTTATTTTAATACTTTAAAGACAAATGATAATTTAAAAAAAGCTAATTTAAAAGGATTCAGTAGCTATGTTGATGAATTTTATAACAAAACATTTATTACTAAAGAAAATCTTGTTGAATTTACATATACAGATATGTATAGAAAATTTTTATATAGATTATCTAATCCTGGAAGATTATTGAATAATTTTGAACAAATAATTCGTGTAATTAAGAATGTTACTAGCAATGATATGGACAAAAATATGTTTTTTAATATGTATGAACGATTTAATAATGATCAGCCAAATATTGATTATTTTAATCAAGAATATGATAAACAATTATACAATATTCAAATTAATGTATTGAATTCATATATACATTTAGCTATAACAAAATATGGATTAGATAAAGTACATTTATATCTAGATTCCTATATTCAAGGAAATGATAATGCGATAACTTCTGATAATAATTTCCGTTTTAATTTTAAAAAATACTTAAGATATGAAGATGTTCAAAGAATAGTTATGGGTAATACCAAACAATATGTTGAAAATTATATCAACAGTATGTCAATTAATTCTAATATAGATAGTAATTATTATTTATTTATTTCTGCATGTGTTGCTACTGCAAAAAAATATGGTAATAAGCAAGCAATAGTAGCTATAAAAAATAGTATAAATGGAAATTATTCATATTTTACTAATGATGGCGATTCTAAATTTAGAGATAAATTAAAATCTTTAGTATCTCCCAATGAAATTATATCTTACTTAAATAAAACTATTGAGAATACAGATAATACTATTAATTATGATATAATAATTTTCAATTTTATTGAATCTTTAGTTGGAGAAAATGTAAAGGAAAACGATATTTCTAGACTCTAAAAGAGTCTTTTTTTATTTTTCCTTTGAAATCTTTAAAATTTATATTATAATTAAAATAGGTGATGGTATGAAAATACTATGTATGGGATTAGTAGATTATGATATAACTTTACCACTTGATGGTTATCCTGAAGAAAATACTAAAAACAGGTTAACTGAAAAAATAGAATGTGGTGGTGGCCAAACAGCAAATGCAGCATGTTTGCTTGCTAAATATGGTGAGGATGTATATATATCAGGATTAATTGGTAATGATTTATATGGTAATAATATTATTCGCGAATTTAATAAATTTGGTGTTAAAACAGATTACCTTGATATAGACGATAATTATAATACATCTGTATCTCATATTTTAGTTAATCTTAAAAATAGTAGTAGAACTACCTTAACGGTTAAAGAACCTCATCCTATGCGTGAAATAAACATAGATATTAAACCTGATATTATTTTGATAGATGGTCAAGAACCATTAATGTCCAAAAAAGTTTTTGCAGAAAATCCAGATGCAATTAAGATTATTGATGCTGGTTCATATCGTGAACCCATAATATCACTTTGTCATGATGTTGATTTAATAATTGCATCTTTAGATTTTTTAGAAGGCTTTTGTGATGCTAAAATTCATACCGAAGAAGAATTAAAAGTTGCTTATGAGAAAATGCAAAAATTCTATGATAAAGAATTAATTGTTACAATTGGTAGATTAGGTTCTATGGGTATGATAAATGATGAGCCAACTCTTATCCCATCAATTAAGGTTGACGAAAAGGATTCAACTGGTGCTGGTGATATTTTCCATGGTGCATTTATTTATGGTTTAATTCATGGAATGTCTTTAGAAAATAATATGATTTTTTCTAATATTGCTGGTGCATTATCAGTTAGAAAAATTGGTGCTAGAAATTCTTTTCCAGAATTAGAAGAGGTAAAAAAAATATATGATGAGTATCGATGATATATTATTTATTGATTCTCTACCGACAATAGATTTACATGGTTATGATCGCATGTATGCTAGGTTAAAGGTTAACGAATTTATAAATGATAATATAAAATTAAAAAATGAATTTATTGTAATTATTCATGGCATTGGCAGTAGCGTTTTAAAACATGAGATACATGATTTATTATCAAAGGATAAAAGGGTAATTGACTATAAAATATATGTTAATAATGTGGGATGCACTGTTGCTCAATTAAATATAAATAAAGTTTGACAGTGTATAGAAAGTTTAAAAGGTGAAATTAAGTATGTATGAAGAAAAGAAAATAAAAATTCCATATCGTGATATTGCATTACAATTGATTGTTATTGTTTTGTTTGTTTTAGTTCTTTTATGGTTATTTCCATCAAAAAAGATTATGAAAAATTCTGAAGAAAAAAACAATGGTCAGTCTGTTGAAAAAAATAATAATAGTAAAAATAATAATTCAGATATTAACAATGATTCTAATAATAGTCAAAATAATAATGAAGATAAGAATAATGATGATAACAAAAAAACAACAGCTAAAAAATATGAGTATGCTAAAACATCAGAAGTATCATATGGTGAATATGGACCATGGAGTGATTGGTCAACTAATTATATAGCTCCATCTGATACTATTGAAGTTCAAACTGAAGTACGTAGTAGTACAAATGGTTGGAAATCTAATTATGTTCAAACAGGTACAAAAACAGAGGAGAATGTTGTTGTTGGTACTAAAACAGATAATAAAGTTGTCACAGGTTACAATGTTGAATATATTTCTACTATTGGACCTTCAACAAAACCAATTAATAATACAGACGATTATATTTACGTGTTAACTAAGGCTCATAAAATATATACTTGTGATGATGGTGATCCTGTTACAATGGAAATATATGGAGCCCCAATTACATCAGATAAAGTAAATTATGATTATTTAATTACACAAAATGGTGATTTGTCTAAATTAAATCCACCTGCGTCTTGTAGCAATGCAAAAGTTTTTAATGAACAATATGAATATACGCTATATAAAAGAGTTCCAATTTATACAACAGTAACTGAAGATATTTATGGTACTGTTACAACACCAATTTATACTGAGCAAAAGGAAACTACTTATGGTAATGTAACTTACTATCGTTATAGAACAAGATCATATAAAGCTGGTGGTGAATCAATTAAGTGGAGTGATAGCGATAATGATCAAACATTAATTTCACAAGGATATCATTTTACTGGAAACGTAAAATAAGATTGAAAAATAGGAATAAATCCTATTTTTTTTGTTTGACATAGAATCTATATTGAGTTATAATTAATATGTAACAATAGGGTAGGAGGGATACAGCTTGAAGGAAACATATTTATTTGAGTATGTTAATGAAAATGAGTTTAAAAAACTTGAACGTGCTATTAAAAAGTATAACATGCTTGCCTATAAAAAATTATATTTTGATTTCTATCCAGCCCTAAAAGAAGGTAATTTTTTAGGTGAAGTTGTTGCTAAAAATCCAGACAACACTTTATCATATGTTCTTAAATTACCAACAGATGTTATGTTTTCAAAAGTTCATGGTGATATATTATTATTCTATATTGTTGATGAAAAAAACAAAACTGTTTTATTAGATAAATTTGAACCATTTGAAATATTAAGTGAAGGTCATGCAACTGAACTTGTTACTTATAAAGGTGTTATGGTTTCTAAGAAACATTCTGATAAAGATATGTTTAAGATTAATTTATTAAATATGATAAATAAATAAAAAAAGCCTTATGGCTTTTTTATTTGCGTAATAGTTTTTAATAAAAAAAAACTGAAATGTTAACGTATTTCAATTTTTTTAACAATATGGTGCGAGTGAAGGGACTTGAACCCCCATGGATTGCTCCGCTAGATCCTAAGTCTAGTGCGTCTGCCAATTTCGCCACACTCGCACAGTGGTGGATCTTGCAGGACTCGAACCTGCGACCGCCCGGTTATGAGCCGGATGCTCTAACCAACTGAGCTAAAGATCCATAAAATAACCACCACTGACTTGTTCTCAGTACTTACTAAATATATCATATTTAACTATCTATTGCAAGTATTTTTTTATTAATTTAGTATATTTTATTAAACATTATTTAAAAATATGCTATAATTAATTAGGTGATATTATGAGATTTTTTAATACAGAAACACATCAAATAGATGAATTTGTTCCAATAGATGGAAAGAATGTAAAAATGTACACTTGTGGACCAACTGTTTATCATTATGCCCACATAGGTAATTTGCGTACTTATATAAATGAAGATATATTAGAAAAGTCTTTGAATTATTTAGGATATCATGTTACCAGATGTATGAATATCACTGATGTTGGGCATCTTACTTCTGATGCTGATACTGGTGAAGATAAGATGTTAAAAGGTGCTAAAAGAGAACATAAATCTGTTTTGGATATTGCTAAATTTTATACTGATAAATTTAAAGAAGATTGTGATAAATTAAACATTAAATGGCCTGAAATAGTTGTTCCAGCAACTAGTCAAATAGATGAATATATTTTATTTATTCAAAATCTTGAACAAAAGGGTTATACTTATTTTGCTGGTGGTAATGTTTATTTCGATACATCAAAATTAGATAATTATTATAGACTTACAAATCAAAATGAAAATGAATTAATGGAAGCTGTACGTGAAGATGTTGATGTAGATCAAAATAAGAAGAATAAAAATGATTTTGTTTTATGGTTTACAAAATCAAAATTTGATGATCAGGAATTAAAATGGGATTCCCCATGGGGTTATGGATATCCTGGATGGCATATTGAATGTTCATCTATATCTTTAAAATATTTAGGAGAGTATCTTGATATTCACTGTGGTGGTGTTGATAATATCTTTCCACATCATACAAATGAAATTGCTCAAACAGAATCACGTGTTGGACATAAATGGTGTAATTATTGGTTCCATCCTGAACATTTAAATGATGAAAGTGGTAAAATGAGTAAAAGTAATGGTGAATTTTTAACTGTTTCATTACTTGAAGAGAAAGGATATAATCCTCTTTCATATAGATTATTATGCTTACAATCACATTTTAAAAAACAATTAGTTTTTACTTTTGATGCTTTGATGCAAACAGAAAACACATATAATAAGCTTCTTAATCGTGTTAAAGGATTAAATGCAGCTAATTTGGATGTTAATAAAGATAATATTCTAAAATATCAAAATGATTTTAAAGAGGCATTAGAAAATAATTTAAACACATCAAATGCTTTAACAGTTTTATATGATGTATTAAAAAGTGATTTAAATGATGCTGAAAAGTTATATTTAGTTAAAGACTTTGATCAGGTATTATCATTAGATTTAATTAGTAAAGAAGAAGAAATAGATTCTGACTTAAAATCATATATTGAATCTAAGATAGAGGAAAGAAAACAAGCTAAAGTAAATAAAGATTATGAATTAGCTGATCAAATAAGAAAAGAATTAGAAGAAAAAGGAATTATTATAAAAGATACTCGTGAAGGAACAACTTACGAAATAATAAAATAAAGAAGATTTTTCTTCTTTTTTTTGATATAATTATTATGGTGATAATATGGATGGCATATTGTTAATAGATAAGAAAAAAGGTATAACTAGTAGAGAAGTTGTAAATCAAATTGTAAAGTTACTTGACACTAAAAAAGTTGGACATACAGGTACGCTTGATCCAATTGCAACCGGCGTTTTAGTTATATGTGTTGGTCGCGCAACTAAACTAGTTGACTTGCTAACTGCACAAGATAAAGAATATATTGCATCTGTAACATTAGGTGTTTTAACTGATACACTTGATAGCGATGGTAACATTATAAAAGAAGAAAAAGTTAATTTAACTGATGATGAAATTATAAATGCCGTTAATAGTATGAAGGGTAGTTATATGCAAGAAGTACCAATATATTCAGCTGTTAAAATAAATGGTAAAAAATTATATGAATATGCCCGCGAAAATATTGATATAGAATTACCAAAAAGAGAAGTAAATATATATGATATATCTATTATATCCAATATTGAAAGAAATAATAATCATATAAATTTTAATTTTAAATGTAGGGTAAGTAAAGGTACCTATATTAGAAGTCTAATAAATGATATTGCATTAAAACTTCATACAATTGGTATTATGACAGATTTAAGAAGAATTAAACAAGGAAAATTTTCGATTGATGATTGTATAGCAGTTGAAAAAATTAATAATAATTCTTTGATTACTGTTACAAATGTTTTAGATGATATTTTACAAATACATGTTGATGATACCTTGAAAAAGGATATTTTAAATGGTAAAATAATATATGATAGTTATAAAGTAGATAAGGTGCTATTTACAGATAATAATGGTAAGGCTTTAGCAGTTTATAAAAAGTATGAAAAAGATAATAATTATCTTAAACCAGATATAATGTTGGGAGGAATTTAATGACATTAGTTATCTTAGCTGCGGGAATGGGTTCTAGATTTGGTGGATTAAAACAAATTGAACCGGTTGGACCAAATGGTGAATTTATTATAGATTATTCTATTTATGATGCTATTAAAGCAGGATTTAGTAAAGTTGTATTTATTATTAAAGAAGAAAATTATGAAATATTTAAAAATACAATTGGAAATCGTATAGCTGGTAAAATTGATGTTGAATATGTTTTTCAAAAGAATGATGATAGTAGGGTACCTGCTGAACGTGTAAAACCACTAGGTACTGGACATGCAATTTTATGTGCTAAAGATAAAGTTAATGAAGATTTTATTATTATTAATGCTGATGATTTTTATGGCCGTGAAGCATTTGAAACTATTGCTAAATTCATTAAAGAAAAAGGTAACGATCAATATAAATATGGCCTTGTTGGTTATGAAATGGCTAATACAATGACTTATAATGGTTCTGTTAAACGTGGAGTATTAAATGTTGATAGTAATGATTTTTTAACTAAGATTACTGAATCAAGTTTAAACTATGAAGGTGATAAAATTCTTGTTAAACCTCTAAATGGTTCTGAAGAATTTTATGCTAATGGTGAACTAGTCTCAATGAATATGATTTCTTTTACACCATATTTATTTGAAGAATTAGAAAAAGGTTTTGAAGATTTTTTAAATAATTCAACTGATTTAATGACAGCTGAATATTTAATACCGGATGTATTATATAAACAAGTAAAAAATGCTGATGTAACTTGCAAAGTATTGCATACAAATGCTGTATGGAAAGGAATTACTTATAGTTCAGATTTAGCTGAATTAAAAGAGTATATTGCCAGTCAAATAGATAATGGCGTATATCCAAGTAATTTATATAGGTGATAAGATGTTTGTTGATTTAAATATGTTTGCTTCCGAAAAAAGCATGTATCAATCTTCTGTTAATGAGATAATTAATTATGGTTATCCAGAAGATATTCAAAAAATAAAATTGGATGAAGCAGAAGCTAAATATAAAAATAGTATTAGAAAGTATTTATCTGTATCAATTAATAAAATAAATGAGATAGCTGGAGGCACTTTTTCACTTTATAAAGTTGGTAAAGATCTTGATGCTAATTTTAAAGTAATTGAAGGTAAAGTCCGTAAAAGTAAACAAGAACTCATTGCTGAATTTAATAATTATCAAAGTATTATTGCATCATTAGATGAAAGAAAGAAAAAAGAAGTTCTTACTGCTATGAATGTTATTGTTGATTATAGTGACGATAAAGTAGAAAATAATGATAGAGAAACTTATTTAAATGGATAAAGAGGTGGAGAAATGAACATTATAATTTCTAACAGATTTAGTAATCAATTAAAAAGTTTAAATATTGATGTAATTAAAGAATTAAATGGTGAATATGAAGCAGATCAAATAGCTGCAACTATGGAAAATATTTATTATGATCATATTATTTTTGATATTACTGCTTTAAAAAATAATACTAATATAGAAAATATTCAAAAATTATCTGCAACATTTGACATGTCAAAAGTTATTTTACTTTTAGATGATAATAAACAATTTTTAACACAAGAATTTATTTCTTCAATAATATCAATAGGTATTTATAACTTTACCAAAAATATTGATGGTGTTAAATATTTATTAGAACATCCAAATAGTTATGGCGATGTTATGAAGTATCATAAAGTTGATGCTAGTGTTATTGAAGCTACAAAGAAAAAAGAAGAAGAAAAAGCTCAAGAAAAAGGGCATAGAAAATATAATTCTATTGAAGAAATATATGCCTCAACTGAATTAACACCTGCTGAAAAAGATGCTATGATTACTAAAATAAGAATGCAAGAATCTGTAAAGAAGGCTAAAATAGGTGGAGAAAAATCAGAATATGTTCGTAAGAAAAATACAAAATTTAGATATATTTTAGCTTTTGTTATTTTACCTATTATATTGATTGCATTTACTTATGGATATCATTACTTCTTATATACTATGGATTCTTGGATTAAGCCAAAATCTGGATCAGGAAAGTTTATTTTTAAAGAAATGTTTGAGAATGGTCCAACATATGCCACGTTAATTGCGGCAATTGTTCTTATGATTTTTGTGCTTGTTGCTAATAAAATAATTAATTCACGTATTAGATCAACTCGTACATCACCACTTAAATATTCTTTAATACCATTTGGTATTATAGTAGCAATTGTTTTATTTGATATGTATTTTGTACATTTCCTAGAAAATTTGTTAGCAGTCGATGGATTAAAAATAAAACCATATATGGAGAATAATATTTATACTAATTTTAAATTTGTTTTCTATATGGAAACATGCTTATATTATGTTCAATTAATATTTAATAAAGCTAAGAAACTTGAGTTTGAAAGCGAAGTTGGCCAAAAGATGACTATACCGGAAATATTATTTACTATTATTTTGATGTTAGTTATTTTCTTACCATCATGTCATGAATTATTTAATGTGTTTGATTATGTTGCATTTATTAGTAATATTTTTAATAAAATATTTGAGGTTAATAATATTATGGTATATTTATCAATATTAGAGTTTATTGGACTTGCTGCATTAATTACTATTGAAATAATTCATAAAACTGAACTTAAGCAAGTTGATAGTTCAAGTGAAACAAAAAAAGTAATCTAATGATTACTTTTTTATTTTGGATAATTCAAAATCACTTAATTTAACAGCATAATTAGTTATGATTGTTCTTAATTTTTCTCTTACTAAGGTTCTTATTTTTTCATTCTTTTTTTTAGTAAATATATTGTCATCTTCCTCAATAGTAGCTTGATTAATATCAATTCTTTTGCCAAGACTATTTAACTCTTTATTAATAATATCTTCGTTATAACTAACTAGTTGGTTGCCAGAAGCAGATGTTAAACTTGCATTTTGATTTTCTAAATAACTATTATCTATTTTGCTTATAAAGAATTTTATTGTTCCATCTTTTTTTACAATTAAAGTTGCTTCAGTTGGAATATCAGTTGTTTTACCAAAACTTGGTGGATAACAAGTTATTAAGATTGTCATTCCATTTTCGTATAAGGCATTTACTTTTATCATAATGTTATTTGTATCTTCTAAATATATTTCACGATATTTAGAAACAACGTTTTTATTTTCCTTAACAAAGTTAACTTTATATAAATCTTGAACATTTCTATTAATAGTACTAATAACATGATTAACTAATATTTCTGGTTCTTTAAATTCATATTGGATAATAATATCATTTTCATTATTATATTCTAACATAAGATAATCTCCATTTCTGCTTGTATTTTATCACTAATAATATTTTGTGTCAAAAAAAAATAACCAAAGTTATTTTTTTATATTTTACGGTATAAACCAATTGCTTTACCTAAGATAAATACTTTATCTAAGATAATTGGATCCATGGTATCATTTTCTGGTTGTAAACGAAAATGATCTGTTTCTTTATAGAACGTTTTTAGGGTTACTTCATTATCTTCTGTCATTGCTACAACAATTTCACCATTATGAGCAGTATTTCTTCTTTCAACTATTATTATATCGCCATCATGAATACCAGCGTTAATCATACTTTCACCACTAACAAGTAAAGTAAATACTTCTTTATTGTTTGGAACTAAGTAAGCAGGTAGAGTAAAGAACTCATCTGGATTTTCAATTGCTTCAATTGGACTACCAGCTGTAATTTTACCAAGTAGGGGAACATCGATTACTTGTTCGCTTTTTGGTATAAATTCATTTTCAACCATTAATTCAATTGTTCTATTTTTGTTATTTCCCTTTTTAATGTATCCTTTATCAGCTAAACAATCTAAATGTGCTTGAACTGTTGCTGGGGAAGATACGTTGATAGCATTTGCAATTTCACGTACAGTTGGTGGATAACCATGAGATACAATATATTCTTTAATAAATAGTAAAGTATCTTCTTGTCTTTTTGTTAACTTATCCATAAATTCCTCCTAACTAATAAAATTGTAACATATGTTTACGTAAATGTCAAACAAATGTTTGAAATTTTAGCAAAATATATTGACACGAATATTTGTTCGTGTTAGAATGAATATAGTTAAAGGAGATGGTATTATGAAAAATAAATGGATGATTACTTTTGTTGTTGTAATTAGTGCAATAGCGTATTTCGGCACATTATTTACTGCTGATAGTGGAGCTCGTGTTTCGGATATTCATAATACAGAATATTCTGCTCATATGTAATAATCATTCCTCATAGCATATAATTAATTAATACTTGTAATTTTTATGTATTTTTAGTAAAATGTTTAAAGAGAGGAATGATATAATGCTACAAGATATTCTATTATTATTAGTTGGTTTAATTGCTGGTGGTGTTGCTGGATTCTTTATAGCTCGTAATTATATGAAGAAATTTATTAAGCAAAATCCACCAATTAATGAACAAATGATTAAAGCTATGATGATGCAAATGGGTAGAACTCCAAGTCAAAAGCAAGTTAATCAAATGATGAAACAAATGACTAAATATATGGATTAGTCATTTTTTTTATACTTATTTATATAATTAAATAGGTGATTTATTTGTATTTAAATGATATCTTATTACTTGAATATGGATATTACTTTAATATTTTAAATAATTTTAAAATTAATAATTTTTCTTTTGATAGTAAAAAGATTAAAAAAGGTGATGCTTTTATAGTTATTAATAGTGGTTATAAATACATTGATGAGGCTATTAATAATGGCTGTAAACTTGTTATTATGCCTATGGATATTGATTATCAAAATAATAATATTTTAATTCTTAAAACAAATAATTTAAATAATTTATTAATTAATATAGCTAAAATTATTTTAAAGAGTAAAAAAATAATTAAAATAGCCATAACTGGTAGTAATGGTAAAACAACAACTAAGGAATTAATATCTAGTGTATTAAAAACAAAGTATAAAGTTTTAAATAGTAAGGGTAATAAAAATAATTTTTTAGGTTTATTAGATACTATTTTTAGTTTAAGAGATGAAGATTTTTTAGTAATGGAAATGGGCATGAATCATTTAGGAGAAATTAGTCATTTATCTAAAATATTAAAGCCTGATATTGGAGTTATAACTAATATTGGTTCAGCTCATATTGGTAATTTAGGTAGTAAGAAAAATATTTTTAAAGCTAAAATGGAATTGTTAGATGGTAATCCTAATATGCTTTTGTTTGTTAATGGAAATGATTCTTATTTAAAAAAAACCAAAGGCATTAAAATAACTAAAAAGCAATATGATTATGAACCAATTTTTCAACATTTAAAAATAGATTATAATTTAGCTATTGCTGTTTTAAAGACTTTGGATTTTACTAAAAAAGAAATATATACTTGCTTTAATAATTATGAGATGGTTAATCAAAGAATGAATATTATCTATAAAGGTAGTACAATTATTATTGATGATGCTTATAATGCCTCTTTAGAATCAACAATAGGAGGATTATCATATTTAAAAACTTATAAGCAGGATAAAATTGTTATTTTAGGGGATATTTTAGAAGCAGGGAAGTATGCTAAAAAGATTCATAAAAGAATTAATAAATATTTAAAAACTTTGAATGATACTAAGATATATCATATTGGAAATTATACCAAACATATTAAAGGTTTACATTTTAATTGTAAACAAGATTTAATTAATTATTTAGCAAATGTTGATATTAAAAACAAAGTTATTTATTTAAAAGGATCACGCAAAATGGAATTGGAAGTTATAAGGGATAATTTGTTGCTAAAATTCTAATTTTAATATATAATCATATTGTTTAGGATGTGATTTAATGTTTAAATATGAATTACTAAAAAATGATGATAAAGCCCGTTTAGGACTATTACATACAAATTATGGAACTTGTGAAACTCCGATGTTTATGCCTGTTGGTACACAAGCAACAGTTAAAACTTTATCTCCAGAAGAGGTAAAAGAAGTTGGAGCTGGTGTCATTTTAGCTAATACTTATCATTTATGGTTAAGACCTGGAGAAGATATAGTTGATAAAGCTGGTGGTTTACATAAATTTATGAATTATAATGGACCGATCTTGACTGATTGTGGTGGTTTCCAGGTTTTTTCTCTTGTTAAAAATAAGAAAAAAGATATAGTTGAAGCTGGTGTTCATTTTAAAAGTCATTTAGATGGTCAAAGTTTATTTTTGACACCAGAAAAATCTATTGAAATTCAAAATAAACTTGATAGTGATATTGCCATGGCTTTTGATGAATGCATTCCATATCCTTCAACTTATGATTATGTTAAATCTTCAACTGAAAGAACCTTAAGATGGATGAGAAGATCAAAGGCTGCTCATAAGAATGAAAGACAAGTTATGTTTGGTATTGTTCAAGGTGGAGAATATACGGATCTTCGTGAATATAGTGCTAAAGAAACTGTTAAAATAGGTTTTGATGGTTATGCAATTGGTGGTACATCTGTTGGTGAAGGAAAGACAACTATGTATAAAATGATTGACGATGCTATTCGCTATTTACCAGAAGATAAACCACGTTATTTAATGGGTGTTGGTGATCCAATTGATTTGCTTGAAGGTATTTCTCGTGGTGTGGATATGTTTGATTGCGTTTTACCAACTCGTATAGCACGACATGGTAATGCTTTTACTGAGTCAGGTAAAATGAATTTAAGAAATAATAAATATAAAGAGGATTTTACACCAATAGAAGATAAATGTGATTGTTATGCTTGCCGTAATTATACAAGAGCCTATATTAGACATTTGATTATTGCTAATGAAACATTTGGAGCTAGACTTTTATCTATCCATAATATTAGATTTTTAATAAGATTAGTTGAAGGTGCACGCGTAGCTATTAAAAATGGTACATTTGAACAATATAAACAAGATTATATAAATAAATATAAAGGTGATTATGAGAAAAGTAACGATTGATAAATATGAGGTAAATGCAACTAAATTAGATAAAAAATTACTAGTTGTTAGTGATATTCATTATTGTTCTAAAAAAGATAGTGAAGTTTTAGATTTAATTTGGAATGCTATTAAAGATAATAAATATGATTACATTTTAATACCTGGTGATTTTATTAATAATTCAAAAATAGAAGATGAAGAAATATTTATATCTTTTTTAACTAATTTAGCTAGTGTTGCACCAGTAATATTAAGTATAGGTAATCATGATATAGCATTAGGAAAACATAATCATAAAACATATTGGTATAATGAAGACTTATTTAATAAAATTAAAAGCATTAAACATGTTCATTTGCTTGATAATGATATATATAAAAAAGATGGTATTAGATTTATTGGTTTGACTTTACCACTTGATTATTATAAATATCATGAAAATAAAAATTATTTTATGCGTTATACAAATAATAATTTTAAGTCATTATCTAAAACATATTATAATATTTTATTATGTCATAGCCCAAGATTTTTTGAAGATGAGAAAATGATAAGAGAAGTACCTCTTTTAGATAATATATCTTTAATTGTATCTGGTCACTTGCATGCTGGATTGGTACCAAGAAAGATGCGTAAAACATTTAAAGGAAAAGGATTTGTTGATCCAAATCATTTTCTTTGTCCTAAAAGATGTTATGGATTTCATCATTTAAAAGATAAAAAGATAGCTATTTCCCCAGCTATTAATAAATTTCCATCATCTATTTTCTTAGGCAAATTAAATCGTTTTTATGCTATTGAACTTATGGAAATAACCTTAAAATAAAATCTCAATTTGCTAATTGAGATTTTTTAGTTTTACCAAACATGCTACCTAAGCATGAAGATAAGATTAAAATTATATAAAATACAGATTGTTTTAAATAAAATAAACGATAAAAAATAAGGTTAACGATAAATAGGGTACTAATTATTAAACTTGCATATAATAGACCATTTAAATAGCCTTTAGTATTAATTTTTTTAATACTTTTAAAACTATTAATAGTAATTAATATAACAGGTATAAAAATTTTTAATACTGTTAAAAAGTTATTAGAGATGATATTAAAATAACTAAGTATGGTTATTAAAAAAATAAAAGCGAAATACCAAATAAAGAAGTCAAAATAATATTTTTTTATTTTTTTTAAATAGAGCATCAAATCACCTAATAAATATTATGCTTAAGATAAAAAAATATTTATAAAAAAGTATTAATATGTTATAATTATAATGAGGTGATTTATATGGTATATCTTGATTATAGTGCAACGACACCGGTAAATGAAGAAGTACTTGAAAGTTTTACAAAAAGTGCTTTAAATTACCCAGGTAATCCTAACTCATTACATAAATTGGGAATTGAAGCTAATAATCTAATTAATGAAGCAACAGAACAAATTGCATCATTATTAAATATTAATTCAAAAGAAATAATTTATACTTCAGGTTCATCTGAAGCTAATAATACAGCTATTAAGGGTATTTGTTTAAAATATTCTAATCGTGGTAAACATATTGTTACTACTAACTTAGAACATTCATCTATTTATGGACCAATTGATTATTTAGTTGAAAAAGGCTTTGAAGTTAGCTTTGTAGAATTAGACGAAAATGGTTTAGTTACAATAGATAACTTAAAAAAGGTTATGCGTGATGATACTATTTTAGTTACAATTGGTGCTGTTAATAGTGAAGTTGGTATAAAACAAAATATTGATGAAATAGGAGCATTTATAAAAGATTATCCTAAATGCTTTTTCCATGTTGATATGACTCAAGCAGTTGGTAAGATTGATGTTAATTTTGAAAATGTTGATTTAGCATCTTTATCTGCTCATAAAATATTTGGTGTAAAAGGTATTGGTATTTTATATAAAAAGGAAAAAATTGAACTTGTTCCGTTAATTCATGGTGGTAAATCTACAACTATCTATCGTTCAGGAACACCAGCTTTACCACTTATTGTATCTATGGCTAAAGCCTTAAGACTTGCTTTAGACGATTTAGATAATAAATATAACAAGATTAAAGAATTAAATACATACTTAAGGGAAAAAATAAGTGTATTTGATAAAGTTAGAATTAATAGTAATGAAAATGCTATACCTAATGTATTAAATATAAGTGTTTTAGGTGTTAAGCCAGAAACTATGCAACATGCCTTAGAAAAATATGAAATATATATTTC
The DNA here is from genome assembly GCA_017527675.1 of Bacilli bacterium. GTDB lineage: Bacteria > Bacillota_I > Bacilli_A > RF39 > UBA660 > RGIG6635. The sequence continues at coordinate 17,489 of JAFXPU010000005.1, forward strand.
TACACAAACAGCATGTTCATCTGGTTCATCTATTTCTAAAGCTGTTTATGCCGTTACTAACGATAAAGATCGTGCTGCATCATCAGTACGTATTAGTCTTGCTTATTTAACAACTAAAGAAGAATTAGATTATTTCCTTGATAAATTTAAAATTTGTTATGAAGAATTGACAGGTTTAGGAAGGTAATTATATGAAATTAATTAGAATTGGTGCTAGTTGGTGTAGTTCATGTTTAATTATGAAATCACGTGTTAGTGATATATTAGCTAGTAGAGATGATATTGAAGTAATCAATTATGATTATGACTTTGATGAAGATAAAGTTGAAGAATATCAAGTTGGTGATGTTTTACCTGTTTATATTAAAGAAGATGGTTCTCGCTTAATAGGTGAACATACTAAGGAAGAATTTATTAAGTTTATAGAAAGTTGATGTTATGAAAAAAATATACATTTTAATAATTGCTTTATTATTTCTTATACCTTTTAATGTAAAAGCTAAAAATGATAATAAAGTAACTTTATACTTATTTCATCGTGAATCATGTCCTCATTGTAAGGCTGAGATTAAGTATTTAGATAAAATAAAAGATAAATATGATTATCTAGAAATTAAGGAATATGAAGTAAGCAAAAATAAGACATTATATCAAAATGTTATTAAAAAAATTGGTACGGGAGATAAAACTCCAATTACTATTATTGGTTCTAAAATCATTGTTGGTTTTGCAGATAATAGTAAAAGTGAAATTGAAAGAAGTATTAAAGAATACAATAAATATGATAGTTATTGTGATTTAGTTACAACTGATAAATCAAAAAAAGAATGTCAAAAAGAAAATAAAAAAATAGATGATAAAATTTTATCAGATGTTAATAAGGTACCATTACTTGGTGAAGTTAATGTTAAAACAACTTCGTTATTTCTAATTGCTATGGTAATTGGTTTAGTTGATGGTTTTAATCCATGTGCGATGTGGGTACTAATATTCTTAATATCTTTATTAATTGAAATGAAAGATAAAAAGAAAATGGTTATTTTAGGTTTAGCCTTTATATTAGCATCAGGATTTATTTATACATTATTTATGGTTTCTTGGCTTAAAATAACTAATACTTTAATGAGTACTTGGTTTAGATATTTAATTGCTTTAGTAGCTTTAATAGCTGGTATTATTAATGTTAGAAATTATATGAAGATGCGTAAAAGTGAAACTGGTTGTACAGTAACTAAAAAAGAAGATCGTAAAAAAATTATGAAACGTATTCAAAATATCATTCATGAGAATAATTTCTTTATTGCTTTAGTTGGTATTATTATTTTAGCTTGTTCAGTTAATTTAATTGAACTTGCATGTTCTTCAGCTTTACCAACATTCTTTATTACAATACTTGGAATGAATGATTTAAATGCTTTACAATATGCATTTTACATATTTGTTTACATTTTATTCTTCTTGCTTGATGATATTATTGTATTTTTAGTAGCTACATTAACCTTTAAAATGACAGCTATTTCTAATAAATTCAATAAATATTCTCATTTAATAGGTGGAGTAATATGTTTATTAATTGGTATTTTATTAGCATTTTTCCCAAATATAATTATGTTTAGTTTTTAGGAGGTTCTATGAACGATAAAACAATAAATTTATTATTAACTTTAGCAGCTATTGGTTTTGTAGTATATGGTATATATAATATGACTACTAAAAAAGATAAGGATAATAAAAAAGATACTGAAACTAAAGAAGAAGTTAAATTTAATTATAAAAAAGAACTTGATTTAGTTGATAATTTTGTATTAGATGAAGATTTTAAATTTGATAATAATCTAAAAATGCGTATAGCAATGTCTAATATTGATTCTTCAGAATTTGAGAAAACAAAAGCTTCTTTTAATGATATTAATTTCTATGAATTTAGTGGATATTATCTTAAAACTAGTATATTAGAAGACACTTTAAAAGATTCATTTGGTAAAGGTAATTATACTTTAAAAAGTTTTTATTACGATGATTCTTATTATTTATATGATAAGAAAGATAAATGCTTTTATATATTCTATTCTACATTGGTAACTAATTGTGCTAATAGTGGGGAAGTTGTTATGAATTGTATTGATATGCCTTCTAAAGTATGTGAACCTAAATATAGTAATGATAATAATAATATAAAAGTTGAAGTAGAGTGCTATGATATGGATAGACAGTATATTCAAGCACCAGAAACAGATGAAATAAAAAAATATAGTTATGAATATATGTATAGCTATGATAAAAAGGAAAATGATTATTATATAAGTGATATTAAGTTAATAGAGGAGTGATTCTATGTTTATAGATGAAGCTATAATTGAAGTAGTAGGCGGTAATGGAGGAAATGGTTGTCTTGCATTTCGTCGTGAAAAATATGTTGAGATGGGTGGCCCTTATGGTGGTAATGGGGGACATGGTGGAAATATTGTTTTTGAAGCAGATGAAGGTCTTAATACTTTAATTGATTTAAGATATAAAAAACGTTATAAAGCCCAAAATGGAGCCCATGGTGAAGGTAAAGGTTGTAATGGTAAAAATGCTCCAGATTTAGTTGTTAAAGTACCTGTTGGAACGGTTGTATCTGAAATTGATTCGAGTTTTATTATTGGGGACTTAACAAAACATGGTGAACGTTGCATTGTTGCTGAAGGTGGCCGTGGTGGTCGTGGTAATATGGCTTTTGTAACTAAGACAAATAAAGCACCTGATTTTGCTGAAAATGGTGAACCAGGAGAAGAGAAAAAAGTAAAAGTAGAACTAAAATTACTTGCTGATGTTGGTCTTGTTGGTATGCCTAGTGTTGGTAAATCAACATTGATATCTATGATATCAGCGGCTAAACCTAAAATAGCAGCATATCACTTTACAACATTGTCACCAAACTTAGGTGTTGTTAAAACAACTGATAATCGTTCATTTGTAGTTGCTGACCTTCCTGGTTTAATTGAAGGTGCATCACTTGGTGAAGGTCTTGGTGACAAATTTTTAAAGCATATTGAAAGAACACGTGTTATTGCTCATGTTATTGATATGTCTGGATTTGAAGGTAGAGATCCTTATGATGATTATGTTATCATCAATAAGGAACTTGAAAATTTTAATAAAAACATTTTAGATAAACCACAAATTATTATTGCTAATAAAATGGATATTGAAGGTGCAGATAAGAACTTAGAAGAATTTAAAAAGAAAGTTAAAGATCCAATATATCCAATATCTGCAGCCTTAAATCAAGGTATAGATGTTGTTTTAATTAAATTAGCTGATATGTTAGATACAATTAAAAAACAACCATTATACGAAGAAGAAAAATTTGAAGATCATGTTCTATATCAATTTAAGAAAGAACAACCTTTTAAAATTATTAAAGAAGATGAACACACTTTTGTTGTTAAAGGTGATGAAATAGAAAAAATTTATAAGATGACTTGGTTTGTTACAGATGAAGCATTCCGTCGTTTTTCAGCTAAGTTAAGAAAACTTGGTATTGATGATAAACTAAAGGAAATGGGTATTCAAAATGGCGATACCATCAAAATATTAGATTATGAATTTGAATATCAAGAATAACTTTATTCTTGATTTTTAAATGAGGTGGAAATATGTTAATTAGTTCAATTGATAATGCAAAAATAAAAGAAATAAAAAAATTAGAAACAAAAAAAGAAAGAGATTTAACGGGTTTATTTGTTGTTGAAGGTGAACATTTAGTTTACGAAGCCTATAAAGAAGGATTACTTAAAACTTTAATAGTACGTGATGGTTATCCATTAGTATTAGATGTAGATACAATATATGTTTCTGATAAAGTGTTAAAATATTTATCTAGTTTGACAACTCCAACACCTGTTTTAGGAGTAGTTTTAAAAAAGCCATTTAAAATTATTGGTGATAAAGTTATTGCATTAGATAATGTACAAGATCCAGGTAATTTAGGTACTATTATTCGTAGTGCGGTTGCTTTCAATTTTGATACAATTATTTTATCTGATGATACAGTTGATTTATATAATCCTAAAGTTATTAGAGCTACTCAAGGAATGATTTTTAAGATAAATATTATTGTTGGTAATCTAGCTGAATATCTAATAAAATTAAAAGAAAAAAAATATGAAATATATGGTACAGATGTAACTTCAGGAAATAACATAAAAAGTCTTGAAAAAAGAAAAAAATTTGCTATAATAATGGGAAACGAAGGAAATGGACTAAGTAAAGAAATTAAGTCTTTATGTTCTAGCTTCATATATATTCCTATGAATAAAGAGTGTGAAAGCTTAAATGTAGCGGTTGCTGCAAGTATTATTTTATATGAATTAAATGAATAAGAGGGATAATATGAATTATGTTTATATTGGTGATATTGTAAATAATCATGGTCTTAAAGGTGAAGTTAGAATAATAAGTTCTTTCAAACAAAAAGACTTAGTATTTGTGTGTGATATGCCAGTTTACATTGGTAAAGATAAATCAAGAGAAGTTATTAATTCATATCGTGTTCATAAAAACTACGATATGATTACATTTGATGGTATTAGACATATCGAAGATGTTTTAAAATATAAAGGTAAATCATTATATATTAATCGTGAAGATTTAGCTTATGATGGTTATTTAAATGAAGATTTAATTAATATGGAAGTTTATCAAAATGATAAACTTGTAGGTCATGTTAAAGAAATCTTAACAACTAATGCTCATGAAATATTAGTTATTGATGGTAAAAAACGTTATATGGTACCAAACATAAAGGAATTTATTTTAAATGTCGATTTAAAGAAAAAACGAATTGATATTATTGATATGAAAGGTTTAATAGATGGTAATTGATATTTTAACCTTATTTCCTAATATGTTTGAAGGATTTTTATCAGAATCAATAATTAAAAGAGCTATTCAAGATAAAAAAGTTACCATTAATATTCATAATTTTCGTGATTATTCCCTTGATCCACATCATAATGTCGATGATTATTCTTATGGTGGGGGAGCTGGAATGGTTTTAATGCCACAACCAATATTTGATTGTGTTGAAAAATTAAAAACTAAAGATTCAAAAGTTATTATATTAACACCAGCTGGAAGAAAATACGAACAAAAAATAGCATATGATTTATCACACGAAAAACATTTAATTATTATTTGTGGACATTATGAAGGCTTTGATGAACGTATAATGTCACTTGCTGATTTAGAAATTAGTATTGGTGATTATGTTTTAACAGGTGGTGAGTTACCTGCTCAAGTTGTAACTGATTCTATTGTTAGATTGCTTCCTGGTGTTATAGCTGAAGAATCACATTTAGAGGATTCATTTAATAATAATTTATTAGATTATCCTGTTTATACTAAACCAGCTGAATTTAGAGGTATGAAAGTACCTGATATACTTCTTAGTGGTGATCATAAAAAAATTGACAAATGGCGTCATGATGAAGCTTTAAAAAAGACCAAAGAAAGACGACCAGATTTATTGGAAAGAAGTTGATTATATGCGTAAATTAAGTAAATATAAACTAGTTAAGCGTAAAAGAATTAAGTATAAAAAAATGCTTAAAATGAAAATAAGAAAAACAACTGGTTTCCGTGTAAAACCTAAAAATAAGGTTGCTTATGATGGTATTGAAGTAAATGAATTATTAATATTAAAGAAAAGATTTATTGCTAATTTACTTAAAAAGAAAATTAAACGTAAACTAGATTTATATTTAGACTTAATTATTGATGATACAGATGATACTGATACATCTGCGTCTTCATATAAGGAGCATTTAGATGAATTATCTAGATTTATGGATATAATCAAATATAAATATAAAAAGTTTTTAGATAAGAAATATACAAATTTATTAATCAAGAAAATTGAATTATTAGAATATGAATTAAAAGAAAAAATAATGGATAGTTATCTAGGTATTGAAGAAGATCAATATACTGATCCAGTTGTATATGATTATGGCGATGACGAAAAAGTATATGATCCTTATGAAGAATTATATTTAGATGAAGAGGAAGAGGAACTATCACGTTCTTCACGTAGACGTTAACAAGAAGGGATTAAATGGAAAGTATAAATTTTGATAGCATTGTAAAGAAGTATGATTTATCACCAATGGAAAAAATTATGCTTTCTTTTGATGTAGCCCGTATAAGTAAAGATAATTGCTATGGGATGTTTGAACAACAATTAAATAATAATGATATAGAAGTATATACTTATCGTTTATATGGTAATAGAGTTATACATTCTCGTAGTGCTATTTATGTTGAAGATGATAAGTATAATATTAAAGGCATTTACTTTTTTGATCTTGGCTGGTCACTTAAAAAAGATGTTTTAGATGATGAATATCGTTATATATATAATTATTTTGCTAAACCAAAATCTTATTTTGATAAAGTTGATAAAATATCTGGTTTAGATGATTATTTTATTGGTGATTTTGCTTATATAGCTGATGAATTTGCTGATTTAGCATTAATAGGGGAATATGATGAAATATCAGAAGATAATATTGATAAAATTAATAATGTATCTCAAATAGTTGATGGAAAATCATTAAATTTAAAATATCAAGATAGTAATGGTTTAGATTTAGAAAAAGTTTATGAGAAAATCAATGATTATGATTTATTATTAGATAAACCAATAACAGGTGAAAAATATTTAGAATTATTATTTACTATTTCAAAAATTAAATATATAGAGAATATTGGACCTGAATTTGATTTAGATTATTTAAAATATACTTTTTATAATTCTGATTGGCGTTTTAAAGAAAATTCATTATATGATAAGTACCGTAATCAACTATATGAAACACCAACTGATAAAATGTTATCTAATATTTATGGTGTAGAAAATATTGATGTAATTTTTAAGGCTATTGATTTTTATGCAAAAGAAACTGGCCTTATTAATAATATTGATGAATTAAATTATTTAAATAAAGGTAAAATTAAAGTAATGTAGTTTGATTTTACCTTTATTTTTTTTATATAATTTTATTGTAAATGAAATAGGTGATTAAATGAAATGTTTAAATTGTCAAAATGAAATTGGTAACAATAATTATTGCCCAAATTGTGGATATAAAAACCAAAATAAAAATAAATTATCTACATCTAGAATGATTCATATTTTTATATTATCTTTTTTTATTAATTCAATAATTAGTAATATAGTATTAAGCGTAACAGCTTTGGCATTAGGTTTAAATCATTCTGCGTTTATTGGATCAATTCTTCTTTGGCCATTCGCTTTATTACTTAGTCCATTTATACCAGAGTTGATAAAAAGTATTAATGGTTATTTTCTTATAGGTATTTTAATTGTTATTATTTGTTTTATTATCGTTTATTATTTAGTATATATCTATGCTAAAAGGGGACATAAATTAAGATATTTGTGGATATTAGCTATTTTTTCTCTATTTATTAGTGCATTTATATCAGTTGCTATAGAAAATAGTTAAAAAATATTAAAAAAAATTATAAAAAATGTACCAAAAGCCATATAATGTGATATAATGTTAATGGCTTTTTTAATATACACATTTATTGATTTAAATGCCTAGTGCCATTATGGTGGTGTTTAAAGTTGAAATAAATGGAAGCATAACGAAAAGGAGGAATATTTTATGACAGTTGTGTCTATGAACAATTTATTAGAAGCTGGTGTTCATTTTGGTCATCAAACTAAAAGATGGAATCCAAAAATGAAAGAATACATCTTTACTTCAAGAGATGAAATTTATATCATTGATTTACAAAAAACTGCAAAGAAAATTGAAGAAGCTTATGTAGCTTTAAACAAAATTGCTGCTGAAGGTGGTAAAACAATTTTTGTTGGTACTAGAAAGCAAGCTCAAGAAGCTATTAAAGAAGAAGCTTTAAGAAGTGATTCTTATTATGTAACAGAAAGATGGTTAGGTGGTACATTAACTAACTTCAGAACTATTAGAAAAAGAGTTAGAAGATTAGAAGAAATCGAAAAGATGGAACAAGATGGTACTTTCGATTTATTACCTAAAAAAGAAGTTATTGGTTTAAAGAAAGAATATGCTAAATTAGATAAATTATTATGTGGTATTCGTGCTATGGATAAATTACCACAAGCAATGTTTATCGTTGATCCACAAAAGGAAGAAATTGCTATTCGTGAAGCTCACAGATTAAATATACCTGTATTTGGTATTGTTGATACTAACTGTGATCCAGATGTAGTTGATTATGTAATTCCTGCAAATGATGATGCTATTCGTGCTGTAAAATTAATTACAGGTGTTATGGCTAATGCAATCGTTGAAGCTAATGGTGGAAAAATTGTTGACTACGTTAGTGGTAAAGCTGATGAAAATGGACAAGATATTATGAAACGTGCTGTTGAATCAGTTAAAAGAAAAGAAGATAGAAAACCAATGAATAAACCATTTGATAAGAAAAATTTCAAAAACAATGATAAAAAAGAAGTAAAAGAAACTAAAGAAGAAAAAGTTGTTGAAGAAAAAGCTGAAGTTAAAAAAGAAGCAAAAACTGAAACTAAAAAAGCCGCAGTTAAAGAAGATTTAACTGGAAAAACAGTTGCTGAATTAAGAGAATTAGCTAAAGCTAAAGAAGTTAAAGGTTATTCAACAATGAAAAAAGCTGAATTATTAGATGCATTAAAATAATTTTGTATCTTAATTATATAGGAGGATAAAATGATAAGTGCAAGCTTAGTAAAAGATTTAAGAGAAAAAACTGGAGCAGGAATGCTTGATTGTAAAAAAGCTTTAGAAGCTACTAATGGAAATATTGACGAAGCTATTGATTGGTTACGTGAAAAAGGTATTTCAAAGGCTGCTAAAAAAGCTGATCGTATAGCTGCTGAAGGTGTTGCTGCCATTAAAATAGATGGTAATACTGCTGCTGTAGCTGAAGTTAATTCAGAAACTGACTTTGTTGCTAAAAATGATGAGTTCAAAGCTTTAGTTGATGAAATATTAAATGCTATTTTAGCTAATGATGTTAAAACTAATGAAGATGTTTTAGCTGCTAAATCTTCAGATGGTTCTACTATTGAAGAATTAATTATTGCTAAAACTGCTAAAATTGGTGAAAAATTAAGTTTTAGAAGATTTGCAAAAGTTACTAAAAATGATAATGAAGCATTTGGTGACTATATTCATATGGGTGGAAAAATTGCTGTATTAACAGTTCTTGCAAATACTGATAGTACTGTTGCTAAAGATGTTGCTTTACATGCTGCAGCAATGCGTCCTATTTATGTTAAATCTTCAGAAGTTCCAACAGATGTACTTGAAAAAGAAAAATCTGTTCAACGTGAACTTTTAATCAATGAAGGTAAACCTGCCGATCGTATTGAAGGAATCTTAGTTGGTAAAATGAATAAATATTATGAAGATGTTTGTTTAGAAAACCAAATCTTTGTTAAAGCTGAAAACAAAGAAACAGTTGCTAAATACGTTGAATCAAAAGGTGGTTCTATCGTTTCTATGGTTCGTTTTGAAGTAGGCGAAGGTATGGAAAAGAGAGAAGAAAATTTTGCTGAAGAAGTAGCAAAACAAATGAATATGTAAAAAGGTTTTAAAAACCTTTTTTTTGTGTTAAAATTAATATGGTGATGGTATGAAAAAGAAAATACGTTGTAAAAACTGTGGAACAGTTATTAAAGATACAGATATGTCATGTCCAATATGTCATATGAAACCTGAAAGAACTGAAGAGGAAATAACAGAAGTAGAAGAAAAGATTATTCATAATGATAATAAAAATATTATTATGAAATTTGTTGTAGCATTTTTACTATTAGTTGGTATTGTTTTAACTTTTATTGGTTTTATGCATATGAAAGAAACAACATACTGTTCAAATAGTAGTTGTACAACTAAAAATTTATTTACGTTATTTTTAGGTCTTTCTTTAACAATAGCTAGTATAATTACTTTAGCAAGAACTTTAAAAAAATAAAAAAGAAATTAATATTTCTTTTTTTAATTTAAATTATAAACATTTATTGATAGAATAGTAGCAAATATTAGCCATAATACATATGGTATTTGTAAATATGCTGCTATTTTATTCTTCTTGAAGTATTCAACAACCATTAAAACGACTAATACTAATAATATTATTAACCATATAATAGCAAGTAAATACCATTTTAAAGTAAAGAAGATAAATGGCCATATTAAATTAACTATTAACTGTGGAATATAATATTTATTTTTATTACCATCTTTAGTAAATAAATAGTTAGATACTCCCATTAAAGTATATAGTATTGACCATGCAATAGGAAAAACAATATTAGGTGGTGTAATATCAGGTTTTATATAGTTATCATAATTTCCACCTAAACCTGATAGTAATCCAACGATTGTTCCAAGTATTAATGGTATAGCTATATTTTTAAAAAGTTTCATTTTATCACCATTAAATAGTATGTCAAATAATTAAAAAATAAAACATAAATATTTAACTTAATTTTAAAATATTGTATAATTAATAAAGAGTAGAAAGAGGGATTATATGAAATTAGAAGGAAAAGTTGCTATTATTACAGGTTCTTCTTCTGGTATTGGTCTTGCTATTGCTAAAGCATATGCAAAAGAAAAAGCTAAAATAGCTGTTTGTGGTATTAATACTGAAGAGATAAAAAAAGCTTGTGTAGAAATAGATAAAGAATATCCTGGTACTGAAATAATTGGAGTAAATGTGGACATTAGTAAAACTGAAGCAGTAAAAAGAATGGTATCAGCTGTTATTAATAAATGGGGTAAAATTGATATTTTAGTTAATAATGCTGGTATTTGCCAATCTAAAGCTTTAGTTGATACAACTGATGATGATTTTTATAATGTTTTTAATGTAAATGCTTTTGGTGCATTTAGATGTACAAGGGAAGTTGTTAAGCATATGATTAATAATAATGGTGGAGTTATTATTAACACAAGTTCTGTTGTCAGTATTTATGGTAGTGCATATTCAACATCATATGCTTCATCTAAGTTTGCTATTAATGGTTTAACTAAATCATGGGCCAAGGAATTAGGCGCTTATAATATTCGTGTTAATGCTGTTGCTCCAGGTGCTGTTGCAACACCTATGGTTGATGATATGTGTGACGAATCAAGTCAAAGTGCTTTAGCTGAAGGATCTATTTTTAAACGTATTGCTAAACCAGAAGAATTAGCAGGTATATATGTTTATTTAGCATCCGATGATGCAAGCTTTACAACTGGTGCAATTATTCAAGTAGATGGTGGCTTAATGACATAAAAAAATCTTACAAAGTAAGATTTTTTTTATACATCAAATTTCTTTTCTAATATTTTTGAAATTATATAAAAAATTATCAAGAATATTACAATAGTTGTAATAGTTTTAATATCTGTAAAACTTTCAAGTAAACTTTTTCCTATAAAGCCCCAGAAGTATACTAAAAATATTTTAGATACTATTATTGATATTATAAATTTTCTTTTAGGTAATTTAGTTAAACCTGCAACTATATTAATTAAAAAAGCTGGTGTAAAAGGAATAGATGATATAACAGTTAGTCTTGATAGACTAACATTTTTTATTGTATTAGTTAATGAATCTATTTTAAATCTTTTATTAGATAATATTTTTTTTATCGGTTTTGTTTCAGCAAGATAATAAAATATCATATATGAAGCTAGACAACCAAAGATGGTAGCTATATAAGATATAATAAATCCAGCTACATTACCGAAGGCTATTAGATTTAATGCAATTGGTACAGCAAGGGGTACAATAGGGAAGATTGATTCAATAAAAACGATTAAAAAACCAACTGGATAACCACCTGATTGCAAGAAAAGAGTCGTCTTATCAACAATCTTGTTAATTGCATCTTGCACAAAAATCACCTTCAAAAAAAGTATATCATATTTAGACAAAATAAAAAAGGCATAAGCCTTTAAATTATTTTAAAATATATTAAGGTATTAAATGCAATTGTTCCAACTATTAATAAGTAGTTTAGAATAGTAAAGAATGTTGGTTTTTTAACAATTGTCATTAAACAATAGTTAAATACTAATAGAATTAATAATGCACCATCAATTATTAAATATAAGTCTTTCTCCAAATATTTAGTATTAATAATAGCATAAACAAATAAACCAATAAAGACTATGATAACTAAACTAATTAAAACTGTGTTAAAGATATTTTTATGTTCTTTTTCTTCTTTAAAATCACTATCATTAATATCTTCTAATTCATCTTCCTTACTTAAATCAGCATTCATTAATTCTTTTACTTCATCTTCAGTTATTTCGACTGTTTTATTTTCAGCTATTTGAGATGCTAAATCTTCAGTTTCAAATTCCATAGAATCTTCAAGTTTTTTTACCTCAAATTCTTCAGTTAAATCTTCTTTTTCTTTTTTATGTTTTTTTCTTTCCTTGCGACTCATTAAATCAGTAAATGAAGCAGTATCTTCTAGGTCATTTTTTTTAATAATTGATAAATCTACTTCTTCTTCAATCATTTTACTTTTTTTACGATCTTTTTTCATCTTACCACCAACTAAATTATAACAAAAAAATATAAATAAATAAACTATATTTTTTGTTTTTTCACCTTAATATGTGATATAATAAATATAGTTTGAAAATGGGTGATAATATGAAGGTTTTATTTATTTCATCAACTGGTGGACATTTAAATGAATTATTACAATTAAAGAGTTTATTTTCTAAATATGATTCATATTTAGTAACTGAAAAAACTAAGTCCACAGAAGGTTTAAAAAAGAAATATAATAATGTCTACTATTTAATATATGGTACTAAACAACATCTATTTTCATACATATTTAAGTTTATAGGAAATATCTTTAAATCATTTTATTTATATTTTAAGATTAGACCAAAAGTTATTGTAACAACTGGTACACATACAGCTGTACCAATGTGTTATATTGGTAAATTATTTAGATCTAAAATAATATTTATTGAAACTTTTGCTAATCGAAAGTCTAAAACTGTGGCTGGAAAGATGATTTATCCAATAGCAGATGAATTTATAGTACAATGGGAAAGTATGTTAGATTTATACCCAAAAGCTAAGTTTGGAGGTTGGATATATTGATACTTGTAACCTTAGGAACTCAAGATAAGAAGTTTTATCGTATTCTTCGTGAATTAGATCGTTTAATTGAAGCTGGTAAAATAAAGGATAAAGTTGTTGTTCAAGCTGGTGATTCAGCTGATTATGAGTCCAAAAATATGGAAATATTTGATTTGATTCCGATGGATGATTTTAATAAATTAATGAATAAATGTGATTTGCTTATTACTCACGGAGGAGTAGGTTCAATTATTGATGGTTTAAAAAGAAATAAAAAAATTATTGCTATTGCTCGTTTATCAAAATATAATGAACATCATAATGATCATCAATTGCAAATTGTTGAGAATTTTTCTAATGCAGGTTATATTTTAAATTTAAGGGATATATCTCATTTAGAGAAAATGATTGAAAAAACTAAAACATTTAAACCTAAAAAATATGTTAGTAATACAGATAATATGGTTAAATTAGTTGATGATTTAATCAAATCTTAAGGAGGATTATATATGATACAAAGACCAAAAGGAACGTATGATGTCTATGGTGAATATGGTAAAAAAATATTATATTTACAAAGATTATTAGAAAATTTAATGGAGGCTTATAATTATGAGTATTTTCGTACTCCTATATTTGAGGCAACAGAATTATTTCATAGAGGAGTAGGAGATACAACTGATATTGTAACTAAAGAAACTTATGATTTTACTGATCGTGGTAATCGTGAAAATACTTTGCGTCCAGAAGGTACAGCAGGTATTGTACGTAGTTTTATTGAAAATAAAATGTATGGTAATCATTCTGTACCAGTTAAAGCATGGTATTTTGGACCTAACTTTAGATATGAAAGACCACAATCTGGTAGATTTCGTGAATTCTATCAATTTGGTGTCGAAGTATTAGGAACTCAATCACCAGCAGCTGATGCTGAAGTAATATCTATACCAGTTAATTTATATAAAATATTAGGATTAAAAGGTATTAAAGTTAATATTAATTCCCTTGGTGATACTGAATCAAGAAATAAGTATCGTGAGGCTTTAAAAGAATATTTTAAACCACATTTAGATGATTTATGTGAAGATTGTCGTGCGCGTTTTGAAAAGAATCCGCTAAGAATCCTTGATTGTAAGGTTGATAATAATAAGGATTATTTTAAAAATGCTCCTAAGACAATTGATTGTTTAAATGAAGAATCTTTAAAATATTTTGAAGATGTTAAAAAATACTTAGCTGCTATGAATATTGATTATGTTGTTAATCCATCTGTTGTTCGTGGATTAGATTACTATTCACATACAGTATTTGAGGTTGAAGCTTCTGTTGAAGGTTTTGGTGCTCAAAATGTTTTATGTGGTGGTGGAAGATATGATAAACTTGTTGAGATGATTGATGGACCAGCAACACCTGGTGTTGGTTTTGCTTTAGGACTTGAAAGATTATTAACTGCTTTAGAATATGAAAAAATTGAATTACCAATTAATGATACATTAGATTGTTATATAGCTCCAATGAGTGATGTTAATTTAACTTATTCTTTAACTATTTTAAATGCTTTAAGATTATCTGGCTTTAGAGCTGATATTGATTATAATTCTCGTAATTTGAAATCTAATTTTAAACAAGCTGATCGTTTAAATAGTTTATTTGTTATTATTATTGGTGAAGATGAAGAAAAAACTAATGTCTTAACTGTTAAGAATAATAAAACTAAAGAAGAGTATAAAGTCGAATTAAATGATTTAGTCTTTTTCTTAGATGAAAATTTAAATGGTGGATGCGATTGTGATGACGATTGTCATTGCCATGAACATGAATAAAAAACTTGCAAAAATATGAAATTTTTGATAAAATTATAATGTTATGATAGGTGGGTGATAATATGGGACTTATGAATATGTTTTCAAAGAAAAAAGACAATAATAAAGTTGAGCAACAAGTAGTTGAAGATTATTATACTCCTGTAGTTGAACCTGTTGGAGAGTTACCAGTTAGTAATGGTGAACACATTTCTAAATTTATGGATAATCCGATAGATATCAATAACACTAGTAATGTTCAAAACTCAATTATATTTGATGATGAAAAACCATCACAAATACTAACAACTGAACAAAAGGAACTTGCAGATAATGGTTTTTATTTAACTATGCCAAGTTATCAAGAACCAGCTGTTAATCCAACTACTAGTTTATTTGCTAATGCAAATACTAATAATGAAATATATCAAAGTAATCCTGATTCATATAGCGCTTTAGATGATGAATTACCATATGAAGATGATGAAGATGTATTTAATAATTCTATTGATGGTTCATATAGTTCAGTTTCAGGACAATCATATGATGATAATAGAGTAAATGAACATAAATTTTTCTCAACATCTGTTGATGAAATTGATAATTATAAAAATCAATTAAATCAAGATGGAAGAGATAAAACAAAAATAATAGGAGATTCTAGCATATTTAATATTGGTAGAATAGATGATAATAAATAATTATGGGATTTTTAGAAATAGTTTTGATTATTGTATTATCAATTGTTGCTTTACTTATTTTTATAGCTTTAGCAGTATATTTTAAGATAAAAATAATGTTAAAAAAAGCTGGATTTAATGGCAATATATTAAATGAGATAAAAAAATCTTCTAATGAACTAAAAAATAGTGAAAAAAGTATATCTGGTATGACAAGATTACTTGAACCATCTATTATAAGAGATTTTAAAGAATTTAATAAAGAAGAATTATATACCAGAACGGAAAAGAATCTAAGAACAATTTTTAGTGCTTTAGAAAATAGTTCTATGGATGGTTTTAGTGATATGCCACTTTTATATGATATAGTTAAAAAAGAAATAGAAGATTATAACAATGATCATATACAAGTTGAATATAATGATATAGTATTTAATAATTTTGCTATTAAAAGTTATAAAAAAGAACAAGCTGAGGCTATTATTGAAATAGCCGTATCACTTAGATATACATATAAGAAATATCAAGATGGTAGACTTGTTAAGAGTAAAGATAATTATCAAACAAGATATATAGTTAAGTTTATCTATATAATTGATGAGGAATTATTTACAAAGAGTAAAAAGGTATATGGCATAACCTGTCCTAATTGTGGAGCAGCTATTAAAACATTAGGTGATAAGAATTGTGCTTATTGTGGAGCTGTTATCAAGGATATTAATCTTAAGGCATGGTTTATGAGTTCATATAATGAGTATTAGTTATAAAATAAGAAATTATTTTGTATATAAACCTGAAAAAAAATAGAATAGAAAGAAGGATGATTTATGGGTTTAATTAAAGCTGCCGTTGGTTCAGTATCATCTACATTATCTGACCAATGGAAAGAGGCCATTAGATGTGAAGACATGGATAGCGACACATTAATGGTTAGAAAAACTACACCTAGTAAGGTAATTACTAATGGTTCAACAATCATTGTTGGTCCAGGTCAATGTGCTATCATTTATGATAATGGTCGTATATTAGATGCTACTGCAGAAGAAGGTTTTTACACATTTGATTCATCATCATCTCCATCATTATTTGCTGGTGATTTCGGTGGATTCTTCAAAGAAATGTGGACAAGATTTACATATAATGGAGCTACTTCAAAAGAACAATATGTATTCTTCTTCAATTTAAAAGAAATTACTAAAAATAAATTTGGTACATCTCAACCAATTATGTATAAGGATTGGGGACATCCTCAATTAAATCCAAGAACTGGCGGATACATTGCTATGAATGTTAAAGTTAGATGTTTTGGTACTTATACTTTCAAAATTTGTGATCCATTTGCATTTATGCAAGAATTAGCTGGTACTGCTGAAAAATACACAAAAGATGAAGTTAATGAACAAATGAGATCAGAAATCGTTGGAGCATTCTCAAATGTTATGAATGGTCTTGGTTCTGATAAATATAAAATTGAAGTTATGGAACTTCAAAGTAAAACTGATGAAATTAAAAAAGCTATGGATGAAAACGTTTTTGATGAAAATATTCGTCGTCGTGGTATTCAATTAGTTTCATTCGTTATTGAAAACGTTTCAGTTGATGAAGAGTCTCAAGCAAAAATGGACAACTACGAACTTGGTGGAGATCAATTCTCTCAACAAGGTACACTTGTTGGTGCATACTCAAATGCTGTTCAAGGTGCTGCTAATAATCCAAACGGTGCAATGAATGGATTTATGGGTATTGGTATGATGAACATGGCATCTGGTGGTATGTTTGGTAATACTGCAGGAAATGTTCAAAATAATACACAATTTATGCAAGGTAATGCTGAAATGGCAGCTGCTGCTCAAGCTCCAGTTCAACCTGCACAACCAGTTCAACCTGCTGCTGCTGTTGCAACTCCAGCTCCTGCTGCTCCTGCTGCGCCAGCTGAAACAGGTAAAGTATGTTCAAACTGTGGTGCTGCTTTAGTTGGTAAATTCTGTACAGAATGTGGAACTAACAATGAAGTAGTTGAAGCACCTGCTGAAGCTCCAGCTGAGGCTCCAGTAGAAGCTCCTGCTGAAGCACCTGCAAAAGTATTCTGTACTAATTGTGGTAATGAATTACCAGCTGGTGCAAAATTCTGTACAGAATGTGGAACTGCTGTACAACAATAATTTAAATAAAAAATCTCTTTTGAGATTTTTTTTATGGTATAATATTAATAGGTGATTATATGTATAATATTAAAATGAATTCAAGTAAAGCTGTTGCTGTTGTTGGTTGGATATTTATTGTTATTGGCCTTATATGGTCAGCAATAATGTTTTTTCTAGTTTATTCTCCCAAAACATTTTTTAAACATGAAACTATTCCTGAAAATATTGAATGGAGAATTGATCAAGATGGTGAATATCATGCAAAAGTAACTTATGAATATAAGAAAAAAGAATATCAATGTGAACCATCTGCATCATCAACAAGTAAATTTAAAATTAAAAGAATCTATTTTGATGATAATAATCATTGTATGGTTCCTATTAAAGATTTATTTGGACCAGCTATCTATGCATTTTATTTTAGTGCATTTGTATTTCTGGGTTTAGGTGGAGGATTAGTTTGGTCATATTATAAACAAAAGAAAAAAATTGAGGCCTTAAAAACAGGTGGTATATTAGTTAAGAATATTGATTGTGAAACGAAATTATCTTCAATGTTTATAAATGGTCAAAGGATGTATCAAATAACAACTAATTATACATTTCCTGATGGTACAACTAAAATACTAAGTCAATTTAGAACACCATCGCCAGGAGAAGAAATAACAGAAAATAAATGTGATTTATTATACTTACCTGATGATTATAAAACATATTATTTGGATTTTCATATTAATTAAAAACTAGCTTGCTAGTTTTTTTGTTTACACTCATTTGTAAAGCAAATGACACTTTTTGTAAAAAACGTATTTAGATTTGTTATAATTTATATAGGAGCTGATGAAAATGGATATTATTTTGAAAGATGCTTTAGAAAAAGAAAAACAAAGACAACTACATAATATTGAGTTAATTGCTTCAGAAAACTATGTATCTAAAGATATATTAGAATTACAAGGGAGTATTTTAACAAACAAATATGCTGAGGGTTATCCAGGCAAAAGATATTATGGCGGTTGTGAATATATTGATATATTTGAATCCAAGGCAATAGAATATGCATGTCGTTTATTTAATGCTAAATATGCTAATGTTCAACCTCATAGCGGATCTGCTGCAAATATGGCTGTTTATCGTTCATTACTTGAACCAGGAGATAAAGTATTAGGTATGAACCTTTCTCATGGTGGACATCTAACACATGGTCATCATATGAGTTTTTCAGGTATTGATTATGAAATAATTGATTATAAAGTTAGTCCAGATACTGAATTAATCGATTATGATGAATTAGAAAAAATAGTAATAAATGAAAAACCTAAGATGATTATAGCTGGTGCATCTGCTTATTCACGCAAAATTGATTTTAAAAAATTTAGAGATATTGCTGATAAAGTAGGAGCATACTTAATGGTTGATATGGCTCATATTGCTGGACTTGTTGCTGCAGGTTTTCATGAAAATCCAGTTGACTATGCAGATGTTGTAACATCAACAACTCATAAAACTTTAAGAGGGCCTCGTGGAGGATTAATATTAACAAATAATGAAGAAATAATTACTAAAATAAATAAAACAGTATTCCCAGGTATTCAAGGTGGACCTTTGATGCATGTTATTGCTGCTAAAGCAGAATGTTTCTACGAAGCTTTACAACCTGAATTTAAAGAATATATAAAAAATGTATTAATAAATATTAAAGAACTTTCTGATACACTTCAAGCTGAAGGATTTAGAATAGTTAGTAATGGAACTGATAATCATTTAATTTTATTAGATGTTAAAAGTATTGGTTTAACTGGTTTAGAAGCCGAAAAACTACTTGGTAATATTTTAATTACTGTAAATAAAAATACTATACCATATGATACAGAAAAACCATTTATTACAAGTGGTATTCGTTTAGGTTCTGCTGCAATGACAACTAGGGGATTTACAAAAGATGATTTTCATCAGGTGGGTTTAATAATTAGTAAATGTTTAAAAAATAAGGATAATTTAGATATTCAAAATGAGTTAAGAAGCAATGTACTTGCTTTAACTGATAAATATCCAATTTAAGGAGGAATTATGGAATTATTAAATGGTAAAGAATTAGCCCAAGAAATACGAGTGGATATTAAAACTGAAATAAAAGGATGTATGATACGTCCATCCCTTGCTGTTATTCAAATAGGGGATGATGATGCTTCTAATGTTTATATCAAAAACAAAGAAAAAGCTTGTCAAGAAGTAGGAATTTATTTTAGACATTTTAAATATGATGATGATACTCCAGAACTATCTATTATTAATAAAATAAAAGAATTAAATAATGATGAATATGTTAATGGTATTATTGTTCAACTTCCAATTCCTGAAAAGTATAATGAAAAAAGAATATTAAATACAATTATTAACTCAAAAGATGTAGATGGTTTAACTGATATTAATACAGGTAGACTTGTGAATGGTAAAAAGACATTAGTACCTTGTACACCACTTGGTATTATGACTTTACTTAAAAAATATGAAGTTGAATTAGAAGGTAAAAATGTAGTTATTATTGGGCGCTCAAAACTTGTTGGTAGACCACTTTTAAGCTTAATGTTAAATGAAAACGCAACTGTTACAATTTGTCATTCTAAAACAGCTGATTTAGCAGAATATACAAAGAATGCGGATATTATTGTGGTTGCAGCTGGAGTACCTAAATTACTTACAGGTGATATGGTTAAAAAAGGATGCGTTGTTGTTGACGTAGGTATTAATCGTGTAGATGATAAATTATGTGGTGATGTTGATTTCGATTCAGTATCTAAAAAAGCCTCATATATTAGCCCAGTACCAGGTGGTGTTGGACCAATGACAATAGCATCACTTTTATCAAATGTCATGACATGTTATAATAATAAAAAATAAAAAGAAATTTAATTTCTTTTTTTTAGGAGGAATTTATGTTAATAGTTGAAAATGTAGGATTAACATTTGGTAAAAGAGTTTTATTTGAAAATGTTAATTTAAAATTTGAAAATGATAATTGCTATGGTATTATTGGTGCTAATGGTGCTGGTAAAACAACTTTTTTAAAAATATTATCAGGTGAAATAGAATCAACAAAAGGAGAAGTTATTGTTGGTAAAGATGAAAGGGTATCTGTTTTAGTTCAAAACCATAATGCTTATGATGATTATACAGTTATTGATACAGTTATTATGGGTGATAAAGAATTATATGATATCAAGACGGAAAAAGAAGCTTTATATATGAAAGAAGACTTTACTAATGAAGATGGTATTCGTGCTGGTATTTTAGAAGATTTGTTTTTAAAACATAATGGTTGGGAAGCTGAAGCTAATGCTGCTATCTTACTTGCTGGTTTAGGTGTTAAAACGGAATTACATAATCAGTTTATGCGTGATATAAAAGAATCAGATAAAGTAAAAGTAATGCTTGCTCGTGCATTGTTTGGTGATCCAGATATTTTGCTTTTAGACGAACCTACTAATGGTCTTGATCTTGATTCTAAAGAATGGTTAGAAGAGTTTTTAATTAACTTTAAAAATACAGTTATTGTTATATCTCATGATCGTTATTTTTTAAATAAAGTATGTACTCATATGGTTGATATAGATTATAATAAAATTACTTTATTTACAGGTAACTATGATTTTTGGTATGAATCTAGTAAATTAATTCAACAACAAATGCGCGATTCAAATAAGAAAAAAGAAGAACGTATAAAAGAATTACAAGAATTTATTAGAAGATTTTCGGCTAATGCTTCAAAATCTAAACAAGCAACTAGTAGAAAGAAAACTCTAGAAAAAATAGTTTTAGATGAAATTAAACCATCATCTAGACGTTATCCATTTATTAATTTTGAAATAGAACGTACTCTTGGTAAAGAGGTTATTTATTTAAATAAAATAACTAAACCAGGTATTCTATCTAATGTTCGTTTTACTATTAAACCTGGTGATAAAATTATTTTACTTGGCAATAACGAAATAGCTAAAACAGCTCTTTTAAATATATTAGCAGGTGTTGATACAGAATTTGAAGGAGAAATGAAAGTAGGTACAACTGTAACTACAGCTTATTATCCTAAAAACTATGATCCGTTTTTTGAAACTAATGATAATATGGTTGAATGGTTAAGAAATTTTTCTGATAATAAAGATGAAACATTTATTAGAAGCTTTTTAGGACGTATGTTGTTTTCAGGCGAAGAAAGTTTAAAATCGGTAAATGTTTTATCAGGAGGGGAAAAAGTTCGTTGTATGTTATCTAAAATGATGTTAGCACGTTCTAATGTATTATTATTTGATGAGCCAACTAATCATTTAGATATGGAATCTATTACAGCTTTAGCAGATGGTATGTTAAATTTTAAAGGATCAATAGTATTTAGTAGTTATGATCAACATTTAATTGAAAATGTAGCTAATCGTGTAATTAAAATAAATGATGATGGTACCATTATTGATACTGAATTAAATTATGAAGAATTTGTAAAAAAATATGGTAAAAATTAAAAAATATGCTATAATATGTCTTATTAATGAGGTGATTTTATGTCAAACCTTTTAGATGATACTAAAATAGAAGAATATACAAAAGAATTTGTTAGTACAACTTTTGAATCTTTAATTCTTTTAAAAAACCAATATGATGAATTATTAAAAGTAGAAAATAAAAAAGATTTAAAAGAATATAAACAATTATATACTTTGTTAGAAAAAGCTTTAACTTTATATTCTAAAGCTGTTGAACCTAATTATGATACCATCATTGAATCATTTAAAAGAAAATATATTAAAACTGAGTCTCAAGTTGAAAAAAATGATACTAAAGAACAAATACAAGGAGTAAGAATTGTTTATGATTATATTCAACAATTTGATATAAATAATCTTAATTTATTTGTTGCTGCTTTAGAAATTAATTTTAAATTATGGAAACCAACTGATGATAAGAATAATAAAGATATTATTGAACAAAAAGAAAAATTAAATTTAGAAATTCAACAATTATTTGCTGAAGCAAAAGAAAAAAAAGAAGTATCTAAGATTACCGAAGCAAGAGTAAAACAACAACAATTAGCTGGTTTAAATTATAAATCAAAAATAGGTGGGGTACTTAGAATAAACGATAATCAAGATGATGTTAAATTTCAAAACGTTGATTATAATGTACCTAAAGCCTCTGATGCTTCTTAGTTTATAAATAGTTTAGCATCATTTGCTAAAAAAGAAGAATTTAATAGATATTTAGAATCAGATAATTTAATGGAATATATCTTTTATGCTATTAGATTAACAACTGATTTAATTAAGTATCAACCTTTTATGGATGGTAATAAAAGAACATTTAGAGGACTTTTAAATTTAATGTTTAAAGCCCGTAATTTACCGCCAATTTATATTAAAAAGGATGAAATAGAAGAATATAAAAAAGCCTTATTTAAAGGCATTATAAAAGAAGATTATGATGATTTATATTTCTTCTATATGAATAAATTATGTGATTCAATTTATGAACTTGATATTGAACCATATATTAAAGCTAAAGAAATTCAAGAAGACAAAAATAAAAAGCTTAAACCATAAGCTTTTTATTTTTATATTAGTCTTAATTCATTTTCATTATAGAATGGTTTTTTAGGATCAATTCGATCATAAAATAATATTCCATCTAAATGATCTATTTCATGTTGGAATGCTATTGCTAATTCTTCGCGAGCACGTACAGATATTTTATTTCCATCTTCATCATATCCTTCAACAGTAACTCGAGCATATCTTTTAACATGTCCTTCAACTTCACGATTAACAGATAAGCAACCTTCACCTTCTTCAGCAGCTATTTCTTCAGCAGAATAACTAACTATTTTTGGATTAATGAATACATAATTATCAAATATACCTTCTTCAACTTCATGAACAATTACTATAATACGTTCATTAATACCAAGTTGAGGAAAAGCAAGACCCATACCTGGACGTAAATCATACTTTTTAGAGTATTCTTCAATTTGACTATATGTTAATTCATCAATAATACGTTGAATTGTTTTTTTATATTCTTTAGATAATGGAAAAGTAGCATCAACACTTTTTTTTCTTAAATGTGGATCTTTTTCATCTAAAATATTTAATTTTTTAAACATAAAACCACCTCAGTTAATTATATCATAAATATTTTATTTGTAAAGGATAAATAAATAAGATATAATGTAAATAGGTGATAATATGGATTTAACAATAATTGATGATAATGTGCGTTTTGGTGTTCGTACAGCTGCTATTATTTTAAATAGCAATAAAACAAAAATATTACTACAAAAAGTAAAAGATATTTATATGTTACCGGGTGGGAGAATGCATACAGGTGAAGATTCCTATGATGCTATTAAAAGAGAATTAGTAGAAGAATTAAATTTGAATAAAGATGTTACTTTTAAATTTAGTGCTGAAGTAATAACTAATTTACCAGATGGTCGTTTATATCATGAACTAGGTTATTATTATTCAGTTATTTATGATGAAACAAGTGATAATCAATTTAAAACTAATGATGCTAATGATGGAGAAGTATATTTTAAATGGTTTAATTTAACTGAATTAGATAATTTAAAATTTATACCCAAAAAATTAATTCCATATCTTAATGTAGATACGCCAACACATTTAATTATAAAATAAAAAATTGCAGACTAATGTCTGCAATTATTGTTATCAAATGCACGTGCACCAATAACAATTACAAGTAAGATAAATAATACTAAGATTATAGCTCCACCATATCCATAACCAGTGTTATTAGTATAACCACCAGCAGGATATGCACCATAACCTTGGTATCCACCATAGTAATACATAAATTACCTCCTAACTTACTATATTTTATTTAAATAATGTGTAAATGGTAAGTATAAATAACTAGAAAAACAACTAATAATATGATATTATATTTATTAGGGAAAGGTGAGATATATGTTTATTAAAAAGGCTTTTAAAGACTGCGATAAAATATTACTTTTTATTACCATAATATTATGTATGTTTGGTCTTTTTAATATTGTTACTGTATCTAGCCAAGAAGTAACTAATAAAATGGTTGATGAATCTATTTATTATTATTTTTATCGTCAATTAAGTATGATTATTATAGGTTTAGTACCATCTTTAATTATTATGTTTTTACCTTTAAAAAGATTATATAAATATATTCCAATATTATTTATTGGGGCAGTTGTTTTAAATATAATGGCCATTATTTATGGTGGTTTTACTAGAGGTGCGACAAACTGGTTACCAATGGGACCTATTAAATTTCAACCATCGGAGTTTTCAAAGCCAATATTAATTTTAACAGTTGCCTTCTTATTTGAATTTTTTCAAAAACCATTACAAAATCCAAAAACTGATCATGAAAAAATAATATTTATTATTTTAATTGCTGGTTTTTTGATACCTGCTATTGTCTTTGTTCAAAAAGATATTGGTACTTGTGCTATTATTGCTGGTTCATTTTTAGCAATGTTTATTTTTAGCCCTTTATCAAAAAAAGATAAAATATTTGCTATTAAATGGATAGGTGTTGCAATATTATGTTTAGCTTTATTTTATGTTCTTGCTAAAGGATCTTTATTATCAGGTGCTCAGTCAAGCCGTTTAAATTATTTTAATCCTTGTCAAACATCAAAGTATAAAGGAGAAGGATATCAAGTTTGTAATGCCTTTATTGCTATTAATAGAGGTAAATTAACTGGTGTTGGAATTGGTAAAAGTACTCAAAAATATTCGTATATACCAGAACCACATACAGATATGGTATTTGCAATTATTTCAGAAGAATATGGTTTTATAGTCGGTTTATTAATTATTTTATGCTATGTAGTTATAATATGGCGTGTTTTGAAATTAGCAACTTATGCCTCAACCTTAACAGGTAGATATATATGTTTAGGTGTTGCAACTTTTATTTTCCTTCACGTTTTTATTAATCTAGGTGGTATGTTTGGTCTTATTCCTTTAACAGGTGTACCACTTCCATTCTTATCATATGGTGGTAGTTTTGTTATTGCTTTACTTGTATCTCTTGCTTTAGTGCAAAGAGTACATATTGATACAAAAAGAGCAAAAATAATTTAGAAGGTGTTTTATGAATTATAAAAATAATACTATAATAAAAATGTTTATAGCACTTATGCTTTTAAACATTTCTTTATTGTTTAATATGAATTATTTGCATGCTGATTCCGGTTTTGATTCATCATATGATTCGTCTGGTTCATCATGGGATTCGTCTTCATCTTATGATTATAGTTCATCATCATATGATTATGATTATGGTTCATCATCAGGTGGTGGTTCATATTCTGGAAAACATATTGATTATCATTTTGATGGAGCTATTTATGTTATTGTTTCAATTATTTTAACTTTAATATTAAATAGTTATATGAAAAGAAAAAGTATTGGAAATAGAAGTATTTATTTAACAATTATAATTGCCTTATTATATATTTTAGGTAATATCTTATATGGAAGTTATTTCTTTATTACATGCTTTTCTATGGGATATTTTAGTTTCTTATTCTTTGGTGTACCAATTATTGCCTTTACCGGAAAAAGAACCAAAGGAAGAACTAGTAACTTTAATTATTTTGAATTAAATGGTAAATTTGATGATTTAAATACTAATGAATTACAAACAAAATTATTTAATATTTATAAAGATGTCCAAATTGCATGGTCAAATAATAATTTAGGACCTGTTAGAAGTAAACTATCTGATGAATTATATAATTCATATCAAATGCAAATTGATTCTTTAATTCAATTAAATCAAAGAAATGTAATGGATGATATTGAATTCCATCGTATGATTGTTACTAATGATGTTATAAATGGTAATGCTGAAGAGTTATACATTCGTATGGAAGTTACTTGTCGTGATTATATAGTTCAAAATAAAAATGGTAAAGAAAAAGTTGTTAGAGGTAATCCTAAATATCTTAATGATTATATTTATATGATGACTTTTGTACGTACTATAGATGGTAAAGTTGATAATTGTCCAAACTGTGGTGCTAAATTAGATAGTGGTGCTTCAAGTATTTGTTCATCTTGTAAATCAGTAGTTGTTCATGGTAGTGATAACTGGGTATTAACAAAGAAAAAAATGTTAGAACAAACTAGGAGGTAATTATGAATATTGCTGATTATGATAATACAATTACTAATGCTATGTTTTTAACTAAAGTAGATAATATATATGTTATGCTTCATTCTGCTATTATGAAACGTGATATGGATATTGTTAAACATAAAATATCAGATAATATATATAATTATTATGAGAATATTGTTAATGATTTAAAAAATAATCATGAAATTCAAATGTATGGTGAATTTAATATAGCTTCATCTAATATTAGAAATATTAAAATTGATGAAAATTTTATAATAGTTGAAGTTGATATGTTAACTCGTTTTCTAGATTATGTTATTGATGAAGATTCAAAGAAAATTAAAAGGGGAGTAAATGATCATAGAAAAGAACAACATGATATATTAACCTTTATAAAAAAGATTGATGCTAAACCTTTAGAACCTTCACGACATTGTCCTAATTGTGGTGCTTCAATGGATATCTCAAAAACGGGAAAATGTGATTATTGTAATGCAATATTTAATACACTTGACTATGATTATGTTTTAACTAAGATAAATTAGCAAAAAAGTGTTGCAATTAAAGACAAAATAGTGTATAGTTAATATGTACTTGTACTTGGTATACGATTCTCCAACGTCTACTAGGTGTAAGCGTATATATAAATAAAGGAGGAATTAAGATGGCTTTAACAAAAGAAAAGAAAGCAGAATTAGTTAAAAAATTTGGTGCTAATGAACAAGATACTGGTTCAATTGAAGTACAAATTGCAATTTTAACTGAAGAAATTAATACTTTGACAGAACATTTCAAAGAACATAAAAAAGATCATCATTCTAAAAGAGGTCTTTTAAGAAAAGTTGGTCAAAGAAGAAGCTTACTTAACTATTTAATTAAAAACGATGTTACTAGATACCGTAAAATAGTTAAGGAATTAGGCTTAAGAAAATAACAATTTAAGGAAAAACATAGACACTCTTTTTTGAGTGTCTTTAATTTGGAAGGAGTTTATATGAAAAAAGTATTTGAATTAGATTTTAGAGGAAGAAAAATTGTTGTAGAAAATGGAGAATATGCAAAACAAGCAAATGGTGCTGTTTTAGTAAGATATGGTGATACTGTTATTTTATCTACTGTTGTTGTTGAAAAAACAGCTAATGTTTTATCAGATTTCTTCCCATTAATGGTAATTTACCAAGAAAAATTATATTCAGTTGGTAAAATTCCTGGTGGATTTATTAAAAGAGAAGGTCGTCCAACAGATGCTGCTACACTTGCTGCTCGTATGATTGACCGTCCAATGCGTCCAATGTTCCCAGAAAACTTTAAAAATGCAGTTCAAGTTGTTAATACTGTATTATCAGTTGATACAGATAATTCACCTGAATTGACTGCAATGTTTGGTTCATCACTTGCAACATCAATTTCTGAAATTCCATTTGATGGTCCAATTGCTGGTGTTAAAGTAGGTCGTGTTAATGGTGAATTTATTATTAACCCAACACCTGCTGAATTAGAAGTATCTGATATTGATTTAACAGTAGCTGGTACAAAAGATGCTATTAACATGGTTGAAGCAGGAGCTAAACAAGTTTCTGAAGATGATATGTTAGAAGCATTAATGTTTGGTCATGAAGCAATTAAAGAATTATGTGCATTCCAAGAAGAAATCATCAAAGAAATTGGTAAAGAAAAAATGGAATATGAAGTTTTGGAAATTACTGATGATTTTAAAGCAGAAATTGCTGCTCAAGCTACAGATAAATTAAATGAAGCATTAAGAATTAAAGATAAATTAGAAAAATATGCTGCTATTGATAAAGTAAAAGAAGATATAGTTAATAAATATACAACTGAAAATGAAGATAAGATGAAAGAAAAAGACTTAGAAGTCTTAATTACCAAAGTTAAACTTGTCTTAGAAGAAATTGAATATGAAATATTTAGAACTATCGTTGTAAAAGAAAAGACTCGTGCTGATGGTCGTGCTATGACAGAAATTAGACCATTATCAACTGAGATTGATATTTTACCACGTACTCATGGTTCAGCCGTATTTACAAGAGGTCAAACTCAAGCACTTGTTGTTACAACTTTAGGTGCTTTAAATGATATGCAAATTTTAGATGGTATTTCTTTAGAGGCTGAAAAAAGATTTATGTTACATTATAACTTCCCAGCATTCTCTGTTGGTGAAACAGGAAGATATGGTTCACCTGGTAGACGTGAAATTGGTCATGGTGCTTTAGGTGAAAGAGCATTACTTCAAGTTATGCCTTCTGAAGATGAATTTCCATATACAGTTCGTGTAGTATCTGAAATTTTAGAATCTAATGGTTCTTCATCACAAGCAACTATTTGTGCTGGATGTATGTCTTTAATGGCAGCTGGTGTTCCAATTAAAGCACCTGTTGCAGGTATTGCTATGGGATTAATTACTTATGGTGATGAATATACAATCTTAACTGATATTCAAGGCATGGAAGATCATTTAGGAGATATGGACTTTAAAGTTGCTGGTACTCGTGAAGGTATCTGTGCTCTTCAAATGGATATCAAAATTAAAGGTATTACTAAACAAATCTTAAAAGAAGCTTTAGCTCAAGCAAAAGTTGCTCGTATGGAAATACTTGATGTTATGGAAAAACAAATTGCTACTCCACGTGCTGAAGTTTCAAAATATGCTCCAAAGACTGAAATCTTCACAATTAATCCATTAAAGATTAAAGAAGTTATTGGTAAGGGTGGAGAAACAATTACTAAGATTATTTTAGAAGCATCAAATGTTACAGCTGTAACAGATATTAATGCTGTTAAAGTTGAACTTGAAGATGATGGCCGTGTAATTATTTATCATTCAGATAGAGATATAATTAATAAAACAAAAGAAATGATTTTAGATATCGTTCGTGAACCAGAAGTAGATAAAATCTATAATGGTAAAGTTGTTAAAATAATTGATAAAGGATGTTTCGTAGAATTATGGCCTGGGTGTGAAGGTATGGTTCATATCTCTCAACTTGCTGTAGAACGTACAGAAAAGGTTGAAGATGTTGTTAAAGTTGGTGATGAAATTATCGTTAAATGTTTAGGATATGATCAACATGGACGTCTAAATTTATCAAGAAAAGAAGCAATTAAATAGACAGCAAATTAACAAAAAAACAATGTCAAAAATTGACACTGTTTTTTTATTGCCCGGGAAATGTCTTAAGGGAAATTTTTTAGTCTTTTAATTTATTAAAAATTTCTTTTACGTCAATTAACTCGTTATTGACATAGTAGGGTATTATATGAAGATGAAAGTGTTTAACTAATTGTGGGTCACCATTGTTTTGTGTAAATGTTACACCACTTGCACCTAACGTATCAACAATCTTTTTAGAAAGCGTTTTAGCTACACTAAAGATATGTGTAAATAGTACACTATCAAGATCATAAATATCAGTATAATGTTTTTTAGGTATTATTAAAGTATGACCATTTGCTTCAGGATTAATATCTAAAAATGCCATTAAATCGTCGTCTTCATAAATCTTGTATGATGGAATTTCACCATCGATAATTTTGCAAAATATATCCTTTTCCATATCATCACCATAATCATTATATCATAAAAAAAAGTGCTATGCACTTTTTTTCGACGTGAATACATGGCGAGTATATTCATTTATATTATGAATAAAATAAAATATTTTTATTCAAATTTTTAATAATATATAGTATAATTATTCTTGGAGTTGATAATATGCATACATTAAAAATTGAAAACATTGAAGCAAGAATTAAAGGTAAAACAATTTTAAAAGATTTCTCTTTAAAAATTAAAACTGGTGAGATTCATGCTATTATGGGACCTAATGGAGCTGGTAAATCTACTTTATCGAAAGTTATTTTAGGTGATCCAAATTATGAAATAGTATCAGGACATATTTATTATGATGATATTGATATAACTAATTTACCAACTGATGAAAGGGCGCGTTTAGGTATATTTTTAAGTATGCAATATCCAGTAGAAATTGAAGGAGTATCTAATGCTGATTTTTTAAGAACTGCAAAACTTACTAAAGATAAAGAAAATTTTAAACTATATGATTTAATTAAAGATATAGATAAAAATATTGAAAAATTAAAAATGAATCCAGAAATGATTCATCGTGGTGTTAATGTTGGTTTTTCTGGTGGTGAAAGAAAGAAAAATGAAATATTACAAATGAATATTTTAAAACCTGATGTCGTTATTTTAGATGAAATTGATTCTGGACTTGATGTTGATAGTTTAAAAATAATTGGTAATGATTGTATGGATTACTATAAAAAATCTAAATGTGGTTTATTACTTATAACACATTATCAAAGATTATTAGATTATATTAAACCTGATTATGTTCATATATTAGTTGATGGAACAATTAAAAAAACTGGTGATTTTAAGCTTGTTAAATATATTGAAGAAAATGGTTATGAAGAATTTTTAAATAAAGATAGTTCATCTGTTATAGAGGAAAAATAAAATTATGAATAAGATAATATTAGAAGATGAACTTATTACTCGTCTTAAAAAAACAGAAGTAGAAATAACATATCATAAAGCAAAATCATTATTTGATATTACTAAAATCAATTTAAATGTTAAAAAGAATTGTGATATTTTATTAGAATTTAATCGTCTTGATGATTTAAAACTAGATTTAGTGATTGATGTTGCTGATAATGTTACTACATTTGTTAATATTATAAGTATACTTAATAAAGCTAAAATAAAAACAACAGTTAATCTAGGTTATAAAAGTAAAATTAGTATAGATAAAATAAATGATTGTATTCAAGCAAAAGAAGGATTAATAATAAATCTTGCTAAAGAAGAAGCTAAAGCAGATTATAATTTTAAAAGTGTTGCTAAAACAAATGAAACATATGATATAGTTGTTAATCATCAGGCTTCCAAAACTGAAAGTATGATTAAAAATAATATTATAAATTATACTGGTAATGTTTTAGTTCAAGTATCAACCTATATAGATAAGGATTATCAAGAAACAAAAGCAGATCAAAAAAATACAATAATTAATTTAGCAAATAAAAAATGTGAGATTAAACCAAATTTATTTATAGATTCCTTTGATTCAGTAGCTAATCATTCTGCTTATATTGGTAGATTTGATGATAACATTATCTTTTATTTAATGACACGTGGCTTAAATGAAAAAGAAGCTACTAATTTATTAATTAAAGGATTTTTAGAAAGTGACGTTGAAGATAAAAAACTTTTAAAAACAATTAATAAAATTATTAAAAATTATTGGAGGTGAGTATGCATAGAGAAGATTTTGACTTTTTAAAGCAAAATATTATTTATTTTGATAATGGTGCAACTTCCTTAAAACCACAAATACTATCGGAAGCAACTGCTGATTATTATAATAATTATTCAGCAAATGCTCATCGTGGTGATTATGATATTTCAATTAGAGTTGATACTTTATTTGAAGAAACAAGACACTTAGTAGGAGAGTTAATTAATGCTAATGCTGATCAAATAGCATTTACTAATAATACTACTGATGCTATTAATAAATTAGTATTTGGTTATTTTAAAAATAAATTAAATTCTGGTGATGAAATATTATTAACTAAAAGTGAACATGCTTCTAATGTTTTACCATGGTTCTATTTAGCTAAAGAAAAAGATTTAGTTATTAAATATATTAATTTAGATAGTCATCATCGAATAGATCTTGATGATTTAAAAAATAAAATAACTAATAAAACAAAGGTAATATCAATTGCTCATGTTACTAATGTAATTGGTGATATAAGACCTATTAAAGAAATAACTAAGATAGCTCATGATAATAATATATTAGTTTTGGTAGATGGTGCCCAAAGTGTTGCCCACATGCCTGTTGATGTAAAAGATCTTGATATTGATTTTTTAGCATTTTCTGCTCATAAAATGTGTGGTCCAACTGGAGTGGGTGTTTTATATAGTAAAAAAGATTATTTAAAAGATATAAAACCAATTATCTATGGTGGAGGTATGAATGCTTCATTTACCTATGATGGTGCTGTTGAATTAGTTGATTATCCAAATATCTTAGATGCTGGTACACCTAATATAGCTGGTGTTTTAGGTTTCAATAAGGTTTTAAAGTATTTAATGGATATTGGAATGGATAACATTCATAATTATGAAATTAACCTTAGAAATTATGCTATTTTAAAATTAAAGGAAGTACCAAATATTATTATTTATAATGAAGATAGTGATACAGGTATAATTACATTTAATATTGATGGTATATTTGCTCAAGATTTAGCTATTTATTTAAATAATTATAATATCTGTGTTAGAGCAGGTAATCATTGTGCTAAAATTTTAAAAGATGAGTTAGGTATTAAAAATACTTGTCGTATGAGTTTATACTTCTATAATAATGAATCAGAAATAGATGAACTTGTATATGTATTATCTAATCCTAATATTAAGAATGAATTAATATAAAAATAGAATAATATT